>NZ_JADGLW010000027.1:0-392 GCF_015235105.1 Jeotgalicoccus nanhaiensis
GGGTACAGGAGCGCAAGAGAGTTACTGGGAACGTCTAGCAGAATTGCAGCCGATTCCTACCGATTTATTGGTAGGCGGCGAAGATCAAAAATTTATTGGAATTGCGAAAAAAATGCAGGCACGTCAACCGTTGTTGAGGCTGACAATTTTTCCTGAAGCAGGACATTGTATCCATTTAGAACAACCAACGATTTTCTATGAAAAGGTGACAGCGTTATTGGAAGGAGCTATCTGAATGAACATTCAATCAATTGAAACCTATCAGGTTCGTTTGCCTTTAAAAACGCCGTTTGTCACGAGCTATGGTCGCCTGGAAGAAAAAGCGTTTGATCTATTTGTAATAACAGATGAGCAAGGAAATCAAGGGTTTGGCGAATTAGTGGCTTTTGAGC
>NZ_JADGLW010000028.1:0-267 GCF_015235105.1 Jeotgalicoccus nanhaiensis
CTTAATCGTAATGAAATTTGTGTGAGTGTATCTTTTAGATACGTTTGCGTTCTCGCTTTCATTTCGTTTGCTCGATTTGAAATCGTTTTACTCTTCTCTTTACTTCTATACGGTTTTCAATGTACATGACTGAATATCTCATAAAGAAACATTCAAAACTGAATACAATATGTCAACGGCTCCGATATTCATCTCAAAAGAGATGTCCGTAATATCCTTAGAAAGGAGGTGATCCAGCCGCACCTTCCGATACGGCTACCTTGTTAC
>NZ_JADGLW010000002.1:0-458143 GCF_015235105.1 Jeotgalicoccus nanhaiensis
AATCCACCTTCGCCATTTAAATAATCTGTTACGACTGTTAACTTAAATTCAAAACTATGTTTATTATTTTTCATACAAAAACTCCCCTTAAGTTGAATAGTAAGTACAACTTAAGGGGAGCACGTCAAAGTGCAGCTCTTTTTTACTGTTGAAGGAAGTTTATATAATTCTGCATGGCAGGAGAAGCCTCGTTGATCAGCGTTTTGTGTTCATTCACAAAATCTTTTAAATCATCCGGAGACATATTTTCAAGGAGGGCAAGGGAAACTTCAGTTAAATCTTCTTTTTGTATATACGATGATTTTATTTCCTCTCTCTGATATACATCGATACCCTTATATCCTTCCGGATATTTATAAGGATTGCCGATAAGGCCTCTCACTTTCATATTATTTAGTAAAACCTGCAGCATCCATTCGTTTTTCTTGTCAGGCATTTCTATATATTCAGCGTCCGGACTCTCTTTGCCGGGAGTCAATGGTTTATAGACATAGGTTTCAGAAAACCTCGGTTTTGCTTTGTCACTTTCAGCAGTCACTCGAATACGGTATTTTCCCGGCTCATCCAGTATAAACTGACAGTATCTTGAATCTGTACGGTGAGATTTTTTATATGGTTTTCCGTCTTTGTAAAGTTCATATACATAGTATCTTGGTTCAATATAGTTCATATAGACAGAGAGAATATTATCTTCCAATTTTTCGTCAAACAGCAGCTGGTTTTCATAGTTGTCAGAGTTGAATTTTCTGAGCTGCTGGACAAGACCTTCATATATTTCAATAGGAGCATCCAGCATATCAGGAACGCCTTTGTTATCAGCGCTCAGAACAAGCTTATTGTCAATGCTGTTGTACAGGAGCTCATAAATGCCGGCAATGAAATCATCGTGTTCATTGTTCGGAAGCACGTCTATTAAGATGACCTGTTTATAAAAGGATGTCAGTTCAAGTATTTTATTTAAATGCTGTTTCAGAGCCTTGAACTGTTCAATTTTACGGACTTCTTCATAATCCACTGACTCGTCGAGCAGCTCGAAGGACTGTCTGTTGAAATAAGAGCCGTTATATTTTACAAGTGTGTTCATCTCGCTTAATAAATCAATCATTAATACTTCAGCCCGGGATTCTTGCAGCTTGCTTAAATTCGCCTTGTTTAAGTCTCTGTGGGCAGTTGAGATTTCAACGATGTCTGATGTGTTGAGATCTTTCATTGCAACCGGGTAAGGCTTGGATAAGAGTGACAGGAAACTTTGGCCCGTCACGAAATTATTTACATCATATGGGAAACTTCTGAATTCTGTTAAACGGCCGGCAAACTGACTGCCGATAATATCGATTTTCATAAAAATGCTCCTTGGTATTTTTCGTAGAATGTTTTCTATTTCGCCGCCTTAATAGTATAATATAAGATGAATCACTGAGAAGGAGACGGCGTATGTATTTTTTAAAGAAAAATTTACTTAATATTATCATATGGACATTGGCACTCGGAGTAGTGGGTACAGCTGTTAATTTCTTCATACCACCGTCCAGTACAACGTACGAAGAATATTATACCTTAGAAAGCGGGCTTGAACCAAATACGATTGCAAATTTAAATATTCAGTTTAACGAAACTGTGAATAAGGCATCGGATAATATTCTTGTAGCCGCTGCAGACGGCCAGTCGGGATCTGACATTTTACACCTGACAATTACGACTGAACCGGGAATTAATTACAATTCTATTCAAGCCCAGGCTATGGATATACTGGCTGAAGAAGGTGTTGTAACAACCGACAGTACTGCTCCGAATGTCTATGAGACACAAAACGACGCTTTAAAAATAATTATCATTTTACTGTCGCTGTTAATCGGTGCCGGAATCGGTATTGTGACAGCGCTTAGTAATAGAAATATAAGTACTGAAGAAGATATCGAGCACTATCTTGGTGAAAGAACCCTCGGTACTTTCTAGGAGTGAGACTATGAGCGAAACGGAAGACAGATTCAATAACTTTGACGAAGATATAATTAACAAGCTGTATGATACAGCTATGGCAATAAGAAATGAAAATCACGACAATCCCAATAACAAAACAATATTCTCTTCTGTAAATAAGAGAATGGCAGTGACTGATGCTGCGATGCATATTGCTTATATACTGACGGAATTAAAAGATAAGGTGCTGGTCGTTAATCTCGACAGCAGAAGCACTCCGGCAGTGGAAGAGTATATCCACTCAAAAGCAAAACCGAATTTGTTTACGACTTTAAGAAATTCGATGTTTTTAAGTGAAGCAATCAACCATTCAGCCTTTGAAAAACTCGATATTATTCATGTTGAAGAAATGGATGAAGAGGAATTGATGGCTAAGTTCAGCGACTACAATATACTGTCGAAATTAAGTCCGCTGAAAAGTTACTATGACCATATTTTCCTGATCGGCCCGCCTTTTGAAGAGTGCGAAAATTACGGTGCTTTTTTAGAACTGGCTGACAGCGCAGTGACTGTTATAAGTGCTAAAAAGAACGACAGACAGGAATTAAATCAATATTTACAAAAAATTAACCTTTTTAATGTAAAAAGTTTTGGTATACTAAGAAAAGCAGATTAATTTATTTAAGAAAAGGTAGGGTGTTTTCAGAGTGAAACTAACAACAATAGGATTAGGTTATATCGGATTGCCGACATCAATTATGTTTGCAAAACACGGAGTTGATGTACTGGGTGTCGATATTAAACAAGAGGCAGTAGATATGCTGAATGGAGGACACATTCACATCGAAGAACCTGGATTGCAGGAAGCGCTGGAGGAAGTGCTTGAAACAGGCAAATTCAGAGCGTCTACAACTGCTGAAGAAGCAGATGCATATATTATTGCGGTTCCTACACCAAACAATAATGATGAACACAAATCAGCAGATATCTCTATTGTAATGAGCGGCGTTAAATCGATTGTTCCATTACTTAAAAAAGGTGATACTGTTATCGTAGAATCAACAATAGCACCGCGTACGATGGACGACCACGTTGCGCCTTACCTTGAAGAACAGGGCTTTAAAATCGGAGAAGACATTTTCTTAGTCCACTGTCCAGAACGTGTACTGCCTGGTCAGATTATGGAAGAACTTGTGTATAACAACCGTATTGTCGGTGGTATGACCCCTCAATGTGTTGAAGCAGGTAAAAAAGTTTACGGTACATTTGTACAAGGTGAAATGATTGAGACAAACGCTAAGACAGCGGAAATGTCTAAATTGATGGAGAATACTTATCGTGACGTGAACATTGCATTAGCGAACGAACTTGCTATGATTTGTAACCGTCTGGATATTAACGTTCATGAAGTAATTGAAATGGCTAACAAGCATCCGCGTGTTAACCTGCACACACCGGGGCCTGGTGTCGGCGGACACTGTCTGGCTGTAGACCCTTACTTCATTATTGCTGAAGCGCCGGAAGAATCTCCGTTAATTCAGTTATCAAGATCAATCAACGTGTCTATGCCTGAATATGTAGTGAGTATTACTAAAAAAATGCTGTCTAAACTGAACGGCAACAAAGTAACTGTTTTAGGTTTAACATATAAAGGTGACGTGGATGATATCCGTGAATCACCAGCGTTTGATATTTACGAACTGCTTCGTAAAGAAGAAGGACTGGAAGTAAATACTTACGATCCGCACGTGAAAATGGACTTTGTTGAGAAAGATATGAAGTCTGCAGTGACTGATTCTTCATTAGTATTAGTATTAAGTGATCACAGTGAGTTCAAGATCTTAACAGATAACGATTTTGAAACAATGAAAGACAAAGTAATCTTTGATACGAAGAATGTAGTACCGAATAACTTCTCTGAAGTTCAATACTACAACTACGGTAATATTCAAAAGTTCTAGACTATATATAAATTAAAATAAACTGTAGACAAAGTTAATAACGATGTCTACAGTTTTATTTGTAAAGGATTGCTGTTCAATGGATATTAAAAAGATTATTAGTAAAAGTAAACATTTTGAAACTAATATATTGGAGTATGAAAAGGGAGAATTAGTTATAAAAGATAACTTAGATCCTGTAAAAATAAACGGTTCAATTGATTGGGATTATAGGCATCCACAAAATTCAAGAACGTATCAAGTATATTTACACAGTCTAAATATTGTTAAAGATTTTGTACAAATGTATTTGAAGACAGATGATAAAAAATATATTAAAGAAGCCAGAAAAATTATTAATGACTGGTATAATAAAAACTCTGATTATAAAATAAATAACTTTGCCTGGAATGAACATGCTGCTTCATACAGAGTAAATAATATTATATACTTCCAGGAACACTCTGAGAAAACAAAGCTCCCCCAAAAGATATTTAATGAAATTATCACAAAGCATGTGGATTTTTTAAATGATGATCAAAATTATCGTGATAATAACCATGGAATAATGATGGATAACTCATTGTTAGTAGCTAGTTTTTATTTGGAAAATAAAGAGAAACAAGAGCTAATTACATCAAAAGTTTATTATCGATTAAATTACAGTATTAAAAGAGACTTCTCTTATAAAGGACTCCATCTTGAAAATTCACCTGAGTATCATAGATTAGTTTTGACTCTTCTCAATAGATCGAAGCGTATATTAAAAGAGTTAAATAAACCATTCCCAAGTGATGTTTTAGATATTCTTGAAAATGCTAAGAGAATAACTTCTATTTTCATAAAACCTAACCGTCAGTATCCACTTGTAGGGGATACGGGAACAATAATTGATAAGAAGATACCTAAAAAATTTGTGGACTTTATTGATTATGAAGCAGGTCTATCAATATTTAATAATAAAAATAATGATAAAATTTCTGACAGTACTTGGTTCTTATTTAAATCAGGTTATCAGAGTAAAACTCATAAACATAAGGATGACTTATCTATGAATTTATATATGGATGGTATGGATATTTTTATAGATTCGGGCAAATATAATTATGAAAAAGAAAATCCTATAAGAGAGAAAGTTGTTTCACCAGAAGGTCACAGTACTATTTATATAGAAGGTAAAGATTATAAATTAACTTCTCCTCAGAAAGATCAGTTGAAGTTGTCTTTAAATAAATATATTAAGAAACATAAATATAAATTAGTATCTGCTAAAAATAATATGTATCATGCAACTTATTTAAGCAGAACTTGCATTTTGACCGATTCCGATGAGCTTATTGTTTATGACTCGATAAATTCCAAAATCAATCAAAAATACATACAAAATTTCGTTCTAAATCCAAATGCTAAAGTAAGTAAAATCAATAATAGAACTTTTCGTATTATGATTAATGACAAAAAATATTGTTTACAACTTATAGATGATAATAATGAAAAGGTAAATGCTGATATAAAAGAAACGGTTGTTTCCTTTGAATTTGGGAAAACAGTAAAAACAACTCAGCTTCAATTTAGTAAGCAAGGTACCAGAACAAGCTTCTTAACAGCCTTCTATAGAGAAGGACATTCAGATAATATCAGTAATCTACGAATAGATAAAAGTCAGATTATGTTTTCGGATAAAGGTGAAAAACATATTATAAATCTATAAAAAGGGTGATTTAAATGAACAGTGATTTAAAGAATTATAAATATTCCAAGCAGTATATATTATTGGAAAAGGAAACAAATGTAATACTTAAAAATTTAAAAGACAATTCTAAAGTAATAGATAATACTGATTACCAATGGAAAATAGTTACAAGTGTAACTCAAAAAAACTATAACGGAGAGATGTACGACTTTATTCAACTCGATGATCAAAAAGTCGGATGGATAAAACTAGAAGATTCAATCCAAATATTTAGATTTAATCCAAGAACTTTTAAATTGATTGAGGACAAGTATTACAGTGATGAGATTAATATGAAATTAGATTTTGAGAAAGACTTTTATTCTGCATTTGAAGGAAAACTGTTAACTATAAAATCTGAAATAGACTACAATGATAAAAAATACTATGGTGTTTTTATAAAGGATAAATTTCAAGGATTTCATCCATCATCATATTTAGATGAAGCAGTTGAATATAATTTGTATTTTGATAAAGGAAATCTTAAAAACTCTCAAGAATTATTCACTGTTAGTAGCCTGTCCGGTCAAATAAAAGAAAAAATTGATATTAATACTGTGAAGTTGGTGCTCTTATTCCACATAAAAAAATTAGCGAAATTACAAATAAATGACAAAGAAATGTATTGGACTTCATTTAGTAATATTGAGAATATAACAGAAATATTAAGTCAGTCTGATGATACTTTTGAAAAATCTAAAGAAGATAAATTAATAGAGGATATTCTTTACAGTGTTGATATTGAAAGAAACAAGACGAAGAAAATTATTAAATCAGTTATTTCAGCTAAAGAATTTATAAACCTCAATAAAGATAAGAAAGACTATATGAACTTTCCCGAAGAAGATGAGATTAAACTTTTAAAAGACGCACTTAAACTTAGTGAAGAGAGACTTGCATCACAAAAGAATTTTAGTAACAGGTTGACAGAACAAAAAGATCGATACAAAGCACGGATGGTTTTAGTTGAAGAAAAATTAAAAGTATTGGATGAGAAATATAAAGCGTTGAAGAATAAATAGGTGGTGAGTTAAATATGGATAAGAAAACATTAGAAAAAAAGCTAAAGAAGTACAGTAAAGTATACAAAAAAGATTTTGGTTTAGCATTAAATGAAATGATTAATGATTTAAATCCTAGTATAAATATTAGTGAATACAGCAAAAATTATAACAATAAACAAGAAACTGACCTATTTTATTACCTTAAAGTGAAGGAATTGGGAAGACAAAATGCATTAGATGAATATATCGAAATAATTAAGCGTAACGAAATAGCAGAGAGTAATGGAAGCAGATATTTTAAAAAGCTAAATTTAAATATCGGTATAATTGCTGATGAATTTTTATATGAATCATTTAAAGATATTGCAAACATGAAATACATATCTCGAAATGATATATCTATAGACAATTCATTGGACTTTGTAATATTTGCAACTACTTGGAGAGGTGTTGATCATTCTTGGGTAGGAGCCGCTAATCCCTTCTCTGATGCCCGTAAAGATATACTGCATCTTATTGAATTGTATAAAAATGAGGGGATAACAACGGTCTTTTATTCCAAAGAAGATCCAGTAAATTATAATTTATTTAAGGACATGTCGAAACCATGTGATTATATTTATACAACTTCACAAGAAGTTTTAAAAGATTATATAGAGTATACAGGAAATCAAAATGTTGATGTGCTTCAATTTGGTATCAACCCTGCAATACATAATCCAGTAGGAACTAGGAGTAAATACTTCGAGCATTATAAAAATAAAATATTATTTGCAGGGTCTTGGCTTGTTAAATATCCAGTTCGAATGTCAGAAACGCAACGTCTTTTTGATTCTATTCTTAAAGAAACAGAGGATTTAATCATTATAGATAGAAATTTAGAGCTCGAGAATCCAAGATATCAGTTTCCTTCTAAATATATAAATAAAATAACATTTCCAGTTAAACATGATTTGTTAATGAAGATGCATAAACTTTTTAGATGGAGTATTAATATGAACTCCGTAAAATATTCTGAAACTATGTTTGCCAACAGGGTATACGAATTGCAAGCTTTTGGAAATATTTTATTATCGAACTACAATACAGGTATTAACAATATGTTTCCTAATGTCAGAATGATAAATGATAAAGAGGATTTTAAGTTAATATATAATACAAAGGAAAAAGATCTTCAGGAATTGCAAGCTAAAGGAATCAGAACGGTTATGAACAATCATACAACTTATCATAGATTGTCCAAAGTCGCTTCGGATATAGGATTGAAAGTGAATCAGTATGAAGAAAGTAAAATACTGGTTATTTTGCAGGATGATTCTGAAAATACTATCGCTAATTTTGAAAGACAAATATATATAAATAAATATAGATGTCAGGAATCAGACATAGATACAGTAAATATTAAAGAGTATGACTATATAACTTATTTTTCTAGTGAAGTACTTTATGAAGAGTATTATTTGGAAGATATGATATCTGCATTTAAATATATTGATGTAGATTTTGTAGTGAAAAATAACTCTTCTGAAGCACATAATTTTATAAATATTATAGAGGATAAATATCTATCTATGATAGATACTCTAAATATTCAAAACATAGACGATATAAAAAATTTAGATAAAGGGTATAATTTAGATGATGTTGAAGTGTTTAAAGGGGACCCTGAAAATCTCGATCCTGTAACTAAAGAATTAAGTGTTATTGTTCCAATTCATAATAATGGCACTTATCTAGAAGAAAAATGTTTTGCAAGTTTGAAACGATCATCGATATTTGAAAAGATGGAAATAATTTTTGTTAACGATGGTAGTACAGATGAATACACAATAAAAATTATGAATCGTTTAAGAAGAAGACACCCGGATATAGTTTATATTGAAAACCCTACTGGTTCTGGCAGTGCTTCAAAACCAAGAAACCAAGGTGTTAAAGTCGCAAGTACAGATTTGATTACTTACCTAGATCCAGATAATGAAGCGACAGGTGATGGTTACGCTCATATGCTTGAGACAATGAATGAGAAAAATGTAGATATGGTTGTTGGGAACATTGTAAAAGAATCTGATGAGAAAAAGAATATGATTAGTTATACAAATGTTATTAAAAATAATAACTCTGGAAAATTGTATATTGACGATCCACAAGAATTTCTTAAAAGAAGTGAAATGAGAGTTCAAAGTATTCAAGCATTAATAATTAAGAAAAATATTATATTAGATAATGATATAATTATGGTTGAAGGTGCTGCGGGACAAGATACTATGTTTTTTCAGGAACTGGTTCTCAATTGCAAAAGTATCCAAGGGATTAATAAACTAATTCATATATATTATGCTGCAGTATCGGGAAGTGTCACAAACACTGTCAGTAAAAAATTCTTTATTAAATACTTAATATTGGAAAAAGAACGTGTTCCTTTTCTAAATAAATATGGACTAATGAACACGTATTTAGAAGAAAGGTTTAATTTCTATATTAAAAAGTGGTACAAACCTAGAATAGATAGACTATTACCACAAGATAGAAAAGAATCAATAAAATTATTTTTGGAGATTCTAGATTTATATAAGGATTACAATCCCGTATATGATTTAGACAATCAGAAATTAATTAAAGAACTATCAGAGGAATTGTCAAATTAAGAGTGGGAGGTAATATTATGATAGATAAAATAATTGAGTTATCTTCGTCTTATATAGAAGTTCATATTAATGATGATTATAACTACCTAGATGAGATTTTAAAATTACAAAAAGTAAAGATCATTGTATATTTAAATGATTATTTAAAATTTGAAGAAAACTACAAATATCTATTTAATATTCCGTTTAATAAACACATTCAACTGCGTGCAAACAAGCACACACTTAATAAAATAGACATGGAAATTATAAAAAATAACTTCATAATTAAAAACATAGAAATAAAAGATTATCACTACTATATAAACTGTTTTACAGTTGAAGAAATGCATAATTCATTAATTATCAACAATCAAAAAATTATTGATAAGATAGATCTTTTGCCGAGTAGTATTAATTCGTTATCCAAAGCCCATGAATTAGCTTATACAGCAAATGCAATTCTGAATGAGTATAAAGAAACGGACTCGAATTTAAAAGTTATTAAACAGAAATTAAGTTATGTTAATTCACTTGCAAGTAAGATGTAGGAGGGAATCCCCTTGTATGATAAATATCAGGCAAAATTAAAATCTATTAAGAAAGAACTCAATGAAAATACTGATAGATTAGAGAATGGTATATCGATTGTAATTCCTGTTTATGATGGCTTGGACTTTATTAATACTTGTTTGGAGAGTATTCTCAATCAAGAAATCTCCACAGCAAAATATGAAGTAATCATAATATTAAATGGTAAGTTTGCAGATGATATAAACTTTATCTACAGTAACATTGATAAATATAATAATTTAGATCTTACAATACTAATTAATGATGAACCGAGTGCTGGAGCAGCAAGAAATTTAGGTACACAATATGCTAAATATACGCATGTTACTTACGTCGATATTGATGATTTTATTTCATCCAGATTTATACAATCCAGTTTCGATTTATTAGAGCCTCAAACTATATTGTATACACAGATACATAATATAACAGACGGGGAAATTGACGAGACCAACAGTTTGAATTATGAAATAATAAATACATCACAGAAGGAAATAGCAGCACTTACGGATTTAAATAAAATTTCAACAATAACAGCCTGCAAAATAATTCCAAAAAAATTTTTATTAACCCAAGAGTTCAGATCTTCCCTTAAGAGTGGGGAGGATACTGTCTATTTCTGTGAACTCTTTGCTAATAATAGACCAAATCTTAAGGTTGTACCTGTGGATGAGGAAGTAGTGTACTATAGAGTAATTCGAGAGAACTCAGTTTCTCGAAAAGCAGGAAGTTATGATTTCTTAATACTTCAAAGAATTGAAATTTTAGAAATTTTAGATGCGTTGTATGATTTAGTGAAAAACAAACAAGTCCAACGATTAATTCGGTCTAAATATTTAGCACAGATAGTATTTATGAATAGTTATATTAGAGAGAATATAGCTGAACATGGTAAGATTGTCGATTTAATTGATAAAATGAATTTTAAACATTTTGATTATTCGATACTAAATAGAGACCTAGCTAAAAAACTTGTTGTGTCATATTGTTTCCCTCCATATAGCGATACAAGTGCTACGATTATTTCTAAACGGATTTTAAAAGATAATCAAATTGTAGATGTAGTATCAAATAACATGAATAAAATTAGAAAGAAAGAAACTTCTTTACAGAAAATCGTAAAACATTTAGTAGGCAAAAATAAAATCAGCAATACTCAAGCATCATTTAGTAATATGTTTTATCTAAATAAATATGTCGATGATGCATTTAGTTTATTTTTAGAGAACACTGAAAGATATGAAGAAATTTATAGTCGAGCAATGTTCCCCATCTCACATTTCCCACCACTATTTATGAAAATTTTGAAGCCTGAAGTTAGATGGACTGCTGAATTTTCAGATCCATTGTTAGTAGATATACATTCTAAAGTGAGATTTACTGATATAGGAAATAATAATCTTGTAAGATATCTATCAAAAGATATACTGGGATCTTTTAGCAAATATGTTGATAATAATCTTTTCAACTTAATGGAAATCATTCCTTTTGCATTAGCAGATGAGTTAGTGTTTACAAATGAGAATCAAATGGAATCTATGATTAAACGCTTCACTATTGAAGAAAAAGAAATACTCAGAAGAAAATCAGTTATTCTCAAACATCCCACACTAGATAAGAAATATTATAGTCTGAAACCTAGCTCATTCGATTTTGATAAATCCGTTATCAATATAGGGTACTTTGGTAACTTCTATAAAAATAGAAGTTATCATCATTTTATAAAACTAATTGATTACTTAAATGAAAAATTTAATTTTCAATTTAAACTCCACTTGTTCACTAATATCGATGTGATACCAGAAGGAGAACAAAAAATATTAGATGAATTAAATATTAATTTATATCCATATTTATCATTCTTGGAATTTTTAAATACAACTCTAAAATTGGATTTCTTATTGATTAATGATGCACTAACGCGTGGTATTAAAGATACAAACCCATATCTACCTTCAAAACTCAGTGACTATCTTGGCAGTAATACACCAGTCATTGGTTTTGTGGAAACTGGTAGTGTAATGAGTACTGAAAATAATGGCATTATAAAGATTAATGTCGAGAATATTGATTATAATAAATTTAATGTTGATGCTTCTACTCTTACTGAAATTGAAAACAAAGTCACAGAAATCACGAATGATATTAACAGACAATATTTAGTTTATAATTCGGAATCTATAGATCTGTGCCGTGATAATAACGAAATATCACTTAGCCCAGATCTGAGAATGAATAATTTAGCAATAAAAGAGTGGATGATAAAGCCACTGGAACTTCCAATAAAAATGAAGAACATGTATACTTTATACTACAAAAACAATGGTGAAAATGTCGAAAAAATAGGTATCCAAAGCTTTTACAGTGTTAAAAATGTTATAAAAGTTAATATTGACTATAATGGTGAATTCAATAATGAAGTTTGTATATCAAAATTTAGAGATCTCAAAGAGATATCCATACAGCCAAAAGAATTTATTAAGATAAAATTAAAATATAAAAAATATTATAATCAAAGAACTTTTATCGAAGCTGGAAGATTAAAATTGATTAACCTCTAGATGTTTTTACTGAGAATAGGAGTGAAAATATGGCTGTCAATTCATACAGGAAGGATCAATTTTTAATTACCAGAGGAAAATTAGAGAATATTCCTGAATATTTGAATCAAGTAGAAAAGTTAACTAGTGCTTACTTTTACTATGAAAAATCGAGTAATTTAACTCAGGTTATTGATGAAGATGTAAATATTATAATGTTAGGTTACGTTTTAGACATTAGAGATTCAAAAAAGGATAGTAATGAAATATTAAAACACTTAAGTAAACAATACAAAATATCGCGTGAATACTTCTATGATGCTTTGGATTACTTAAATGGAAGATATATTTTAATAGTAGATGACTCCGATGATACACAGGTATATACTGATGCAACCTCTATGAAGCCAATATATTATTGGAATAAAGAGCTTTTTGGTTCACATGAAGTAATAGTTCGTGAAGTAGTTAAAAAAAATAGGAATGTTACTTTAAAAACAAGATGGACTAATGGTTATATGGATTATACCGGTACACAATCTATTTATAAATTTAACTGTAATAATTATTTTTCTTTCAAAGAAAACCAGTTTAGTAGATATTTCCCAAGATACGATATAGAAAACCAATCAGCAGAAGAAATAGCTGAAAAAACTATTCCGTTTCTAAAAAATCAGGTTGAATGGTTATCGAAATTAGACAAAACATTATATCTATCTTTAACTGGAGGCATGGATTCTAAAGTATCCTTGGCAATCCTTAAATCAATTAAATCAAAACTCAATTTATTCACATACCTAATTGATTTTGAAAAGGAAAAAGAAGGGCCAAGAAAAGATATATATACACGGGATAAAGAATTGGTAGATAGACTGGTGTATAACTTTGATTTGAAACATAAATATTATAATTTCGAAGATTTAAATATTCCAGATGAGTTTATAAAGCAGATGAAATACAATTTTAGTTCAGCTCATTCCGATGAAGTTGCATACTTAGTCAGAGAAAATATGGATTTTAATAGTATACATATAAAGTCGAACATTTACGAGATGGCTAAATTGCCATATACTCAATCTGGATATAAGGTAACGAAAATTGAAGATGGTTACAACATTTCTAAAAAATGGCTACCGCGTAGTATTCGTGACAAAAATGATATAGGTAAGAAAATGTACTTAGACGCAGCCCGTAGATGTAATTTAAATCGTGAAGAGATTTTAAATGCCAATTTAAGCATGATGTTATATCTTGAATCAAAGCTTAGTAATTGGCATAGCAGTATTACGCAGGAAACAGAGGCAATACAAGAAACTTTTATATTTTTCAATAGTAAATTTTTATTGCGTAATTTATTGTCATTAAAAATGGATGAAAGAAGAAATACCATTCTTCTGAGTCTATATATTAAAGCATTCTGGCCGTTCTTGAATTATCAAGTTGCAAACAGCTATAACACATTAGATGTATATAGAAGTAACAGAATAGAACTAGTTCATCCTATTGAATCTTTAAGAATAGTTAACCCGATGAATGTTAGTATGAAAACTATCGAGAACAAAGTAACCGTTAAGCCGTATGATGGAATAGCATTACGCGATACTAATATTAGTTTTGAAGTAGTCAATGACAGTAGTGAAGATGTATCTGTAAATATTAAGAGTAACTATAGCCATCCAGAAAAAAATATCTTTATAATTATTAATAAAAAGAAACTCTCTATAAATAATTATATTGAAGGTCAAAATATTAATATTAAAGGGAAAACGTCAATACAAGTTCAAATAGAATATCGTAAAAACTTTAAGTATAATTCATGGGTTAAAGCAGGAGAATTAACTATAGGGTAGATATGTAATGATTGGAGATGCTTTAAGTGGATTTCAAACTTTTAAATTCTATAATGATAGAACATTTAGCTGATCTTCCTATTAATAAATACACAACTAATTTTCAAGGTACTTTAATGTTAGCCAATCACCATATATCTAAACTAGATGACTGTAGAAGTGTAAAAGCTAGTAAATTTGCTATAAAAATGAAATATAAGAATGAATTGTTTGGATCAATTTATGGACAAACACCTACTTCTAATAAAGTTAAAGCAAAAGAAATTTCAAAAGATAAACTGGCAACAGAACTAGCATTGAAAAACGCTGGTATTAGAACAAGTGATTCAATTGGATTTGGTGTGGATCAGTATGAACAAGCTAAAAAGTATGTAGAAGATTCAGGAAAAAGCTATGTTTTTAAGCCAAGTAATCTTAATGGTGGCCGAGGCATTACTTTAAATGTCGACTCAAGTAATTTTGATCAAGCGTGGAAATTCGCAGAAACTGCGACTAGAGAAAGAAAGAAAGAATTCAATTTAATAGTTCAGGAATTTATATCAGGAATTGAAACCAGATTTCTTGTTATTGAAAAACAGTTCAACTCAGCAATTTTAAGAGTACCAGCTAATGTTATCGGTAATGGTAATAATACAATTCACGAACTTATAGCTATAAAAAATAAACAAAGAACATTCAATCCTCATTTGAAAGTATTACCAATTAAAGTTGATGAGAGAGTTATAAATAATTTAAACAATGAAGGTCTTAGCCTCGATAGTGTACCTGATAGTGACCAGGTGATTTATCTTCATAAGTCTTCAAATATCTCATTAGGTGGAGATAGTTACGAAATATCTCATCTTGTTAATAATGCTATGATACAAGCTGCCGAGTCAGCAGTACAAGCAATTCCGGGATTAAGTACAGCAGGTGTGGATATGATTTATAAATCACTAGATGACAGAGATCCTTATGTATTGGAACTTAATCCGGATGCAAATTTAAGAATGCATCATTATCCGTATAAAGGAACTCCAAAAGAACCAGTATTTGATTTAATAGATGCTATGTTAGCAGATTTCAAATCAAAAAATAATATTGATTAAATAAATTTAAATAAATGAGGCTGTATAAATTGGATAATAAAGATTTAAATTACTTATTTAATAATAGTCCACATAAAATACAAAATAAATATGATGAGAATATAATTACCTCAACAGCGGGCTTACAGCTTAACTTCTTAAAGAACAGTAATTATAAATATAAAATACGCAATACTAAAAGAAAATATTTGAAAAAGTTAGATATATTGAGGGTGGACGGATCTAGAATAGGTACAGTATTAAATCCATTTTATCCTACGACAGCAAAAATTGGTAGAGAATTAACAAATGATAAGTTAAAAACAGAATTATTATTAAATAGATATGGAATAAAGACACCGCAATCTATAGTATATGATAAAGATGAAATGAATCTTGCGTATGAGAATGCTTTTAGAAATAATGAAAGTAATATTGTTATTAAACCATTATCTTCTTCCTTAGGTAGAGGTGTAAGAGTCAACGTTTCTAAAGAGCGTTTTAAACATAATTGGGAGTTATCAGTAGCTGCAATAAAAGAAAGAGATAAAAGAATGGTGGTTCAAAACTATTTAGAAGGTTTCGAAGCCAGAGTAACTGTCATTGAAGGCGCAATTGAATCTATTGTTGTTAGAGTACCACCATATGTATGTTAAATAATTCATTTATTAATTTTTTTCTAAAATATTGCGGGAAATAAATTGATATCTCACTGTGATTTTGCATATCTGGTGATAAATATATATCATGATTTATACTTAATTGATTAAGTTTATCAATAAATGGTTTAACGTGTATCTCATATTGCCAATCATTTTCGCTACTAATAAGATAAAGATTAGATAGTACAGGAGAATTTAATAAATTAAACATAATTGAATTTAATTGATTGTACCTTTTATTATAATCTTTCGAATTAGCATCTCCTAGAAGGAAATCAGTAGATTCCGGACGTCTCATAGTTATTAAGTCTGCTATTTTGGTTTGAAAGGCACCTGCAAAAATAGCTCCGAGCTTATATTTTAGACCGAAGTATAGAGCTGCAGTTCCACCCTTTGATGATCCGAGAGTAATAATGTTTTCTAAACTGATAGAATAATTCCGGGCAGTCATAAGTATTAAAGAAATGACACTACTATCGACATCAAAGTTTAGATATTGCCCGAAATAATACGAACCAGTTTCGCCATTATCATCTAGAATATACAATTTATGAACATTTGTATCAGAGAGTATGTTCATATAATTATACTTATGTTTAATTTTAGAATCTTTTGATGCATAACCTGAAAATATCACGATTAATTTATTAACTGATTTGTTACCTTCTTTAAAAATATATTTGACATCTTTATCGCTACTATAAATTTTTTCACCTTGCATATTGTTCACCTGTTTTCTAATATTATAATTATTTTAACATAATAACCTTGAAAGTATTAGTGTGAATAAATAAACTTAATCTGCATATTATCTTACCAACAGCCTAACTATATAAAGTGATTTAAGTTATAATAAGATAATCAGTATATAAAAGGGTGATAAAATGGATTTAAAGAACATTATTTTTAATCACTTAGAATTAAAGATAAGTAATCAATACGCTATGAAAGTGGCAAAGAGAATATTGGATGATATTTTAATCATTAGGGTAGGACATGTCCCTGACAATATTGAATTGAGTCCAGATTATTTAATATTTAATAATAATTTTAATTGGCATATCGACATAGGGGAAAAGACAAACATGGCAATGTTCCATCTTAATACATTGGAACCTATAAAGTATCTATTACAAGCTTATGAAATTGATAACAATGACAAGTATTTATACAAAGCTATTGAAATCTTGGAAGCGTGGAATAATAATCTTATAGAAGATAAGGAGTCAACTTATACATGGTATGATCATTGTGTCTCAGAACGTACATTAATTATTATATTACTAAAAATAAACTTAAATAATAGAAATATAAATGACTATAATACTTTTATTCATACTTTATTGTCAAAGCATCAGCTATACCTTGCTGACTCTGATAATCATAGCTTAGGTAATCATGGATTGATGATTGATCGAAGTCTATACATTTTAACGAAATATTTAAATAATAATGATAGTTATGTTTTACTTGCAAAGAAAAGAATACGTAGACTATTTGATATCTCATTTACCAAAAATGGAATTAATACCGAAAATTCAATTTCTTATCATTTATTTAATATGGATTTATACTTAATTATTGAATATGAACTTTTAAATTATTTTGAAGATTCAATAGGTGAGGATTTTAAAAAGAGAATTGAAGCAGCATTTAATTACATAGCAATATTCACACAAAATAATACTAAATTCCCTAATATTGGAGATGGGGAGAGGTATGATTTAAAGCAATTATACTCACGAAGAATGGGAGAAACTTATCAGTCGTATATACCTAAAATGTTAAAAAGAAATGAAGAACAAAAAAATTTTTACTTTCCAGATGAAGGGATATTTTACTATAAACAAGACAAAAGATTTTTCTCATTTATTTCAGGAAAGTTATACAACAATCATAAACACGGTGATGATTTATCGTTTACCTACTCGTTTGATGAAGATGATATTTTAGTTGATTGTGGAACCTACACCTATCAAAAAGGTGAGTTTAGAAAGCATTTTATGTCAGCAAGATCTCATAATGGCCTAATTGTTGAAAATAAAAGTTACCCCTTTCTTAGTAAAGAATTGAGTAAAATAGGTTTAATACATTTTGAAGAAAATGATGAATATACATATGTTGTTGGTAAAAATGATTTATATGAATCGGTAAACATTAATAGACATATAATTATAACCAAATTAAACAGTATTATTATTTATGATGAGCTAATCTCTGATTTTAGTCAGCTGGTGAGCCAAAACTTTAATTTACACCCTGATTTTAATGAGTCAATAGCATTTGAAAGCGACAATTTGTATAAAGTAACTCATCCTATGTCAAAACGAGAGTTAGTTATAAAGCAACACCAACCAACTAATATTCAATGTAAAATTGGAGATATAGAAAAAGCTGACTATGGAATATATTCGGAACGTTTCCATAAGATATCACCAATTAAGAATGTTCAATTCGACACACACGAAAATATATTTTTAACATCTATTCAGTATGGAAGAAATAATTCTGAAATTACTGTTCAAAAAAATGATAATCATATTTCTATTGTCGAAGAAAATTTATCACTTGTAATTAAATTGTATCAAAATTCGCGTGAACTTAATAAACTATCTTTTATCAAAGAGAAAAAGATAGACGGAAAAAGATTTAGTTTTGAATGTATACATAATTATAATTTTGAGAATCCTCAATATGCATGGTATATATACAAAGATGGAAAAATATTTGATAAAAAATGGTATTCTGAAAGCAACATCTTGAATTATAAATTTGTAGAGAATGGTAAATATAGGATCCAATATTATATACTTGATAAATTAAGTAATGAGAAAATAATTAAATGGCATAATGGAATATATATATAGTTTTACCTTGAAGATATTTAAGCCAGGTCATAGACCTGGCTTATTTTTTGGTATTTATATTTGATATTAATTGCTTCAATTACCTTTAAAATAGTATGATTTTAATGAATCAATTTGTGGAGGGCTCTTATGTATTACTTCAAAACCATTCTCTTCTTGTGTTTTTGCTGTTTTCTATTACTTCTATCTGCCTGTAATAATGTTTCTACTACCCAGGCGACAAGCAACAACCTTATCAACAAAGTCAATCTCGTAGGAGACCGCTGGGTTAACTACAAGGGTATTTTAGAAAACAATAAGGCAATGATGCAGTCGCAGTTCATCCCGTATAATCCAGAAAAAGATTATGAGGTAAGCCGTGACACTTATGTATCCTACTTCAATGGTGAAGAGTTTATAAAAACAGAACTCTATGAAGATACACCAGAGATGCTTAATTCAGTTGAAGAAGCAGATGGTATAATACTCAGCTTTAATAAAAGTAATAGAAATGGCATGCAGCTCGTTGAAATTGAATAATATCAAATGCGGAGGCAACAATGAATATTAAAATTGCAATCCCTTTACTTGTTATACTTGCTCTTACATTTATAGCAATTTTAATAGAAAGTTTTATACCTGGAGAGTCTGATTCACCAAAAGACAGCGATGTGATTGTCATTCTCGGCGGCGGAGATCAGGGCCGTGTAGAGAGAGCTGCTGATTTATATCAGTCAGGCTATGCCGGTAAAGTGCTGATTACCCCAGCAGGGGACAGATATAATGCTGAAGAACTTACATCTATTGTTCGCCATTACGGTGTCGAAGAGGAAGATGTAATCGTTGATACTGAATCCACCAGCACGTATTCAAATGCAGAGAGAACTATAGAAATTATGGAAGATAATAATTTTGAATCTGCAATGATAGTTACAAGTGATTATCATCTTAAACGGGCAAAACTAGCGTTCGAACGGTTGAATGATAATGAAAAAACCTTTAACTATATCTCCGCTTCAAATCTTGAAGGAAAAAAAGGTCTCGACAGAGAAGACGCTTTTTCCCACTGGATTAGCGAGTTTGTAAAAATATGGGGCTACCGCTTCGGCTTATATAATCTCTTTGGTTAACAGTTAGACAGCCAGCAATATTATGCTATTATTTAACTGTTACTTACTTTAAACAGAAAAGGGGAACATCAATGAAAACCAAATTGTCTTTTATGAGTTTACTCGTGGGAATTATGCTTTTATCAGCGTGCAGCGGCGGTTCAGATGATAATCTGATGGATATGGGATCGCTCACTGAAGGCAGCTGGATGGGCTATAATGGTGAGGCTGTTGAAAATGAAGAAATGATGACTACTGATTATATTGACTACGATCCATCTAATACTTATGAAATTAACCGTTCAAGCTACGTATCTTATTTTAACGGGGAAGATTTTATTGAAACGATTCAATACAGCGGAGAGCCGCCGATGACACTGGATACTGTAGAAGAAGCCGACCGGATTATGGTGAGTTTCAATCAGTACAATGAAGATTCTATTAATTTAAAAACTGCAGAATAAAAGCAAGCCGTGAGAGGATATCTCACGGTTTTTTATTTACATTAATTTTACTTTTGTAAAACTGTATCTAAGTACTGGCCTGTTACACTGCAGGTAACAATACAAGTGAGGTGAGTACTGTTATGTCTTATGAAAATAAAACACTAATTGTCTACCTTGACGGTGATTACCGCCGCTTTAAAGCAGTTGCAGATCTTTATCAGAAATTTGATTACGGCAAGGCGCATATCCTAATTACATCATTTAATGACGAAAACGAACTCCGCGGTACGAAAGATCTTTTAAACTCCACCTACGATTATATAGACGAACGTCATATCCTCACAGAATACTTCTCAACGACTACCTACAACAACGCAGTAGAAATTCAGCAGATACTATCCAGATTAAATTACAGTCATGTCATCATTGTTACGAGCCAGTACCATATTTTCCGCACCAGAATGATTTTTAATAAGGTGTTTAACGGAAGCAGAAAATTAAAATTTATAGGCGTTAATCATCAAACGACACTGCTCGAATATTCATCTGAAGCGGTGAAATTAGTATTGTATCTGCTGCGGAATTACAAGTTTTTTACTAAAGACAAACTGCTTTATAATAAGAGCAGATACAGAAGACTATCCCGGTTAAGATATCAGTAATAAAATCAGCAGGAGCATCAAATTTTAATCCCCTGTATGTTAAACTGTTAATAATGACATAAAGAATAGGGGATTACATGAAAAGCTATAAAGAAACTAAAGAAGAATTATTGAATCAGACAGACTATAGAAACTTTACATACAGAATGACCCGTCTGCCGGAGATGATTGAAGCGCAGTCCAAAAATCTGGATGACATTTTAGCTCAATTTAAAGAAGAAGGTTTCAATCACTTATCTGTGGTAAAACTTTGCCGTGCTTTCGTCAGAATTGATTTAATCAGATTATCACTCATGCAAAGTACTCACGGTGTCTTGAGCGAAGATAAGAAAGTTCAATATCCTTCAGAGTACGAAGTGCTTGAAAGATTTACTCTGGAAAAAGCTGATCAGGACTTTTATCCTTTAGATTTTCCTAAGGAACTTGAAGACAAGAACCAGGAAATCCGCGCTCAGCTGATTCAGCTGACGAAAGAACTCGAACCGCTGCTGCGTCTTGTCGAGCAGAACACAGGCGATATGAACGAGACACTTAAAGTTGTCATCACACAGCTGCAGGCAAGCAACAACCATGTGCTCAGCAAGATTTACGATGATGTATTCTATACGACAGTGCTGGACTACAACATCGATAATGCCTTTGAAACAGCATGGAAAAACAATTTAATCCAATCGCCGCTGGTATCATTCTACTCGGTATTCACACTGTCATTTTACGATGATATGTTTAAAGATCAGCTGGTATAATTTTAAATTTGCACCGTTCTTAATTTGTATTAAGGACGGTTTTTTTATTTTGATTGATTAATAAATGACTAATATACATCTAATCGGGTATTTATCTATTAGCAAATACTTTACTGAAAGTGAGTGATTCCTATGGTGACATGTCAAAATTGCGGTGAAGAAGTACTGGAAGGCACAAGAGTCTGTCCAACATGCGGAGAGTTCATCCGCGAAGATGAGAATTTCACAGATACCAACGGTCTGATTCAGGAAAGAGCACCTGAAGAGGAGTTCTTAAACGGTCCCGGCAAAGATAATAAGATGGAAGATATGCCGGAAGAGAATTATCCTGAAGACGAGTTAAATAAACAGCAGAAAAAAGAACGCAGTGATTTCGGCCGTGCAGATGAAGACTAAAGTTTGCTTCCCGGTGCTGCCGGGAAGTTTTTTCTTATGATGAAATGACTAGATATATTTGATAAGGGTATTTGTCTAAGAACATAAACGGAAAAGAGGTTTACATTATGGATGCATGTCAAAATTGCGGTGCGAAAATCGCCGAAGAGACTGCTATTTGTCCGAATTGCGGAGCATATACTTACGGCGGAGAACAAGCCGAAGATGTCGAAGACAGAATTGAGAACGTAGCAGTGGAAGAAGAAATTCTGGACGGTCCTGTGTCTTACAATGAACCGATAGAAAATCTTCCTGATGAAACATATCTGGATGACGAGGTGGACGACCTGGAACTTGAAGCGGAACGCAGAAAGTTCGGCAAGTCGACTGAATAGAAAAATCTCAGGATAATCCTAAATTAATAAAAGCAGAGGTGTAAACTCATTAACGTTTACACCTCTGTTTTTTAATTATCGCTCAATCTGATTTCTTTTATTTTGTGATTAATCAAATTAATATCTTTGTTTGTCGGAATATCGTTTACCGCAATCACTCTGCTGTCCGATATGGGCAAGGTGAAATTTGCAATCAGTAAATCGACTTCGTCTGATGTCTCGAGCAGCGCTTCGATATTATATGAATCGATTAATTCCGTATCCACACGCTCATAAAATTCAGTTTGCAAAATAGACTGCATTAGCCGGGCATGATATATATCGTGGCTGCTGACCACTTTTACTTTAATTTTACGCTGGGATTTTAAAAGATTTCTAAACAGGTTTTCCCATCTCGTGACAAAAGAGTGCATTAAATGAAAAATAAAATCTTCATTATATTTAATCTCCATCAGTTCAACGTAATTTTCTAATTTTACTTTAAGACTGCTATAGAACTTTGGGAACAATTCTCTGAACTGCTGCAGCAGCATAAATTTATTATTGATGATTAGTGGTCTGACATTAATATTGCGAATACCGAGCTGGGCGCTGTTATGTATATTGTAAATCAGCATTTCCCTGTTATCGATTGGTATGTCAAATTCTGTAGCTAATTCATTGATAATCTGTGTTAAATGAATGTAGGATTGGGCAGAATAACTGTCAATTGTCGCGCTTTTCAGCAGTTCATCATGATTAAAGAAAAAATAGTCGGAAATTATATAAGACAGGTTGTCAGTAAATACTTGGGCATGGAAATCTCCTTTAAAGACAGCAGAAAATATTTTAAAAAATTGATCAGACTGATTCAGCATATTTAAAATGCCGGATGTTCGAACTCCCTGATTATCCACTGTATGTCCCTGGCTTACCCGTATATGTGAGACTGCGAGAGAAAGTTTCAGTAATTTTAAGTCAGAATACTGAAGTTTGAATTTTAATGTATCAGTGAAAGCCGTAAACATTTTTAATAATTCATCATGATCGATATCCGTAAAAGGCCACTCATTGATATCATAACGTTCTGTCAGATATTGAATATAGAAGCTTCTTATTTCAATTTCGTCACCGTGAAGACAGCAGGGAGAAGTTGAAAAACTGATCTCAAAGTTATCTTTCAGTCCTTCATTAATACGTGCAATTAAACGGTAGACGGTCGGTAGCGAAATATGATAGATATCAGCTAAATCATCAACGGTTACATTTTTATTGAAAAGAGTATATTCAATAATATTGAAACATATATTATTTTTCATAATATAATTTCCGAAAGAGTCGATAGAACAGTTATCGTGAAAACGAATACTGTATTCTTTAGAACGCGATTCAATTTCAAATATATGCGATAAATCGGACTCTGAAATTTCTCTAATATCCTCGTAAACGGTTCTCACTTTTGCTCCAAGTTTCTGTGCCAGATCATCAATATGTATAAAACTGTCAGACTGGTAAAGGAACTGGATCAGCTGAAATTTTCTATGATTTGAAGCTGTTAATACTTCTAACATAATGCCACCCCATGTATATAAATTAATCTCAGTATATCGAACATTATATATTCTTTAAAGTAGTGCTTGTAAAATATTGTTAAAAGATTGATGAAAGGTATGTTCTTTTTATCTAGTTTATAAGAATAAATTTTCTGATAAGTTATTGTTATAAAAGCAATGATTGTTATAATTAAAATAAATAAGGAAAAGGAGGAAAATTTATGCAATGTCCAAATTGTAAGGCGCAGATTTTTGAAGGTGACCGTTTCTGCGGAGAGTGCGGAACAGATGTTTCAAAAATCACAGGCAGCGAGCCTGACAACGGTCATATTAAGATGGTGTCTGATACAAATCAGCAAGGAAAAGCAGGCACTTCAGCGCCTAACAGCAATACATATTTTAAAACGGTTTTATCTTTTATTAAAAATTCTTTTTTAAGACCGGGAAGAATGATTGGAGCCGACAAAATTTACGATCCATCTGTTACATCGGGGACGGTTGGTATGGCAGCAGTAATTGTCAGTCTGCTCTTCTTTATTATGGGGCGGTCGCTGGCAGGTCCTTACACGTCAGTTCCATTCTCTGTACTGTTTAGAATTTTCTTCGTGCTGGCAGTATTAATTGCTATATATTACGGGGTCACCATGCTCATGAATGTTTTATTGTTGAAAAATGCGAAGAGCTGGCAGCAGATTCTGCATGATTTTTCTGTTTCTACAACGATTGTACTCGGCTTGTTTGTAGTGGCAATTGGCTTTTCAGCAATTACACTGGTGGAAATCGGTATGCTTTTCTGGGTAGTTGGATCACTGTTATTTATTACAGCACCGATTTATATTTGCCTGAAGTACGCACAGAATCACAATGTGAAGTTTGACAGCTACTACTCATTAATTATTTACTTCATTATTAATGCAATTATTTATTATATTTTAGTCCGTATTGCAATTGCACAGTCCCTGTACTATATGGAAGATTTATTTATGTTTTAAATTAGGAGGAGCCAATGAAATTTTGTAAGAATTGCGGACATGAACTTCGCGATAACGCTAAAGTGTGCACTCACTGCGGTACGCCTGTATCCGCACAAGACGAGGAAAAGAAAGAGCAGCCGGCTTATGTGACATCACAGACAGCTTCAGATGATGCTGCGCGCGAACCTATGGATCCGAAGAAAAAGAAAAAATTAATTACGATTATCAGCATTGCAGCAGCAGTGATTATTGCATTGTTTATAATTTATAAAGTACTTGAAAATATGGCGTCCCCGGACGCCGCGCTCGACGATATCAGTGAAGCTGTAACGAGTGAAGACACAGAGTCATTTCAAAACGCAGTCAGCACCGATATATCAGAAGAAGAAGCACTGGCTTACTTTGCCTATGTAGACAGTGAAATCGGCATGTCTCAGTATCAGGATATGATTAATGAACAAAAGACGTATCTCAGTGACGGTGTGCCAGGCAATGACATTCATGACGGGCTGCATACGCTGCTGTCGATTGAACAAAACGGTTCTAAATATTTATTCTTCGATGATTATCAGTTTAGTATTCCGAAATCCAATGTATATGTTGAAGAAAGCGGCGGACTGGATACTTTTAACTACGAATTTAATGGGGAAACTGTATCGTGGAATACCAGTGACAGTAAATTTAACGAACTGATTCCGGGTAAATATAATTTTGATGGTACCGGAATTATTAATGAATCAGAAGAATATAACGCATCAGTTCAAGTGAATTTTGCAGAGTCCTATGATAGAGTAGAAGGTATTTTGAATGCAGATCTGTATAACGTGGAACTGACTGTCCCTGCACTTTCATTCTACGGTTTGGATATCAGCAGTGAAGATATTTCATTGACATTGAACGGGGAGCCGTTCGCAGAAGATGAAGAGCTCGATGCAAATCCAAAAATCGGCCCATTTAAATATGATGAGGAATACGTAATAGAAGGCACAGTCGAATACGGCGGTGAAACTTTTAACATGGACAGCGTAACGCTTAATTTAAATGAAGACAGTGACGAACTGTTTTCCGATTATGACGAATCTATTCCTTACTATATGCTTGAAGTGAAATTTGATGAAGAAGCAATTTATAACCAGCGCGATAAAGTGTCTGAACAGGAACAGATTGAAGAAAACCGGGAATCGTTTGAAGAAGATATGGAATCAAATGCTGAAAATCTGGTCAGAGATTATTTAAATGCTCTGGAATTTATGTATCTGTTTGATGATATTGGCGAAGTAGAACCTTATATTGCTGAAGGTTCTGATATTTTGGATATTCTGGAAGGCAATCTCGACAGCGATTCATTTGGCAATATGGATATACAGCGAGTATCGTTCAGCAATTACAGCAAAGACGGCAACTCGATTGTAATTGATGCGGAAACACGCAGAATGCATGATGATATTGATGAGCCGGTGACTTACTCTACACGCTATAATATTGAGTATGACCCGGAAACACTGGAATTGAAAATTACAAGTTTCACCGATTTATAATTAAGTATCTTTAAAACAAGAGCTCCCTTTAAAGGGGCTCTTTTTATCTATTGCAATATAGATACTAAAGTATTCATTTTACTGGTAATATATACAATGTATGATTCTAAAATGAAAGTGGTGAAGCCACTGTGAACTTTCCAAGGAAGTCTCAATTTCTGTTTACATATGAAGGAATTGTTTTTACTCTGATTTTTACGCTGCTGTTCAGCACAGCCCATCTGACAGCGATTGATTTCGGCGGACTCGGAAATGTCGTGAAAAATGACATGCCATTGTATATATTGATCTTCACAGCAATATTTATATATTTGCAGCGTAATTCTAAAATTTTTTTTTACCGCAGTAAAGACAGGATTCTATATAATCTGGCTGCTGTATATTTTGACTATACTCATTAATGATTTCTCTGCAGGAGAGTTCAGCTGGACTAAAACCGCAGTTTATATTTTAATTTCTTTAATTTTTTTATATAAAATTCCATCAGAACTTCCTGTATTTTTAATTTCAGGCGGGATAATAAGCGGATTTATATTGCTGGGCGGTACTGACGGAAGCGGTGTTTCCGTCGCTGCGTCCTTGATTTTAAGCTCGGGTTTGCTCCTCCTACCTAAAGATAATCAAGCCTTTCTTTTCTATCTGCTGCCGGCAGTATCAATCATTCTCATAATTCCGTTCAGCAGTACAGCTCTAATTACCATGGGAGGGACATTTTTATCCTATTTCATCCTGATTAACATTTCCTCCACCGGACGGTATACTACTTCTGTTACAGTGACAATAACAGCTGTTATAATTTTCACAGTAAATTTTATATATCAAAATTTTATTTTACAGAAAAGCATATATACTGTTTTTGACAGTATTCTCGAAACAAATGGCATCATCACGCTGATTCTTTTTATATTTCTGCTCATCTATACTGCTGCAATCTCTGTTCCATTTTCAGCAGCAGCATATATTTCTTTATATTTAATCGCGTTTTCAAGCCTTTTGATTTATGAACCGGTCTTCTTTTCAAATTTAGTGATTTTTACTCCTTCTGTGATACTAATCTTATTATTATCAATAATTTTATCTAATAAACATAAAAGTGATTACCGATTTTAAATTGAAAAATAGAACGCTGTAACCCTTATACTCCAAGGGTTACAGCGTTTTTTTTTTTTTGAATTTTTTATCTATTTATTACGAATTCTAAATACTTTCCGTAATAATATTCCAAATATTTAAAAAGCATGTTACATTCACTTTACCTTGAGCGGGGTAGAAATTTACCACTATCATGTAGGAGGTCAATATGGATGAAAATATGAGTATTGAGCATATGTTTGATGTTATTAAAAAGTATTTTCCTTTTATTTTACTGCTGACTTTATTTTTTGGAATGGTCGTTCTCGCATTTACTTTATTTTTTATGACTCCAAAGTACGAGGCCCAAACACAGATACTCGTCAGCCAGTCAGAGAGAAGCACGTCGTTCAATAACTTGGATATTGAAACAAGTCTCCAGCTCATCAATACATACGGAGACATTATTGAAAGTCCAATCGTACTGAACGATGTTATAGACAGGCTGGAGCTTACAGAGACAGCAGAAGAGCTCGCAGCAAAAATTAATATCGTTACAGAAGAATCATCGCAGGTCATAAATATTACAGTAACTGATGAAAGTCAGTCACGCGCCGCGATGATTGCGAACGAATTGTCAGATGTATTTCAGGAAAAAGTCACTGAAGTTATGAGCGTTGATAACGTCTCGGTACTTGCTCCTGCAAATATTGAAGATAATCCTGTACAGGTGTCACCGGATCCTGTGCTGAATACTATTATCGGTTTGTTTATTGGGGCAGTGACCGGCATAGTCATTGCATTTTTAAGAACCTATCTTGACCGTTCGGTGAGAACACCGGAAGAAGTGGAGAAACATCTCGGACTGCCGGTGCTCGGCGTGACGACAAAATTTGAAAAATAGGGGCGGGGTTTATGAATTTTAAAAAAGAAGGCTTTGTGAACAGCCAGGCGAGAAACCTCGCGTTTTTACAGCCGGGAAATTCACTGATCAGCGAGCAGTACAGAATTATCAGAACGAATATAATGTTTTCCAATGTCGACAGCGATATTCAGTCTGTTTTATTTACATCCGAGATGCCCGGAGCAGGAAAGTCAACCACGGCGGCAAACGTGGCAGCTGCTTTTGCCCAGGCGGGAAAGAGGACCGTTCTTGTCGATGCAGATCTCAGACGTCCGACCAGCCATTATACCTTCGGGCTTTCCAATCAAAGTGGTCTGACCACAAGCATTGTTAATCAGCTGCATATGGAAGAGATTATTAAACACACATCTGTTGAAAATTTGGATCTTATCACTTCAGGTCCCGTACCGCCGAATCCGTCGGAATTGCTGTCATCTATAAAAATGACTCAGCTCTTAAGAGAATTGAAAAGTCACTACGACATGATTATTGTCGATTCACCGCCGGTTCTCGCCGTCACCGATGCTCAAATCTTAAGTAAGCACACAGACGGTACTGTCATTGTGACCGATGTAAAAAATAATAACGTGCACAGGCTGAAGGAAGCGAAACAGCTGCTTGAAAAAACAGATTCCAAAATACTCGGGGTTGTTCTGAATAACGTCAATATGAAAAAAGAAAGCAAAAATAACTATCATTATTACGGGAGTGATGATTGATGATCGATATCCATAATCATGTTTTAATCAGGGCGGATGACGGTCCTGACTCAGAAGAAGAAGCAATTAAACTGCTTCTGCAGGCCGAGGCTGCGGGAATAACGGATATCATCGTGACGCCGCATCACTACAGCGGAGATTTTGAAAATCCAGGAGAAAAAGTAACGGAAATGCTGACTCTCTTAAACAGGGCTGCAGAGAGTACGGAGATTGCTGTCAGGCTGTATCCGGGACAGGAAGTCAGAATTAATCCGAATCTCTTGTACCAGCTCTTGTCCGGTACAAGTATTACTCTTAATAATTCCCGGTATGTGCTTATTGAATTTTCTTATATTGAAATAGCTGATTACACAGACCAGCTGATTTTCGATCTTCAGATGAATGGATTTGTTCCAGTAGTTGCCCATCCTGAAAGGTGCACACCGCTGATGGATAATATTGATGAACTGTACAAGCTCGTTGATAAAGGAGTTATTACCCAGATTACAGCAGGTTCCGTCACAGGTTTGTTCGGCAGCAATTTAAAAGCTCAGACTTTAAAAATGATCGAGCAGAATCTTGTCCATGTTGTTGCAAGTGATGCACATCATTCGGTAACGAGGCCTTTTATGCTGCTTGAAGCGTACAAAATTATCGAAACGGAACTCGGGAAATCCTACGTATATTATCTTAAAAACAATGCAGAGGCGATCTTGAATAACGAAGAAGTGACTGTAAAGTCACCGGCGCGGAACGACTTGAGACATGAGTTTAAGAAAAAGAAAAGACGAAACTTATGGGGTCTATTTTAGAGGAGAGAAGTGTTTAATTATGGGTGTTAAAAAACGCTTTTTACTATTTCTGGTGGCAGATTCATTGATAGCGACATTTTCGGTGTTTATCGGATATTACATTCTGGAACCTTTTTTCCTGGAGTACTCCCTGCCCGTTCTTCTTGTAGCAGCGGTTATTCTTCTGGTCAGTCACCATATTTTCGCCTATATCTTTAACTTGTATCACCGGGCCTGGCAGTTCGCAAGTGTCCGGGAAATGATTTCAATAGCACAGGCGGTCACATGCTCCGTCCTCACGTCATACATTATTATTCTGATGATTTTTGAATTTTCGTTTACCAGACTCATGATAATTACCTGGATGATGCATTTAATTTTAATCGGTGCATCGAGATTGTCCTGGCGCGTAGTCGCTTATCATATAAACGGCAATTACATCAGAACCACAGCACTGACAAAAACTCTGGTTGTCGGTGTCGGCAAAGGCGGCTCGGTACTGATTAAGCAGATGCTGGAATCTCCGGCAATCGGCATGAATCCGGTCGTAGCAGTAGATGATGATCCGCTGAAACAGCGGATGGAAGTATGCGGCGGTGTCAGAGTAGAAGGGACCCGCGATGATATACAGCGTCTCATTAAAAAATACGGCATTCAGAAAGTCATTATTGCTATTCCTTCTTTAAACAAAAATGAGCTTAGAAAAATTAATGAGCTGTCGCTTCACGACGGTGTGGAAGTGATGACCATGCCGAGTATCAACGGAGTGTTGTCAGGAAAAATCGAAGTTAATATTTTGAAAAAGGTAGAAGTGGAAGATCTGCTCGGCCGGGAACCTGTTGAGCTCGATACCGATGGAATCGAGGACCAGGTTATGGACCGCACTATACTGATTACCGGCGCCGGCGGCAGTATCGGTTCTGAGCTTGTTCGTCAGATTGCAAAGTTCCATCCGAGACAAATACTGCTCCTCGGCAATGGTGAAAACAGCATTTACACCATTCTCGAAGAAGTCAGCAGTAAAAAAGATAACATCAAATACATTCCTGTTATCGCTGATGTCCAGAACAGGGAGCGCATGTTTGAAGTATTCAGCAAATACAGACCGGATATTGTCTACCATGCTGCGGCGCATAAGCATGTGCCGATGATGGAATATAATCCGCGGGAAGCTGTAAAAAACAATATCGTCGGCACTAAAAATACTGCCGAAGCTGCCTGCCGCTTCAAGGCGAAAAAATTCGTCATGATTTCAACTGATAAGGCTGTCAATCCGCCGAACGTTATGGGGGCAACGAAACGCATGGCGGAAATGATTGTCCAGGCCTTAAATAAAAATTGTGAAGAAACGACACTCGTCGCTGTAAGATTCGGCAACGTGCTCGGCAGCAGGGGGTCTGTCATTCCTAAATTTAAACAGCAGATACTGGCCGGGGGACCTGTAACTGTTACCGATGAGAGAATGACGAGATATTTTATGACAATACCAGAGGCCTCCCGGCTCGTCATTCAGGCAGGGACAATAGCTGCGGGCGGAGAAGTATTTGTGCTGGACATGGGCGAACCGATGAAAATTACCGATCTTGCTAAAAATATGATCAGGCTCAGCGGTTTTACAGAGGATGATATCGAAATAAATTATATCGGTTTAAGACCGGGTGAGAAGCTGTATGAGGAACTGCTCAGTGAAGATGAGATTCACCCGGAACAGGTCTATGAAAAAATTTACAGAGGCAAAGTATCAGAAACACCTCTCAGTGATATCGAACAGCACATACAGGAACTGCTTTCAGCTGAGGAAAATTCCGTAAAAGAAAAAATACTGAGTTTTATTAACAAAGATAAAGCTGTAAAAAACAGTGAGAATGTTATTTCACTTGAAATAGGCTGATGAAAGGAAGGGGAAGATTCAATGGTCAAAATATTAGTGACGGGAACCGCCGGTTTTATCGGTTCCCACTTAGCCAAAAGGCTGCTTGGTGAAAAACACGAAGTAATCGGCATTGATAATCTGAATGATTATTATGATGTTGGCTTGAAACGAGACCGACTGAAAGTTTTACTGAATAATTCGCTTAAAAACTATGAGGTTAACCTCGCAGATAAAGAAGCGGTGGCGGAAGTATTCAGACAGGAAAAGCCCGATATAGTGATTAATCTGGCAGCTCAGGCAGGTGTGCGCTACAGCCTCGAAAATCCGCACGTCTATATCGACAGCAATATAAACGGTTTCGTTAATATTCTGGAAGGCTGCAGGCACAATGATGTCAAGCATCTGATCTATGCCTCATCGAGTTCTGTATACGGTGCAAATACACTGAAACCTTTTTCGACATCGGTAAATATCGATCATCCGCTCAGCCTGTATGCTGCTACTAAGAAGTCTAATGAACTGATGGCGCATACCTACAGTCATTTGTTTAAAATACCGACGACCGGGCTCAGATTCTTTACAGTGTACGGACCTTGGGGCAGACCTGATATGGCCCTGTTTAAATTTACAGAAGCCATAGTCAAGGAGGAAGCGATTGATGTTTACAATCACGGCAAAATGATGCGGGACTTTACTTATGTGGATGATATTGTCGAAGCTATCAGCCGGCTGGTGGATCTGCCTGCTGAACCGAATCCCGACTGGACTGGCAACTGGCCGGATCCGAGTTCCAGCAGTGCACCTTATAAAATTTATAATATCGGCAATAACAGTCCGGTAAAATTAATGGACTTTATAGAAGCTATCGAAGAGAAACTCGGCAAGGAAGCAAAGAAAAATTATTTGGGACTGCAGGCGGGAGACGTGCCGGAAACGTATGCGGATGTCGATGATTTATATAAAAATATTAATTTCAAGCCGGCCACGGATATCAAGACTGGCGTCAGTCATTTTGCAGACTGGTATTTAAAATACTACGAATAGGGTGATTCTGTGAAGCAATTATTAAACGTCTATTATAAATCGCCGATTATGCTGCAGCATCTGTTTACTAGTCTGTACGGCTATAAATTGAAAAGAGACAGGTATAACCGGCTGTACCGGGATTACCTCGAAGATTATATTCATCACCGCATTTCTCCGGCAGAGGAACTGTTAAAACTGCTGCAGCATCTGTCGGCAAATATCGAAGCTTATAAAGGAATAGAAGTCGATGAAGAAGATGTAGAAAACACATTTATGTCGCTGCCTTTTACTGTTAAAGATGATTTAAGAAAGGAACTGTCTCACAGGTCTCACCTTAAAGGCCAGCTCAGACAAAACAGAACGAGCGGTACAACCGGTGAAAATTTAATTGTGCATAACTCTGAACACGACCGGGCGAAACGGATGGCTTATTTAGATTATATAAAACTGCTGCACGGTGTTAAGCCGTTTTCAAAGCGGGCTTCTTTTACCGGTCATGAAATTTCACAAGAGCAAAACAGCAAGGTCGTATGGCGATATAATTTCCCGATTAACCAGGTACTGTACGCAACCTATCAGTTTAATCATCAGAATATGAAATTTATCTTCGATAATTTGAAAAAACAAAACCCTGTATCACTGGACGGTTATCCTTCCGCGATACATATGATCGCAAAATATATGCTTCAGAATAAAAAAACAGCGCACTGGAAGATAAAAGCTGTATTTCCTACAGCTGAAGTGCTGGCGCCGCATGTTAAAAAAGATATAGAAACAGCATTTAAGACAACAGTGGTCGATCAGTACGCAAGCAGTGAAGGTGCACCTTTTATTTACACAAATACTGATGGTAAATACACAGTCGGACATGAAACAGGTATTTTTGAATTCTTTAAAGTTGACGGGAACATATACGAAATGGTTGTGACGAGTTTTCTGAACTATGCTACGCCGATTATCAGGTATAAAATCGGCGATCGTGCTGAGATTAAGTCGGATAAGCCGTATTTAAACTCTTTTACTGATGATTTCCAAGTCGAGCGGATTATCGGGAGAAAGAGCGATTATTTAATCGGCAGCAATAACAATAAAGTAACGGATGTTAATATTTCATGGATTATAGACGGTCTTGAAGAAAAGGTAGTCCAGTTCCAGCTCATTCAAAAAGCGAGAAATAAATTTGTTATGAATCTGGCTGTCGAAGAGACCTTCAATAGAAAGAAGGATCTTCTCGAAATTAAAGAGAGGCTGGACAGGAAATTCGGCAGCGGCTGCCAGTTCGATTTCATCTTTTTAAAAGATATTCCGCGTGAGAAAAATGGGAAAATCCGGTTCATCATAAATGAAATGGGTGAAGTTCATGAATAGAAAAATAGGGGTTGTGGGACTGGGTTACGTCGGTCTGCCGGTGGCGATTGCCTTCGGCAAACAGCACAAGACAGTCGGTTTTGATATTAATAAAGAGCGTATCAGTGAATTGCAAAAGGGCTGTGACCGTACTCATGAAACAAGAGAAGAAGATTTAAAAGCAGCAGATGTTCATTTTACAAGTGATAAGTCAACTCTGTTAGAGTGCGATTTAATTATTATCGCGGTGCCGACACCGATTAACAAACATAAGCAGCCGGAACTCTCTCCGCTTATCAGGGCCAGTGAAACAGTCGGCAGCATCCTGAAAAAAGGAGATATTATCGTTTATGAATCGACAGTCTATCCGGGTGCAACTGAAGATGTCTGTGTCCCTGTTCTCGAAGAGTACTCGAACTTAAAATGCGGTGAAGATTTCTTTATCGGTTATTCTCCTGAACGGATTAATCCGGGGGACCGTGAACATACTTTTGAGAAAATTACCAAGGTGGTCAGCGGGCAGACTCCGGAAGTATTAGATGTTATCTCAGAAGCGTACTCCTCGGTAGTGAAGGCAGGAGTGTATAAAGCAGAAAGTATCCAGGTGGCAGAAGCGGCTAAAGTAATTGAAAATATCCAGCGCGATGTGAACGTCGCCCTGATGAATGAGCTTGCTGTAATTTTTAATAAGCTCGGCATTGAAATTAAAGATGTTCTCGCAGCGGCGGGCACCAAGTGGAACTTTCTGAAATTTTCACCGGGGCTTGTCGGCGGACACTGTATCGGGGTCGATCCCTACTATTTAACTCACAAAGCGCAGGAAGTCGGCCACCATCCTGAAATTATTCTTGCCGGCAGAAGAATTAATGACGGCATGGCAGGCTATATCGCGGTATCAATTATTAAAGAAATGCTCAGAAAGAATCTGCCTGTCCGGGGAGCGACTCTGAATTTTTTAGGATTGACGTTTAAAGAAAATACACCGGATTTAAGAAATACGAAAGTGATTGATCTGATTAAGGAGCTGAAAGACTTCGGGCTGAAGGTGGCTGTGCATGACGCCGAGGCAAATGCTGAAGAAGCGAAGCGGCTGTATGGTATTACTCTGATTGATAAAACTGAACTTCAGCAAACGGATTTTCTTGTGATAGCAGTACCGCATCAGGAATATGTTGATAACAGGCAGGATTATTTGAGTACCTTAAGCAATAACGGCATTGTCTGCGATATTAAAGGCATGGTTGAAGTGGAAGATTTAATCGGCAGACAGTCAGTCTGGAGGCTGTAAATGAATAAAAAGATTATGCAGGTAACAGCAATCGGTATGTCTCAAGTTAAGCTGCTGTCAGCCTTGAACAGTACGCTTATGGAAGAAGGATATGAGGTGCACAGTCTCTGTACAGCTGATGAATACGAAGATGAAATCAGACAGTCGGGTGTTGTTTTTCATAATGTCAATGTGGCCCGTTCCATCAATATTACAAGCAATATTAAAACACTGCTCTCAATGATTAAAGTTTTTAAAACCGTGAAGCCGGATATTCTGCATGTTCACACACCGGTGGCTGCTCTGCTCGGAAGAATTGCAGGAAGATTATCCGGTGTGCCGCACATCATTTATACAGCTCACGGTTTTTACTTTCATGAGGGCATGAGCAGATATCAGTATTACTTTTATTATCTGCTGGAAAAATATGCCGCGCGGTTCTGTACAGATTATATTTTTACTCAGAGCAGAGAAGACTGTGAGCTCGCTGTAAAGGGAGGATTTTTAAGAGAAGAAAACTGCCTTCATATTTCTAACGGTATCGATCTTGACGCCCGTTTTAATTATAACAGCGTCAGCCAATCTGCTATTAACAGCCTGAAAAAAGAACTCGGCATCGGCAAAGAAACGGTTGTTTTCAGCTTTTTAGGAAGAATGGTCAAGGAAAAAGGGATTTTGGACTTGCTTGAAGCCTTCAGCTCAGTAAATGAAATATATCCTGACACAGTCTTAATATGCATGGGTAGTATGCCGGACTCTGAAAGAGACCAGACAGCGGGGAAAGAGATTGAAAAATATCATGACAAGCAGAGTATTATTTTTACCGGTCAGCTTAAATCGCCGGAATTGTATTATGCAGCCTCGGATGTCTTTGTCCTGCCGTCATACAGAGAAGGTATGCCGCGTTCGATAATAGAAGCTATGGCGATGTTTAATGCGGTTATTGCAACGAATATCAGAGGGGCAAGAGAAGAAGTCACTCACGGGGAAAACGGCCTGCTCGTTCCGGTAGGTGATACGGCTGAACTAGCCCGGGCTATGAGTTATCTGCTTGACCGTCCAGAACTTATCGAACAGATGAAAGAGGCCGGCTATGCGCGAACTTTAGAGGAATACGATGAAAAAAAGGTTGTTAAAAAACAGCTGGAAGTATTCGGTCAGTTAGTAGAGGAGGACGGTTATGAAACGGTTATTTGATGTTACAGCTGCAGCAGGTGGAATTATTTGCATCTCTCCAGTACTTGCTGTTATTGCACTTGTTGTGAGAAAAAAGCTCGGTTCGCCGGTCATATTTAAACAGACGAGAATCGGCCAGTACGGAGAACCGTTTGAAATTTATAAATTCCGCTCGATGACTGATGAGCGGGATGCTGCAGGCAATTTGAAAAGCGATGAAGAACGTTTGACCGATACCGGGAGCTTTCTTAGAAAGTACAGCCTCGACGAGCTGCCGCAGCTGTTTAATGTACTTAAAGGCGATTTAAGTCTCGTCGGCCCGCGTCCTTTATTAATGCAGTATTTAAAACTGTTCAATAGAGAGCAGATGAAACGGCATATGATTAAACCGGGCATCACGGGCTGGGCCCAGGTTAACGGCCGCAATGAATTGTCTTGGCAGGAGAAGTTCGATATGGATGTCTGGTATGTGGAAAACCGGTCCTTCTTATTGGATATAAAAATTCTGTACATGACGATCCGGGATTTATTTAAGCGTAAAAACGTCAACGGCAAAGACGGAAATATGGTGGAATATTTCACCGGAAACTAGGTGATATAAATGAAATCAGTACTTTTTCTCGGCAGAAAAAAATGGGCGGCACTGGCGCTCGATATACTGCTTAAAAACAATTACAACGTTATCGGTACAGTCGGCATGCAGCAGTTTCAAGGATCAGAAGATGAGTGTCCAACAGCCTCCTACGCAAAAGAAAATAACATTCCGGTTTACAGTCATTTGGATTTATACAGACTGCTGGATTTAGAAAAGCGGACTTTTGACGGCAAGAAACTGGATATTGTGATCTCATACCTGTTCCCTTTAAAGGTTAAAAAGGAACTGCTGCAGGCAGCAAATACCGCTGCTGTAAATTTTCATCCAGCACCTTTGCCGGACTACCAGGGACTCGGCGGCTATAATGCAGCAATTATGGATGAGCGCGATTATTACGGGGTGACTGCTCATCAAATGACGGAAAGCATTGATGCAGGTGAAATTCTAAAAGTTAAAACATTTAATATTACAGATGCAGAAACTGCCTGGTCGCTGGAACAAAAAAGTATGGAAGCAATGTTTGAACTTTTTACAGAAATATTTAGCGGAGACTTTGAGCACTGCTTGAAACACAGTTATAAAAACGATACTGCATCGGGCAGATATATCAACAGGAAAGAATTCGAAGCTATGAAATATGTTGAACCGGATGATACGGACGAAATCATTAATAAAAAGATAAGAGCTTTCTGGTATCCGCCTTACGAAGGGGCTAAAGTTCAAGTCGGCGGAAGCTATTATACACTTGTTGATTCAGCGCTGCTGGATCAAATTGCAGGCCGATACAAAGACGAAGGAGAGACGAAGGAGCTGACTTAAAATATGAAAGAAAGAATTTATTTGTCGTCACCGCATATGGGCGGAACGGAAGAAATGTACGTTCAGGAAGCATTCGATACAAACTGGATTGCACCGCTCGGTTCAAACGTATCGCGTTTCGAAGAGCAGATTAGAGAATATACAGAAGCAAAAGGGGCCTGTGCCTTGTCGAGCGGGACCGCGGGTATTCATCTGGCACTGGATCTGCTCGGTGTAAGGGCCGGAGATTATGTTTTCTGTTCGAGTTTGACCTTTATTGCGAGCGCTAATCCGATTACTTACCTCGGTGCGAAACCGGTCTTTATCGATTCTGAAATTGACAGCTGGAATATGTCTCCTGAAGCACTTGAGAAAGCTTTGCAAATATATGCTGCTAAAGGCCATCTGCCAAAAGCAGCAGTTATCGTTAATCTGTACGGTCAGTCTGCTCGAATGGAAAAGCTTCTGCCGATTTGTAAAAAATACAAGGTGCCGGTGGTGGAAGATGCAGCCGAGTCTCTCGGGGCGACATACAGGGGACAGAACAGTGGAACATTTGGAGAAATCGGCATCTTTTCATTTAACGGCAATAAAATTATTACGACATCAGGCGGGGGCATGATGATTTCCAATGATGCGGCACTGATGGAACAAGCACATAAAAAGTCAGCCCAGGCTAAAGATAAGGCTTTGTTTTATTCACACAGCGAAACGGGATATAACTACAGACTGAGCAATATCTGTGCCGGTATCGGACGGGGACAGATGGAAGTGCTGGACGAACGCATCCAAAAGAAAAGAGCAATATTTGAGCAGTATAAAAAAGGTCTTGGTTCTATACCAGGACTGTCGTTTATGCCAGAAATATCTCATTCTTTTCATACGCGCTGGCTGACCACACTGACGATTGATAAAAAGCTGTTAAATCTAACGCCGGAAGAAATTATTAACTATCTCGCCAGTCACAATATCGAAGCGAGACATGTCTGGAAACCGCTGCATCTGCAGCCGGTGTTTTACGGTGCGGATTACTTCAGCTTTGATGAGGATAATGCAAAAACTTTGTTTGAATCGGGGCTGTGCCTGCCGTCGGATACTAAAATGACTGAAGAACATGTCGAAGAAGTCATTAATCTTATAAAGACACTGATTAGCGAATATCAAGAGATCCCATCAGAACAAGCAAATCTTACAATAGCCGGGGAGGAAATACATTGAAATCGAAACGACTTTCGAAATTGCTGCCGGAAAAATTTCTTAAAGCGGTTCACTCATTTTATCTTGTAAAAATTTTTGCAGGAGAATACCTCAGTATCTTTAAAAAGAGGCACCTATTCAGCCATGTAGAACTGTCAGAAGGAGAAGAAGCTGCGATTCAGCAGGTTTGGAAAAGAAATTACAATAAGAAAATATCTACGCGCTGGCATCGTCTGTATCAAAGCTACAATGGGAAGTTCAATAAATTTTACTTCCCGGAAGTGCTCTTTACACTGAAGCTCGAAAGGAAGCTGAACGACCGGGAGATTGCACGCGTACTGAGTGATAAGAGCATGCTGCCCATATACTATCAGAATATAGCAGACGTCAGGATGCCGGATACGTATCTGATTAATAACAGCGGAATATTTTACACGGGGGAAAGAAAAATAATTGAGAAAGAGACAGCAGAAGAAATCATCGATAATATCGGCGAAGCGATTATTAAACCGACGCTCGATTCAAGCTCGGGAGATTCGGTAACGCTCTGTGATTTTCACGGGGGAACAGACCAACGAAGCGGTAAAACTTCCGGCGAAGTATTTAAATCCTATAAGGAAAATTATATTATTCAGGAAAAAATTATTCCGTGCAGAGAATTGGAAAAATTGTACCCGCATTCGATCAATACGCTGAGAGTAATTACTTATATTGTCGGTGATAGAGTTGAACATGCACCGATTACACTGAGCATGGGGAGAAGCGGAAATCATGTTGATAATATACAAGCCGGGGGAGTATCGGTTGCTGTGACAGATCAGGGAGTTTTAAACAGTGAAGGATTTACCCATTATAAAGAAGTTTATAAAAGTCACCCGGATACGGGCACTGTATTTGATAATTACAGACTTCCTGAAATCGAAAAACTCATAAATACAGCGAAAAGCATGCACGAAAAAACACCGCATATGAGAATGATTTCCTGGGACTTTACTTTAGATGAACAAAACAGAATTGTATTGCTCGAGTTTAATTTGTCAGGGCAGTCAGTGTGGTTTCCGCAGATGGTGAGCGGTAAGGCGGTATTCGGTAAAAATACTGAAAAAATGATTCAGCTGATTAAGAAATAACAGTAGTGAAAAAGGAGAGTGCGGCCATGCCTGTACATGATATATGTGCTTTTGATTTATACGGCAGCTGCAAGTATACGATATGAAAATAAAAATGCTGCACGTATTATCAACCTTGCTCTTTTCCTTGAATCAGTGGCTGCAGGTAATTTTAATAACGAGAGTTATCGGCCTGTATGAAATCGGACTGTTTTCTTACTTTCTGGCTATCGCCGGACCTTTAGTATTATTCAGCCGCTTTTCATTTTCTGATCTTGTGCCTACTCAGAAAAAATATAATTACGGCTACTCAATATTTTTTAAATACAGAAATATAATGAATATGCTGTTCCTGCTTTTAATCATTATCCTGGCTGTGCTTTTTGATTTCAGCACATATGAAGCTGTCTGTTTTATGCTTTTTGGAATTTATAAATTTTATGAAACGAAAGAGGATTTTATATATACAGAGAATATTGCCGAATCTAATATAAAGTTTTTGGCTTATTCAAAAATTATAAAAAGTATTATTACAGCAGTTTTATTTGCTGCAGGAGTATTTATAGCTGAATCTCTTCTTGCTGCAATCTTGAGCCTCCTGGTTTCGCAAATGATTATCTATTATCTTTACGATAAAAAATTTACATTTATTAATCGGTCTGAAACGCTGCAGTTTGGAAGAAAGCATTTTAAACATATTTTCTGGCTCGGCATCGGGCTGTCTCTCGTAGGATTGCTGTCTTCTTTAAATGCGAATATTCCGCGCTATTTTCTCGAGTATTATTTCAGCGTGGAAGTTCTCGGTATATACGCGACGATTATGTATTTTGCGACCATTTCCTTAAATATAGTAATAACGATTAATCAGAGTCTTATTGCAGAACTTGCAAGAACAGCTGCACAGAACATCCGGGCCTTTTATAATTTTTTTATAAAAATTATGATATTTTATCTGGCTGCGATTATGCTCGGAAATATTATACTGTTCCTGTACGGCAGTCAGCTGCTTGTGTTTATTTACGGCAATGATTTTCTCGGTTTCGAAAGAGAACTCATGCTGCTCGGGATTTTTATCAGTCTGATAGTCATTGAGAAGACACTGGAAATGGTCATGAATATATTTAATTTATATAATATCCAGGTTGTTTTCCAAATTATAAATATAGTACTGACAACTGTATTGTCTATTATATTTATAATTCCTTACGGAATAAGCGGTGCATTTGCTGTAGCAATCGTTACCGGCCTGTTCGTAGTTGCCGGCCAGATTGCGGCGATTATATATAAAAACTCAAAACTCTTTTAAGGGAGGTGCCGGATGCTGTTACTGTGGATTCTGACACTAATGTATGGATTAGCGGGTTTTCTGATCAATGATTATTTTTCAGTGCACATATATTTAACAGTATCGTTTATCGGCATCTCTTCAATCTTGCTACTGTTTGTGCTGTTAAAAAACTATTATAAATTTGCGGGTCTTATATTTTTGAGTTTTACGGTCAGAGTCGGACTCATGCTGGTTGATTTATATGCTGGAGATTTATTTACTGTGCCGCACAGCGGGGATGATACGGAGAATTTTTATGCTACAGGTTTAAAGGTCGCAAATGATATGACTATGCTCGGAGAATCCATTTACGGGGGGACATACTCGCATCTGCTCGGGATTTTATTTAGTGTATACGGAGATGACAGGCTGTTTGCGCAGTATCTTAATATACTGATTGCTGTAACTACGATAGTGATAGTGATACAGATATTCAGGATGCTTGAGGTACCGCTGAAAATCCAAATTATACTCGCTGCTGTGATGGCATTTTTCCCGCATTCACTAATATTTTCAGCCATACTTTTAAGAGAATCTATTATTTCACTGCTTGTCGTCTGTTCACTGTACTTCTTTATAAAATGGTATAAATTCAAAGGAAACCATAATATCAGTTTTAGTATTATTCTGGCGGTAGTCGGAGGAATGTTCCATACCGGGGTCATCGGAATATTAATCGGCTATATTTTCGCCCTTATATTTTACCGGCATGATTCAGGGAAACTTAAATTAACCCTCAAATCTGTTCTTCCGTTTGCACTGCTGGCAGCAGGGGGATTATATCTGCTGATGTTTCCGGAAATATTCAGCACACTCCCGCTTTTTAATAAATTTGAACAGGAACTGTCGAATAACAAAAATATTTACGATGTATTTAATACCGAACGCGGTGAGTCCGCTTATCTGACTAATTTAGAAATTAATAATTTTTTAGAAATGATTATTTTTGCGCCGCTTAAAATATTATATTTTATCGGCTCGCCGATGCCATGGACGCTTAGAAACTTGAGTGATCTGATCAGTTTCTTTCTCGATTCAGTTTTTTATCTGTTTGCAGCCTTTGTATTTATTAAAAATTGGTATCTGCTTAAAAAAAATCCGCTGCTCCTGATTATACTGATCAGTCTGGTATCCGGCTGGCTGATTTTTGGGCTTGGGATATCAAATGCAGGTACGGCACTCAGACATAGATTTAAACTGTTCTATTTAATTATTATTGCTTTAAGCCTAATCTGGTCTAAAAAGAAGCGACAAGACTGAAGAATACAGGAGCGTAAAAGTATGAAGAAAAAATTATTGATTGCCGCCGGTATAATCGTCTCAGTCTTACTGCTTATTTCTCTCGCTGACAGTTTCAATCACAATTATTCGGACAACCCCGAAGACAGTGATGTAATCGTAATGATCGGCGGAGATACTGGCAGGCTTAAGCGTGCTGCTGAACTATATCAGGATGGTTATGCGGATTATGTCATGATTACACCGGTTATTAATATACCGGGTCTGGAACAGAATATAGAAGCAGCAGAAGATTACGGCATTCCAGAAAATGCCCTGATTGCTGATTATACGGCGGAGAGCACCTATACGAATGCGACGGCGATAATTGATTATATGGAAGAAAATAATATGATATCCGCTCTAATAGTAACGAGCGATTATCATATTAAAAGAACAAAGTATATTTTTGAGAAAGAAAATGATGGCAGATTCACCTTTAAATATGTTGCCGCCCTAAGTAAAAACGGGGAGAGATGGTACGATACGAGCGATTCATTTTTTATATGGTGGAGTGAATATATTAAGATATGGTGGTACCGGTTCGGCTTGTACAGATTTACCGGCTGATATAGAAAATATTGAATTCACTTGCTTAAAGTTAAGGATAATCAATTTTCATTTATACGAATCTCTGCAATCAGCCTCTTAATTTCAATGAAATCTTCATCTGCAGGAACATCATTTACTGCGATAATCCGTTTATCAGCAACAGGAATGGTGAAATTCACGACGAATATATCTATATTAGAATCTATATTTAAAAGTTCATTAAGGTCAATAGAATCGAGAACGCTCACTTTTATTTCGTCGTGGAATTCGTATTTTAATATAGATTTCATCAGTCTCGCATGATATATATCGTGAGAACTGACTACATGTATCTTTATTTTACGCTGACGGGAATATAAGTGATGAAGCAAATTTTCCCAGCGTGTAAAAATATTATGAATTAAATGGTTGATGAGATCACTATTGTACTCCAATTCCATCAGTAATAAATAAGTTTTAATACGTTTTTCAATATCATTGTAAAAGTCCGGGAAGAGATTTTTAAACTGTTTTAAAAGGAAGGATTTATTGTCTACCAGTATATATCGGATATTAATATTTTTAAAACCCATTTGAGCACTGTTGTGAACACTATAAATTAAGGCATCTTTGTTAACGAGAGGAATATCGTAAGTTTTAGACAGTTCGTTAAACATTTCGCTTAAATTAATAAAGGAACGGGCTGCATACTCATCGTGATGGGCATGTGTCAGGAGTTCTTCATAATTAAAATAAAAATAATCCGTCACAACGTATGCCAGATTATCATTAAACATTTCGGCATTGGTTACATCTTTAAAAACGGCTGAAAACTGTTTATAGAGTAAAGGTGAATTACTTAATCTGTGCTGCAGCTTGGCCATACGGGTACTGCGTCCGCTGATATGAAATCCCTGTTTAAACCTTATATGGGACACGGCCAACAGTATTTTAATCGTTCTTAAAAATGAATACTGGCGGGTAAAATTCAAAGAGTCTGTAATTTTTCGGAATACATTCAGTATTTCATCTTCGTTAAGATTGTCAAAAGGCCATTCTGAAATAGGATATTTCTCAACAAAATACTGCAGATAAAAACTTCGTACTTCCACTTCATCTCCTTCAAGCCGGCACGGGTTGGTTTCAAATTTCAAATGGAATCTTTTTTTCAATCCTTTATTAATCCGGCTGATCATTCTGTAAAGCGTAGGCAGAGAAATATGATTTTTTTCGGCCAGTTCTTCCGCACTGAGACCCTCGTTAAAAAACACATAATCGAGCAGGGAGAAACAATCGTTATCATTCATAATATGATGACCGACAGCATCTATCGTCATATTATTCTTCATATGCAATTTGTATGATTTGGAACGTGTTTCTATTTCAAAGATATGCAACAGCTCAGGCGAAGACAGCTCTTTGACATCATCGAGAATATTACGCTCCTTACAGTTGAGAGTAGCAGTGAGTTCGTTAATACTCACATAAGTTCTTGAATCGCTTAGCAGTTTAACCAGCTTAAATTTTCTCTGACTTGCTTTTGTTAAAAAATCCAGCATATACTCATCCCCCATTTTAACAAAACAACTTTCCCCTTACTTCTATTAAACAGTAAATAGAAGTTAATTGGAAGGGAATAAATTCCAAATTTTAAAGTATGTCTTTTTCTTCATCTCATTTTATATAGTTATGTAATATTCAACGAATAGAACGAAATGCCATTATCATTTTTTTGTTTGCTTCACAAAAAATTGATTTGTAGATATTTTTTCAAAATGGTAATCTTTCTTTGTTTGGCTTTACGAATTATAAATTAAAAAGAATAAAAGGAGATTGATTAAAAAATATGCCTAAGGTCTTTAGTGCCGGCAAAATTATGCCGGTTATGTTTACAGTGATGATGGTAATATCTCTGTTTTTGGAACCGTTGACATATATGAACGTCAATGCACAAAATGCAGCAGAAATTATCCATGGAGATGATACGGGAAGCGTAATGAATTATGGAGAATCTCAGGAATACGAAGATTCTATCATTTCGAAAAACGCTACATATACCGGAACACCCGGAGAGTACTTTATCGATTTGAGAGTTGAAGGAAAAGAAAGAGAAGTCGATGAATCTACCGATATTGTTATTGTTTATGATAACTCTAACAGTATGTCAACGAATAATAGAGTAACAATAGCGCGTAATGCGACTACTCAGTTTATCGATGAAATGATAGAGAACAATGAACAAGTACAAATAGCGACAGTTATTTACGGTACCCACGTCATGGACGGCAGACGAAACATAGCAAGAAATGCAGGGAATACTGAAAACCTCTCTCAAAAAACATTGACAAGAGATGCTGAAGCATTAAAAAGATCACTGCCGACAAGTATTCCATCTAATAGAGGCAGGGGCGATGATGGAGGCACATTCACTCAGGAAGGAATCGAAGTTGCTGCTTCTATTTTAAATGGCAGTACCGCTCAAAATAAAATAATTGTCACTATAACGGATGGGATTCCGACTGTTAGTAAAAATTCTTCTAATACAGTTATAGGTAACGGGACAAGTTTTACAGCAGGATATACTAACCATGGTGTTGGTACTTTGCGCGCAGCTAATGCTATACAAGCAAGTGGAATAGATATGCATTCTATAGGTATTGAAATTACAGCTGGAAGTAATGCAACAGAAACTCAGGCTCACAATGTCATGAGCGGCTTGGCATCTAATCCAGGTCAATATTATCAAGCGGATAGAGTGTCAGAAATTGTAGATATACTTAGCGGGTTAGCAACAGGACTAACAGGAACCATTTCCAGTGGATCTATTGTTGACCCAATGGGAGAGATGGTTAATTTAAATATTCACTCTAATGGTTTTGTTTCAGCAAGTAATGAAAATTTAACAGACGGCAGCTACTACATAAGCGGTACGCCGCAGACTGCTGTTGATGCTGCAGGTGTCAGTTTGAGCGGTGATACACTGAATGTTAATAACCTGAATCTGGGTGCAAATCAGTATATAAATATCCGGTATAAAGTAAATCTGGATACTGATAACCCTGCTTTTAGCGCTGATGAATATTATGCTACGAATGGACAAACGACGTTTTTAGCGACACCTGAAGATTCAGTATACCGCGATTTTGAAGTTCCAACTATTAAAGGGGCAGATTTTGAACTTGGGGGAACAAAAGTATGGAATGACTCGGGCGGAGAAATGAATCGGCCAGAGACGTTAGAGATAGAATTACATCGAATGATTGACGGTGACGAAAACCGAACTCAGTATTTAGAAACGGTGGAAGTGTCACCAAACGAAAATGAGGAATGGAATTATATTTTCGAAGACTATCCAATGTATTCTTCTACTGGTGAATTATACGACTATTACATAAATGAAATTTCAGTAGATGGTTATACAGCAGAATACGATGAAGACTTGAACTTAGTTAATAATTTGGAATACGAACCGCAGATTTCTTTAGAGAAAACAAGTGATGTGGAAAGGATTTCTGAAGCGGGTGAAGCAGTCGTCTATACTTTTGAAATTACCAACACAGGTAATGTTATTCTCAGCGATATAGTACTGAACGATGAAAAACTTGGAGGAAATATTACTCTCGAAAACACTTCGCTTGAGCCGGGTGAAACAATAACTGTTACTGAGGAATACACAGTGACTCAAGCAGATATAGACAATGCGGCTTTAGAAAACACCGCAACAGTCACAGGCATCGACCCAGAGGATACCGGCGTGGAAGATGCAGACAGTAATACGATTCCAGCAACGCAGCTCGCTTCTATTGATTTAGTAAAGGAAGCTGATCGCGATGAATTAGTTGCCGGTGAAAATGTGAATTATACTTTTACTGCAACAAATGACGGTAATGTCACTTTATCTAATATATCAATTAGCGATGTCTTAGAAGGCTTGAGTGATATTACTTATACAGCAATTAACGGTGAGGAGATTACTGATCCAGAAAATATTAAGTTAATGCCGGGAGATGTGCTTACTGCTGATGCATTTTATCAGATTACACAGGCAGATTTGAATGCCGGTGAAGTTGAAAACACTGCAACAGTTACAGGAACAGATCCAAGTGAAGAACCTGTAACAGACACTGATACGGAATATATTGTCGGTGAACAAAAGCCTGGCATTCAAATCACGAAAACATCAGATGTTGAAGAGTTTACTGCCGTTGGCGAAGAAATTACGTATACATTTGAAGTCGAGAATACCGGCAACGTAACATTAGAAGATGTCATTGTTACTGATCCAATGTTTAAAGAAGGTATTTCATTAGAGACAACCACGCTCAATCCTAATGAAAGCACAACAGGAACAGCCGTATATCAAGTGACCCAAAATGATTTGGACAATGGAACTATTTTAAATACAGCTTCAGTTACGGGAACGCCGCCTGGAGAAGGAACACCTCCGACAGATAATACTGAAATTATTATTCCAGCAAGTCAGAATCCTTCAATCGAGCTCGTAAAATCTGCAGATTCAAATGAAGAACTGACAGCAGGTAATGAAGTGACCTATACATTTACAGCGACAAATAACGGAAACGTCACATTAAATAATGTTATTGTGACAGATATGCTTGAAGGCTTGAGTGATATACGGTATTTAGCAATTAATGGAGAGACAGCAGAGGATTTAGAAAATATTAGTCTGTCACCAGATGATGTATTAACTGCTGAAGCAGTTTATACAGTCACACAGCAAGATGTAGATAACGGTACGATAACAAATACTGCAACAGTAAACGGACAGGATACTAACAGCAATGAAGTGACTGATAATGATGAAGAAGTCATAGAGCTGAATCAAAACACAGATATTGAAATTGTGAAATCAGCAGCTGTTGAGACATTTAGTGAAGTAAATCAGCAGATTGAATATACTTTTGAAGTAACAAACACAGGTAATGTTACTTTGAATAACATTACTGTGGAAGATGAAATGTTCTCAGAAGGTGTTACTATCACACCATCTTCACTTGAACCAGGACAGACTGCAACAGGTACAGCTGTACGAACTGTATCTCAGGAAGATTTAGATAATGGTTCAATCTATAATTCAGCAACAGCGACAGGTACACCGCCTGGAGATATTACACCTCCGTCTGCTGAAGATAATGTAACAATTACTGCTGAACAAGAACCTTCTATAGTTATAGAAAAAATTGCAGACCGCTTAGATTTAATAGCGGGAGAAGATGTTAATTATCAATTCATTGTGACGAATGATGGAAACGTCACATTAAATAATGTTGCAATCTCAGATGTAATGGAAGGATTAAGCGATATTACCTATGTAACGGTCAATGACAATGTTGTTGAAGACCCAGAAAATATCACTTTAAATCCGAATGACGTTTTAACTGCATCTGCGAATTATAATATTACGCAGACAGACGTTAACACCGGAGCTATTAATAACACAGCGAATGTTACAGGTACACCGCCAGCAGGCGATCCGGTAACAAGCGAAGATGATGAAACAGTAACAGGTGAACGTCAACCAGCAATTGAAATTAACAAAACGATAGATGCAGATAGTTACAGTACAGCAGGACAAACAGTAGAATATACATTCGAAGTTATAAATACCGGGAATGTGACACTGCAAAATATAGTCGTTACTGATCCAATGTTCGAAGAAAGTATTGAACTTGAAGAAACAACATTGCAGCCGGGCCAATCAGCAACAGGCACTATGGTTTATGAAATTACCCAGGATGATGTAAATAATGGGTCACTTTCAAACGCTGCAACTGTCACAGGAACTCCGCCTGATAACCTGGAACCGCCGACAGATGATGATGAAGTAACAATTGAAGCGGGACAAAATCCTTCAATCAGTTTAATTAAAGAATCTGATAGAAATGATTTAGTTGCCGGTGAAGATATTAATTACAAGTTCACTGCAACAAACGATGGTAATGTTACATTAACAAACGTAAATATTACCGATATATTTGAAGGGTTAAGTGATATTTCTTATGTCACTATAAATGATGAAGAAATTGCAGACGAAGAAAATATTACTTTAAATCCTAACGATACATTAGTCGCGTATGCAGACTATACAATTAAGCAGAGTGATGTGGATTCAGGACAGCTGACAAATGAAGCAACAGTCAGTGGTACACCGCCAACTGGTGCAGATGTTACAAGTACAGATTATGTAGCGGTTCCGCAAGATCCAGAACCGGGCTTGTCACTCAGCAAAACATCATCGACAGAATCATTTAATGCTGTCGGCGATGAAATCGTTTATAACTTTGAAATCATCAATGAAGGTAACGTCACGGTCAGCGGTCTAACACTGATTGATGAAATGTTCCCAGATGGTGTTGAAGTCGAACCGACGACACTTGCACCGGGAGAAACTGCAACAGGTACCGCAACTCATACCGTAACGCAGGAAGACCTGGATACTGGAGAAGTTCTTAACGCAGCATCAGTTACGGGCACACCGCCGGACGGTGAAACAGAAGTGCCGCCGGGTGAAGACGAAGTGACTGTTCCCGGAGAACAAACTCCTTCTATTAATCTGGTTAAAGAATCTGACAGAGACGACTTAGTCGCTGGTGAAGATATTAATTACATCTTTACTGCAACGAACGATGGTAACGTTACACTGCAAAATGTAACACTTACGGACGTATTGGAAGGTATCAGTGAAATAAGTTATGTTTCAATTGATGGAGAAGAAATCGAAGATACTGAGAATATAACTTTATTACCTGGTCAGGAATTAATCGCCAATGCGAGCTATGAAATTACGCAAAGTGACGTAGACTCTGGGCAGTTGACCAACGAAGCAACAATTACTGGTACACCGTCAAACGGTGACGATGTCACAAGCACAGATTCCGTAGCGGTTCCGCAAGATCCGGAACCAGGATTGTCACTCAATAAAACATCATCAACAGAGTCATTTAATACTGTCGGTGATGAAATCGTTTATAACTTTGAAATCAACAACGAAGGTAATGTCACAGTCAGCGGTTTAACACTGATTGATGAAATGTTCCCAGATGGTATTGAAGTTGAACCGACGACAATCGGACCAAACGAAACAGCGACAGGTACCGCAACTTATACCGTGACACAAGAAGATGTGGATGCTGGAGAAGTTCTTAACGCAGCATCAGTCACAGGCACGCCGCCGGACGGTGAAACAGAAGTGCCGCCGGGTGAAGACGAAGTGACTGTGCCGGGAGAACAAACTCCATCCATTAACCTAATTAAAGAATCTAACAGAGATGATTTAGTTGCCGGCGAAGATATTAATTACACATTTACAGCAACAAACGATGGTAATGTCACACTGGAAAATGTCATCCTTACAGATGTATTGGAAGGATTAAGTGAAATAAGTTATGTATCAATCGATGGAGAAGAAATCGAAGATACTGGAAATATAACTTTATTACCTGGACAGGAATTAATAGCGAACGCCAGTTACGAAATTACTCAGGCAGACATAAATAACCAGTCGGTTATCAACACTGCAACAGTTACAGGGACACCGCCAACTGGTGAAGAAGTTACAGGAGAAGATTCAGTCACTGTTTCAGGTAAAGGCAATAAATCATTAATATTCGAGAAAGCATCAACGACGGAATCATTTACTGAAGTTGGAGATATTATCGAATATGCCTTTACTGTGACGAATAGTGGAGATATTACACTTGAAAATGTAACAGTTACAGATGAAATGTTTTCACAGGGAATCGAACTTGATCAGACAACGTTAGAACCGGGTGAGACTGCAACCGGTACCGCAGAATATACAGTTACTCAGGAAGACATTGATAACGGTTCGGTATTAAACGCAGCAACTGCAACAGGTACACCTCCTGGTACTGATGAACCTATTGAACCAGTACCAGATGAAGTTACAGTGCCTCACGTTCCAGCAGAACCGGCTGACGCATCAGTTCAATTAGAGAAATCGAGCGATGTTGCTTCGGTAAATGAAGCCGGTTACACAATTAATTACACATTTGTAATTACAAATACTGGTGATGTTGAATTCAATCATTTAATCCTGTATGATGCAATGCTCGGCGGATTGATTGAATTGGAAGTTACTGAGTTAGCACCTAACGAATCTACTCAAGTAACCGTGCCTTATGAAGTAACAATGACAGACATTATAAGTGGAAACATCTATAATGAAGCAGATGTTAGAGCATACACTCCTGATAACCAAAGAAAAGTTGATCAGTCAGAAAATAATGTCAGCACCCCAGGACAATCTGTTCCCCAAGGTGAAGCAACTAAAACTGTCAATGGATACGATAAATATGAAGTAAGTTCCAATGATGAAATCTTTACATTTGAAATGAAGACTGTACTTGACGCAGTAAATGATGTTACAACATTTACGATTAGTGATAAAGTTGATAATCGACTTAATATCAGCAATGTGGATGTTACGATTGCTGAGAGTGCAGCAACAGACTCAAATGAAGTTGCAGAACTTGAAGAGAACAAGTTAAATCTTGAAACACAGCTTGAATCGTTAAGAGCTGAACTTGAAAAACTTGAAGCAATAGAAGAAGAACAGCAAACTCAGGAACTTGAAGAAGATGAAAATTCAGATTCTGAAGAAGAGCCGCAAACTGAGGAAAATAAAGAAGCGGAAACTTCGAACACTGAAGAAGAAAACATTTCAAGTGGCACTCAGTCGGAATCAGAACAGAGTGATTCTGTTGAAGAACCTGCCAATGAAGAAATAGAAAATCAGCAGGAAGCAGCAGCAGTTACAGAAGAAATTACTGAAGAATCAGTTGAAGAAGGGACATCTTCACCAGAAGAAAGTCCTGAAGCTGAAAGTTTAGAAAGTGAATCAGCTGAAGAGGTTGAAACTGAAGAATCAGTGAAAGCCGAAGAAACAGTTGTTAATCCTCAAGTGATAGAAGAACTAGAATCTGATATTGCTGAGTTAGAAACTCAACTTGAAGAAATTGAACAGCAGTTAGATGAAGTCGAACAAGTTGATATTCCAGCAGGCAGTATTTTAGAGTTTGGTAATTTAAGTACAAACGGTAACAATATCACATTCACTATTACTGATGAGAAAGTTCTTGAAGCATTAGAAGGCTATGAAATAACAATGGCAATAGATTCATCATTTGCTTCTATTGATGAAGATGCTGAAAAGAACGGTGTTAGAAATCAGGCAACTTTCAATATCGGTGATAAAACACTTAATACTAATACAGTTGTTGTCGCACCGCATGTAGAAACAAAAGTTCCTGAAAGACCGGAAGAACCTGAGGAGAAACCGGAACAACCAGAAGGTCCATCAGAACCTGAGGAGAAACCGGAACAACCAGAAGGTCCATCAGAACCTGAGGAGAAACCGGAACAACCGGAAGGTCCATCAGAACCTGAAGAGAAACCGGAACAATTGGAAGATCCATCAGAACCTGAGGAGAGACCGGATCAACCGGTAGGTCCATCAGAATCTGAAGAACAACCAGTTAAACCGGAAGGTTCAACGGATTCTGGAAACAAATCGGAAGAACTGGAAGAAACAAATACAACATCAACAGATAAACAATTAGAAGATGATGCAACATTACCTGATACAGGAGAAACACAAAACAATCTTCTGTATGTTGGAAGCATTCTCGCATTACTCGCGGGTGTAGCACTGCTTTTCGTTACCCGGAAAAAGAAAAACGAAGACCACTAAAATTTTTAAGGAACTAAGCTGAGAAATCAGCTTGGTTCCTTTCTTCTTTTAAGTATTAAAATAGTATATTCAATAAAAAGGCGGCCCGAGTATTTTCGGACTGCCTGTAAATATATATCTTATTTTAGAAAATCTTCTGTTGATGTGGTTTCTGCATACATACCGTTTAAAGATACAATGAATGAGTAGTGAACCTGTTCTGCCGGCACATCATGCCGATAACAATTACTTTTGTGACACCATTGTCTCTTAATTTAATTTCAAGATAAGTCTTAAGGAAGCTGTTCGGGAAGTTTTTAACAATCACTGTTTTGACTTCTTTTGGTAGTACTGATTCATGAATATCAGCACCTTCTGATTCAGGCAGGAAAACGCCTAAAGAAGGATCTGCAGAGATGTGCTGAATAATTAAGTGAAAATCAAATCCTGTTAAAAAATGATATACATTTGTAAGAGATTTGTTAAATCAAAACGGATATTTTTATCTAAGCACTAATCCGTTGTATAATATAGGTGACTACAGTGAATGGAGAGATTTAATGATAGATATTCATAATCACTTATTAATCAACGTAGACGACGGTCCGAAGTCTGAGGAAGAAACTCTGGATTTACTCAATCAGGCCGTGGGCGAAGGTATTACAGATATTATATGTACGCCGCATCATCACAGCGGTACGTATAATACACCTGCTGATATTGTAAAAGAAAAGCTTTCTGAAGTACAAAATATTATCGATAAACACCAGCTGCCAGTTAAAGTGCATCCGGGCCAGGAAATCCGAATCAACGATGATTTGATTAAGGAGCTCCGAACGGGAGAAGCTTTGACACTGGCCGGCAGCAAATATATTCTTATCGAGTTTTCTTTTACAGAATTGCGCGAAGATGTAGATGAAGTCTTCACGGCACTCCGGGAGCTCGGTCTTACTCCAATTATTGCCCACCCCGAACGCTGCCGTCCGCTCGTTAAAAATGAGCAAATTTTAGCGCGCTTAATCAAAGAGGGGGCGCTGGCTCAAGTTACTGCAGCTTCCGTATGCGGAGAATTCGGCAGCGACCTGCAGGAAAACTCACTGGAGCTGATACAAAAAGGCCTGATTCATATTGTGGCAAGTGATGCGCACCATGCAGAATACAGGCCGTTTATGTCCAAAGAGGCATTTGAAATTATTGAAAACGAACTCGGTGAGTCCTATGTTGAAAAGATGAAACAGACGGCAGCAGATGTACTGCATAATCAATAGTAATTATTCCCGCTCTTTTTTACTTTGTTTCACTTTAAAATAGTCGCCGCCCTTTTTTTTAGAATCATCGGTTCCCCAGTCAGTTAGATTTTTCGTATCGACGAGCTTAGGGATATGTTTCGAACAGTGGATGTAAGCTTCATGCACTGTCGTCACAACCCAGCGTTCTGTCCGGTTTTCGTGCTGCTTTAATAGGGTCGTCCTGGTGTCTTCATCCGGAATAATTGTATGTAGTTCATCGTTTTCAATAATTTCAGCAGCACCGTTAACGTGCAGGCCGATCCGGTCTTCAAAGAAATCGATAAACAAAAGGCCGATATGCGGATTCTCGGTAATATTTCCAAGCGATGCCATGACGCCGTTGCCGCGGTATTCGGGGTACATGAGACGTTTATCGTCTATAATATAAACGAAACCCGGTTCACCAGCTTTAAAGGTCGAATCACAGTTGCCGCCGGCATCGCTTGTCGACATGAACAAAAACTGCTGGGCTTTCACAAACTCCTGCATTTCCGTATTTAAATAGTCAATCATTTGGTTGTTGTAAAAAGCATCCGCACGGCGTTCTGTGCCGTGCATTTTCTGTAAATTACGTTCACCCTGTGACATAATATCACTCCTTAATACGCTCAATTTTAACATTTTTAAAGTTATAAAATACGGGTATAGTTTACAAAGAGGTGAAGGAAATGAAACAAATTATTACGATTCATTATATCGGCGGGTCAACGATGGAAGTGAATAAGACTGAAGCAGTAAATGAATTACTCGGCTTAATCGACGGTACCTTTGAAGATAATCAGTTTGTGAAACTTCCGAATCGGAGCGGCGGAGAAGTTTATGTTAATTTAAGTCTGGTAACTTCTTTAGAAGTGCGGAGTATATAAAAAAGTAAAAAGGCCTGGAATCTTGATTTTAAGATTTCCAAGCCTTTTTTTGTGCTGAAGTAGATGAAGGACGGTTTCTCGAGTGTTAATGCAGGCTCTGTCCCTCTAGGATTTGTATGACGGGATTTCATGTGGCTCCGTCCCTCTAGGATTTGCATGACAGGATTTCATGTGTATCCGGACTCTTCAGGGTTTGCATGACAGGGTCTCATGTGTATCCGGATCCTTTAGGGTTTGCATGACAGGATTTCATGTGTATCCGGATCCTTTAGGGTTTGCATAACAGGATCTCATGTGTATCCGGATCTTTTAGGGTTTGCATGACAGGATCTCATGTGTATTCGGATCCTTTAGGGTTTGTATGACAGGATTTCATGTGTATCTGGATCCTTTAGGGTTTCAATGACAGAATCTCATGTGTATCCGGCTTTATTTTGCAGTCAATAACAAGCCATTTCTGTCATTTTTCTGCTAAAAGTCTACAAAAATTGACAGACATCATCCTCACTCATCAGAAACTGACATCAAATTCTCCATAATAGTGAGCATGTTAGCTCTGGTTGGAACGTTTTCGACACAAATAACTCGCGAGTGAGGGTTATCCTCAATCGGGAAATTGCTGATGATAAGGTCGTAACTATTACTGCTAAGCGCTTCCTTAATCACTTTAAGGTCGGTTCCAATCGTAATTTCAAGCTGTTCGGAAAACTCAAAATCGATGACGGATCTCATCATCGTGGCGTGTTTTATATCATTACTGCTGACAAGCAGTACAGAAGCTTTCTTCTGCTGGGCTTTCAGAGAAACAAATAAATCATCCCAGTGTGTCATAAAGGTATAAATCATATGGTTGAGCAAGATTTTATCGTTTCTTTCATAAATATCGACAATATAATCAGTCATATAATGATACATATCATTATAAAAATCAGGATAAAGTTCTTTGGCAGCCTGTACGAATTTTCTCTTTTTATCATTTAAAATGAAGTTCGTATACAGCTCGCTTCTGCCTAAAAATAAAGTGTTATGCACACCCATAATCATGTCGTCACGGTTGGGGATTGGCAATTCATATTTTTTAGACAGTGCATTTATCATCTCCAGCAACCTGAAATATGAATGGGTAATAACCGGGCTTTGGTTTGCTTTTCTGATAAAATCCTCATTGGTAAAAGGCACGTTTGCCTGTAAAAATACTGCGAATGTTTCAGACAATGTTTCTTCGGTAATTTTAATATCTAACGCATCTTCAAGCGCGGTCAAATCAAATGTCCGAGCGGCCTCATCTATAATTTCATACTTTCCGGTTTCAACATCTTCGTTTAAGAAATAATTGTTTTTATAGCGCAAGAGCCCAATTATTCCTACATATTTTACATACCTTAAGAAGGAGAAATCAACGTCGATTCCAATCAGATCAATAAGAGACTCGACTAAATCATCCATCAGTTTTTCGCTGACGATATCTTCAAACGGCCAGTCAAAAATACTATATTTTTCAGAGAAAAATGTGACGTAAAAGGCACGAATATCCTCTTCATTACCCGACACTCTGCACGGGTTTGTCTTCAATTCCACAGTAAAGTTTTCTTTTAAAACATCTTCGATTTTTCGGAACTGCCGGTAAATAGTCGATGTACTGACATACATAGATTCTGCCAGCTCTTCCAAATGCAGTGTTTCATTAAAAAACATTTCTTCCAGTAATTTATAGGAGAAATTGTGATTAATCAAATACTGGGTGACAGACTCAACTCCGGTATTCTGATGAAATTCCATTTTCACTTTATCCTGCAGCAGTGTAATGGTAAGAATATCAGACAAATTATCCATCTCAGCGATATCCTCTTTTAAATTTCGGACCGAAGTTTGGAGCTCGGCCGCCAGATCTTCAATGGGCATATAATCATTTTTTTGATAAAGCAGCTCAATCATATATAATTTTCTATTTTCAATTTTTGATAATAATCGTCTCATAATCTTGCCTCCAAATGCATTATAGAATGTGCATCCAGTAATGACAAAAAAAACCGGCTATCTCAAGCCGGTTTTTAAAATTATAGTGAATTGTTATCGTAAAAGTCTGTCATTGCTTTTAGTCCAGCGGCAGGGTCGATATTGTCTCCGCCGTGTGACTGTAAAAACACACCGAATGTAGTAATGAAGTTCAGCAGATTCTGTTTTTCAGCAACGTATCCCATACTTCCGATGCGCCAGATTTTACCTGCCACAGCACCAAAAGTACCGGCAATTTCAATACCGAAGCGGGACAGCAGTTCTGCTCTGAATTCCGCATCGTTAATACCTTCCGGTATTTTAACGCAGACAACCATTTGCATTTCATGTTCTTCATCACCGAACAGCTCAAGACCGAGTGCTTTGACTCCTTCTTTCATCGCTTCGTGGTGATAGCTATGACGGCGGGCTCGTGCTTCTACTCCTTCAGCTATTGCGAGTTTCAAGCCTTCATACAGCCCGTATACGTTTACCGTTGCCTCTGTATGGTGGTTTAAGCGGCGTTCGCCCCAGTAGTCCTGCAGCTGGGTTAAATCCAGATAGTTGCTCGTAATGAAATGGGATGTCGATTTGTCATTCTCTGTACGTATTCCTTTTTCCACGCGTTTCCGCTTATTGATCTCATCGCTGAAACGTTCATTAAAGGTAATCGGAGTAATTCCCGATGGCACCGACAGACATTTCTGTGCACCGCCGATTACAGCGTCGAGTGCCCATTCATCAACCGGGATATCCTGTCCCATATAAGTCGCTACTGCATCAACTACAGTAAAGACGCCGCGTTCTTTTGCTGCATGACCAATTTTCTCAATCGGCTGCAGGCGGCCGGAGGAGGTTTCTCCGTGAATAACTGCCAGTACTTTAGGTTTTACTTCATCCATTTTTTCAATAATATCATCCTCAGGGATTACTTCTCCCATCGGCGCTTCGATTGTGTGAACGACACCGCCGGCACGTTCAACAAGTTCAGTCACCAGGTAGCCGAAACGTCCGATGATCGGAACCAGCACCTTGTCGCCCGGTTCAACGATACTGGCAATTACAGCCTCGATGCCGGCACGGCTCGTACCGTCTATTGGAAATGACCATTTATTTTCAGTTTTAAATGATTTCCGGATTAGTTCCATAGTTTCATTCATTATGCCCGTGAATTCCGGATCGAATTGTCCAAGAATGGAATTGCTCATAGCCTGGGATACTCTCGGATCCACCGCAACGGGTCCAGGTGTCATGATTAGTCTTTTGTTTATTTGTAAACTTGCCATTATGCGCATCATCCTTCGTCTTTTTATTTTTTTGTACTGTTAATAATATAATTATTAACGCAATTATACAAATATTTTTATAAAACTTATTTTTACACCGGATTTTTTGTGATGTTTTGCACAATAACGATAAAAATTTTATCTACTATAGATAAAGTAATATCGGGAGCGGTGCTGTAAAATATAAAGTGATCATAATATAAAACTATTATAAAGGAGACTAACCATGGAAAACAAAAAACTTTCCAACAGCTACTGGATAAAAATCGTCATTGTTTTTACGCTCGGATGGATTGCAATTTATGCAACACGCACAATTTTAAATCCGATTATGACCAATATTCAGTCTGAATTTGCCATTAACGCAACCCAGCTCGGCCTTCTGAGCAGTCTGTTCTTCTTAGGATATACTGTCACACAGATTCCTTCAGGCTATCTCGGAGATAAATTCGGAAGGAAGAAAATGATTATCCCTGCCTTTATCGGCTTTGGTGTTCTTGCAATTATTTCAGGACAGATGGTTACATTCTATATGTTCCTGATGATGTGGTTCCTGACTGGTACTTTCCAGGGTGTATTCTACGGACCGCAGTACGGATTATCATCTGAAGCGATTCCGCAAAAACGCCTGACACTCGGCAGTGCCATTATTAACAGTGGTATGGCTATCGGTATGTCAGCCGGGTACTGGATTTCAAGTATTACAGTTCAGGAAATGGACATGTCATGGCGCACACCGTTCTGGATTATGGGTGTTATCGTAATTGTTATCGGTATTATTATGTGGATTATGGTGAAGGAGCACCCGCCGGGTTATCAGGCAACAACGAGCGAAAGCGGTGCGCCAGCGAAACTGAAAGTATCGGAACTGTTCAAAAACAGAAACCTTATACTGGCTTTTATCACTATATTCTGTTCAATCTATGGTTTCTTCGTAATTCTGACCTGGCTGCCGTACTACCTTGAAACAGCACGCGGCATCAGCGGCTCAAGCGTTGCTTTCGTGTCATCATTAGTACCATGGGCATCAATTCCTGGTATGCTGTTCTTCGGCTGGCTGTCAGACAAATTAGGCAAACAGCGTCCAGTACTATTGGTAATGGTTCCGCTAGCTTTCCTATCGACAATATCTATCGTACTCTTCGATCAGATGTGGGTACTCTATGTATCACTCATCGTTTACGGTATCGTTGGTAAGTTAAGTACAAACCCTGTACTGATTGCCGTTGTTGCCAATAACGCGCCGCGTGTCGGTCTTGCAACATCCTTCGGTATTTATAACTTTATCGGAATGTCGGCATCAATTTTAGCACCGTACATTACCGGTTTCATTACAGACGTTACAGGAAACTTAGATATGGGCTTCTACCTTGCAGGCGGCCTGCTTGTAGTCGGTATTATTGCGGTATTCCTGCTGGATGAATCAGGTTATAAAAGAGTAGAGCATGTAGAGAAAGTAAATTAATATTATTTAGTAAGGTACTCCCCGGAGCTGGTATGAGCTTCGGGGAGTTTTTATATAAGGAGATGAATTATTCGCTCAATTCTTACTATAAGCGCTTACATTATTCTATTAATAAGATAAAGTTATCAGTTAACATTAAATTTATATAGATTTATCTGAATATTTATGATAAATTCATATCATGTTTATTTTAGGGGGGATTTTTGTGAGCGATTCCAAGGATAGAGGAGTTGTCCAAAAAAGTTATGATAACCTTTGGAGTGAATCCAAAAGGACAAAGTCATTACTCAAGTTTTTTAGTACTAAAGATTTAAGGAATGCAGCTACCGGTGCGCCTTCGCCTGAAGAGCACAGGAAAGCATATAGTAAAGCTCAATTAATCGGTTTGATTTTAGGGCCGCTGCTTTTTGTTTTGGCTCTGCTGTTTTTAAAATCCGATTCGCTGGACAGCTCGGGTATTTTCGTTGTCGCCGCAGCACTGTGGATAGCAACATGGTGGGTGACGGAGGCGATTCCGATTCCTGCCACATCACTGCTGCCTCTGTTTCTCTTCCCGATGGGCGGAGTAATGTCCAATCAGGAAACAGCAAGTTTTTACGGAGATGACATAGTATTCTTATTCTTAGGCGGTTTCTTACTCGCCGTAGCAATGGAAAAATGGAATTTACATACCCGTATTGCCCTGTCTATTATTAAAGCTATAGGTACGACAACAGCAACAATTTTACTTGGTTTTATGGTCTCTACTGCCTTGCTTTCAATGTTCGTATCCAATACAGCAGCAGTAATGATTATGATTCCAATCGGTCTTGCAATTATTAAAGAAGCACATTCGTTATCAACGCCGGAACTCGGAGGCGATGTTAAATTATTTGAGAAAGCACTCGTCCTCGGTATCGGTTATGCAGGAACAATCGGCGGACTCGGTACTTTAATCGGAACGCCGCCGCTGATTATACTGGCAGGCCAGATGAGACAGATTTTTGATGTTGAATTAAACTTTGCCCAGTGGATGCTCGTCGGTATACCGGTAGTCATTGTAATGCTTGCGATTGCCTGGGCATATATGAATTACTTCTCGTTTAAGCACGGTATGAAAGAACTGCCGGGCGGACGTAAAATTATCACAGATGAACTGGAAAAGCTTGGCAAAATGACAAGAGAAGAAGTATGGGTGCTGATAATATTCATCCTGGCAGCAGCCCTATGGATTATGCGCGGTTTCTTCTTCGATCAGTTCGCGTTTACAGAAATGCTCGGCGACGGTTCCATTGCGATGTTCGCTGCTGTTCTTCTGTTCCTGATTCCATCGAAGAAACAAAACGGGCGTGTTCTCGACTGGGGTGTCGCAAAAGACTTGCCTTGGGGCGTTCTGCTTCTGTTCGGGGGCGGGCTGGCTTTAGCTGGATCTATAGTTGCCACAGGCGTAGATGCCTGGATTGGTGAAATGCTCGCAGGTGTAGGCGGCATGCCGCTGATTCTGATGATTGCTATCGTGGCAATTTTAATACTGTTCTTAACAGAGTTCACATCAAATACAGCAACAGCAACGATGATTTTACCTGTACTTGCAGGACTTGCGATTGCTCTTGATGTTCATCCGCTTGCTTTAATGATTCCGGCAGCAATGGCTGCAAACTGTGCTTTCATGCTGCCTGTCGGAACACCGCCGAATGCGATTGTCTTTGGAACAAATAAGGTAAGTATCGCAGAAATGGTTAAAACAGGGGTCTGGCTGAATGTCATTGCTTCAGTTATCATTATCGTTGTGGTTTATCTGTGGGTGCCGGTCGTTTACGGTATCGACCTGCATGTATTCCCGTTCTAACAGTTTAATAAATAAAATAAATGAGTCCCCTGCAAAAAGGCTGGGGACTCATTTTCGGCAGTGAGCTAATATAAAATTCAAGACAAAAAAGCAGCGAAGATATCTATTAAATAGATGACTTCGCTGCTTTTATAAATATTTTTAAGCGTGTGATTCTTTTCCGCTTCTAAGGTAGATTACAAAGAAGAAGAATACTGCTGCGGCAATCAGTAAGATTGAACCGATATAGAAAGCAAGTACTTGTGAACCGGTTACGTCACCGATATAACCTGTCAGCCAAGGTGCCACGACTGATGATGCCATACCGAAGAAGTTGAACAAGCCAAGAGCTTTGGCTGTTTTTTGTTCCGGAACAGAATCTGAGACGTACGTGATTAACACAGGGTCGATTGCAAGTTTACCCATTAGTCCGTAAAGGATCAGTGCGATGTAAAGAATCCATGGTGAAGGTGAGTAAACTGTAAGTCCGATCATAACTGCTGCAACGAGAAGGAGCATAAGAATATATTTCAAACGGTCCTGCTGTCTTCTGTCGATCAGACGTGCGAAAATCAGTGCACCCGGAATACCTGCAACAGCAACTAAAGCTGATACATAACCTACATCCGATTGTGCGAATCCTTTTTCAGCTACGAGGAATGATGGTAACCAGGTTACAATCATGTAGTAACCGTAACATACTGCGAAATACGTGAAGTATATTGTAATGTGTTTGCCTGAGAATAATGAAACATCATCCGCTGAATCTGTAACGATATCCGCTGAAGTGGCATCAGCGTTTTCTTTGTTTTCAACTTCAGGTGATTTTTTATCGCTCTTGATATTTATATAGAATACGAATGTCACACCTAAGATGATTAATGCTGTACCGTAAAGCATCCAGTTCCACTCAACGTTTAAACCGCCGACGAGGACTGAAGAACCTATAAGACCAATAACCATACCGACTGCAGAACCACTGTTAATGATTGCGTTGGCAAAAGTTTTCTTGTCTTTTGGCACGTGTTTAGCTGATAAACTGTATGCTGATCCGTAGTAACTACCTGTAGCAATACCCGAGATTAAAGACCCGATGTATACTTGTGGCAGTGAACCTGCTGTACCGAGTACAACAGCACCGATCGCAAAACCGATAAATGCTGGAATTAAGACTGCTTTCTGACCAAATTTATCAACCAGTACGCCCGCGGGAATTTGCATTCCTGTATAAGCAAAGAAATATACAGAAGCAATTAGACCGATTTCTGCGTTAGATACATCGCCTAAAGAGCTCTGAATCTGAGGGTAAATCGGCGTTAAAATCGTTCTGTAAATCCAGATTGCGACCCAACCAAGTACTAAAGCAACTATTATTTTTTTATAGTACTGGGAGCCGTTCTTTTCTAATTCATTCATTAAGTACGCCTCCTATAATTTTTAACTACCCATATTATACGCTTTAAAACACAAACACTCATTGTTCACATTGAACAATGAGTGCTGCTGTAATTATTGATTCCCTACAATTAATTAATTATTCTGGATGTGCTTAGAAATGAATAAGGCAAGGCGGATATTGAGAGAATGCACAGGATCAGTTACATTTACCCTGAGCATTTCTTCGCACTTATTAATGCGGTATTTGACAGTATTTCTATGCACGAAAATTTCATTGGATGTTTTCGTAATATCACACTGATTATCCATATAAATCTGCAGGGTTTTCTTTAATTCTTTATCTTTTGTATTCGACGGAAAAGCAAGTTCGCCGAGAGTGCTGAGCACAAACGGGCGGACTTTATCCTGCGGCAGGAGCTGCAGCAGTTCTTCAAAATTCCGCGGACGATAAATTTCGAGAAACTCGCGCTTTCCTTCATCTTTGCAGAGATCAAAAGTTTCCAGCGCTTCGACGAAAGAAGAGTGAATTTGAGTGAAATCCGATACTTCATTGCCTATGCCGAAAGACAGTGACTCTTTAAAGAACTTCTTGTATTCCTGCTGCAGATGGCGGCAGTAGGCTTCGTAATATTCATGCTTGTCCTGCAGCAGAATAGCGAATTTATTTGAATCGCCAAAACCGAAAATACTGATGTTCGGGTCGAGGGTAACGAGAACGCTTTGCAGCCATTCGAAGGTCAGCTGGTAGCGTTCATTGACATACTCCGAATTCTCAATATCGCTGCCCGGATCAATTCCGCAAATAATCACTTTATAGTACGAAGAATCTTTCAAATGATAACGTTCGAAAAACTCCGGGTTGCTCTCGAGACTGATAGGCGAGCCTTCAGTTGTATTAATCAGCGAGCTGAAAAGCAGATTGACATCTTCCTGCTCCGTCGCGCGTATTCTAGAGTCTTTATAAATCGCGAACGACAGCGAGTTAATCGCCTGTTCTATGGCGAGATGGCTGAAAGGATAACTAATAGTTTCGAGATTCGATACGATTAAATAATAAGGGAAATAGCTGAAAGCCGGAACTTCGAATACTGCAATCCTGCTGTTGAAATCGACATTTACGCTGTCTTTATCAGGCAGATACACGTTGTTGAAATACCTCAGGTTTTCCTTCAGCAGCTTCTGATCATTTTTAAAATCGTTGCTCGTTACCTCCACTTTATAAAACGGATTAATCAGCACAAGGGGCAGACGTAAAAACTGGCTCAGCTGATTCAGCATGCGTTCGACGCTGAATTCTTTAATCAGCATGGAATTCATTCGCTGCTGCACTTCCAGCGCGTAATATAATTTTTCCGTTTCATCTTTTGAAATATAAGTGGAAATGCTGTGAGTCGCCTGACCGAGCTTCCAGTTTTCAGGAATTTCTATCAGCGGGAAGCCGAGCTTGTCGGCGTGTTCAATCACTTCTTTGTCAATCGTGTGAATGAAACGCGATAATTTAATGCCGAGTGCCGCAACAGGTACACTGTCAAGCTCACTGATAAAGTTAATGAGCGACCGCTGGTTGTCCTTAAAATTCATGGCCGTCGTTAAAAGGAGAGTATCTTGGGATGTATAATCTTTCACATCCGGTGTTTCCGTAATATCGACACTGGTCACTTCGCGGGACAGGTCCGCACTTTTATTTATTAATTTGAAATTGCTGAAACGTTCCAAGGATAAAATCTCTTTAATAGATACCAATTAGTCATCACCTAAAATGCCGAATATAAGAATTTGTACAAAATGCACAAATTTAATATTCAGACGTAATATTTTAACTATATTTATTTCTTCACATAATAGTACACTAATAATAATTAAAACGTAAATATAATTAACCGGCTGTGCGTTTTACAGGCTGCACTAAGGGTAAAGTATACGGACAGCTGAGTAATACTTTTGCGTTTTACGTTTTTACAGAAATGGTCAGGAGGAATATAAATGGCTTTTGATTTAGTTATAAAAAACGGACTGGTTATTTTACCGGGTGGAGAAAAGAATGTGGATATCGGTGTGAAAGACGGCAAGATTGCTGCTATCGGTACAGATATTGATGCAGGCGAAGCCCGCGTTACAGATGCAGAAGGTTTAATTGTATCACCGGGTATGATCGATGCTCACGTACATATCAGTGAACCGGGCGGCAGTATCCGCGATCACTGGGAAGGGTACGATACAGGTACACGCGCATCAGCAAAAGGCGGAGTGACGTCATTTATCGAAATGCCTTTAAACCAAATTCCGGCAACAGTTGACGAAGAGTCGATTAACAAGAAATTTGCAGCCGGTGAAGATAAATTATCTGTGGATGTTTACAGCTACGGCGGCTTAGTGCCGTTTAATCTTGAAGGCGGCATTCAGGAACTTGATGAAAACGGCGTTGTTGCTTATAAAGCATTCGTTGCAACAGCAGGCGACCGCGCAATTGAAGGCGATTTTATGAACGTCGATGATTACTCTTTATATGAAGGAATGCGTCAAATTGCAAAAACAGGTAAAATTCTGTCGATTCACGCTGAGAACGGACCAATCACAGATAAACTCGGCCAGCTTGCCCAGGAGCGCGGTGAAAAATCTCTAGCAGCTTATGTGGACTCACGCCCTGTATTTACTGAAATTGAACCGATTCAAAAAATCATTTTATTCGCGCGTGAAACAGGATGCCGTGTGCATATCGTGCACGTAGCATGTGCTGAAGGTGTTGATTTAATCAATGAAGCGGCAAACGACGGTGTGGATATTACATGCGAAACATGTACTCACTACTTATACTTCTATAAAGAAGAACTCGATGATATCGGACCGGTAGTGAAATGCTCGCCGCCCATCCGTGAAAAATCACGTCTTGAAGGAATGTGGGAACGCGTATTTGACGGCAAAGTGATGTTCGTTACAAGTGACCACTCACCATGTACACCAGATCTTAAAGACACTGACGATGCATTTAAAGCGTGGGGCGGAATCTCAGGAATCCAGAACAACGTGGATATGCTGTTTGATGAAGCAGTCCAAAAACGCGGCATGTCACTCGTTCAGTTCTCTGACATTATTGCAACGAACGTTGCTGCACGCTTTGAACTTGAAGGAAAAGGCCGTATCGAAGTGGGATACGATGCTGACTTCGTGCTGATAAAAGGCGATTCACCATACACAGTAGAAAAAGAAGAATTAGAATACCGCAATAAAATCAGTCCTTACATCGGACGCGAAATCGGCGCTCAGGTTGCCGGTACAATTTTACGCGGTGAAGAAATCTATTCACTTGAGAATGGCGTAAGCAACGTTAAAATCGGTAAATTTTATAAATAAATTAAAGGAAGCACCGCGCAATTTTTGATTGCGGGGTGCTTTTTTGGTGGGGTGAGGGAGTTTGGTGGGGGGGGTGGATGCCTGTGTAAGTTTGACGTGGTAAGTTAAAGCGCGTTGGATGCCCATGTGGAATTGACGTGGTAAGTTAAAGCGCGTTGGATTCCCATGTGGAATTGACGTGGTAAGTTAAAGGGGTTTGGATTCCCATGTGAGTTTGACAAGGTAAGTTAAAGGGGTTTGGATTCCCATGTGAGTTTGACAAGGTAATTTAAAGCGGTTTGGATCTCCATGTGAGTTTGACATGGTAACTTAACGTGCTTTGGATGCCCATGTGGAATTAACATGGTAATTTAAAGCGGTTTGGATCTCCATGTGAGTTTGACATGGTAAACCAATGCGAAAAGAAAGACAACTTGCTGCGTGTACTTTGTGAAATCAACAACGTTCATAGAGCAACCTGCAAGTACTTTGTTAAATCGACAACGTCCTTAGAACAATCTGCAAGTACTTTGTCAAATCAACAACGTCCATAGAACACCAACACCAACCACCCATCGCCCAAAAGAAAAACACCGGCACTCAATCTGCCGGTGTTTCACTCTAAATCTGCTCAGCCATAAACTGAACTGCGCGTTCGTATATTTTAATATTGTCATCAGATACTTCCTGGTCGAAATTGTGTGTTACCGTATCGACTTCGACAAATTCACTGATCGCCGCAGTTTTCGCAAGTTTTCTGCTGAAAAACACCGGAACATCCGGATCGCCTTTTGCGTGTGCGATAAAGACCGGAGGCAGTGCTGCGAGATCATCATTGGTCAGACGGTATTTATCGGATTCGGTATCGATGCCGAGCGTTTCGGCCCAGTTTCCCAAATGCCGGTAGTATAAATAAAGCAGGTATCTCGGATCAGGGGGTTCGTTCACAGTCGCATAATCCCGTATATTATTCGCTGCCAGTTCTTCTGTGAGCATATTTGATAAATGTTTTTGGTCGTGCGGGAGGTAATTAAAGTCGCTGTGGGTAAAGTTAAAATAGCCGTAAAAGTCTATCACACCGGCGATGTCGAAGTCCCGCGCCGTGATTAAACTTAAGTAACCGCCTGCCGATCTTCCCATAATATATACATTACCGTGTTTCAAAGATGCCGCGAAGTGATATATGTGATGTAAGTCGGTAAAGATATCGTCGATATCAGATTCCGGCGCTAATCTGTAATCGGCAGTCAGCACATGGAATTTTTGTCTGAGTACTGCTGTATATTCTGAAGGGAGGTCCGTTCTTTCTCCGAATACAAGTCCGCCGCCGTGTAAATAAATCAAAGTGCCGAGCACGTCCGATTCATTCTGTGCGGTGCTTTCATACAGATTGCCAGAAAGAGTGTAAGTGTCAGTTTCTTTTATAGTTACTGCTGTCATAGGTTTAAGCCTCCTTTATTTACTTGTACTATTATACAGGCTAATGAATTTTTGTGTATTTGTCTAAAGTGAATAATTTGAAAAATAATGATTGTTGGAACTGTCAATGCCCGAGGAGGCAATTAAATCTATAATTATAAGTGAAATAATATGAGTGGAGTGGATAAAATAATGGATATTCGTGAAACCTTTCTAAAACTGGACAAACAGTTTACAAGTTACGGCGGCTTAGATCCGCGCGGAATTACACGTTTACTATATTCTGAAGAATGGCGTCAGGCAGTCGGTGCACTGCAGGATATCTTCAAAGAGAATGGTCTGGAAGTTTCCAGCGATGCAATCGGTAACGTTTCAGGCCGTTTAATCGGAAGTGAATTCCCGGATGAGACAATCATGAGCGGTTCGCACATTGATACAGTCGTTGAAGGGGGCCACCTTGACGGTCAATTCGGTATTTTAAGTGCTTTGATTGCTACACTTTACCTGAAAGAAAAATACGGTCAGCCGAAACGCACGCTCGAAGTGCTGTCGATTGCTGAAGAAGAAGGATCACGCTTCCCTTATACTTTCTGGGGTGTTAAAAACTTCTTCAACCTGCAGAATAATGACGATGTTAAAGACATTACAGATGACGAAGGTATTAAATTCGTCGATGCAATGAGAGACTCAGGATTTGATTTTAGAACAGACGATAAAGTCCGCGATGATATTAAAGCTTTCATTGAAGTTCACATCGAGCAGGGCCAGATCTTAGAAAAAGAAGAAAAACAAATTGGTGTAGTTACTGGTATCGTCGGTCAAAAACGCTACACAATTAACTTAAAAGGTGAAGCAAACCACGCAGGTACAACTCCGATGGGCTACCGTAAAGATGCGGTTGTAGCATTCACTGAAATCGCACAGACTTTAGTTCAAAAAGCACGCGAAATCGGCGACCCGCTCGTTGTTACTTTCGGCAGTGTTAAACCGGTTCCTGGTGTCGTAAACGTTGTTCCTGGTGAAGTTGAATTCTCCGTGGATACTCGTCATATCGATGAAGAAGAACTGAATGCATTTGCGAAAACTGTAGAATCGACAATTAATGAAGTTGCTGATAAATACGGTATGACTGCAGATATCAACCTGTGGATGGAACAGTCTCCAGGACTGATGGATGAGTCAATCGTCAAAATGATTGAAGAATCAGCTGAAAAAGTAGTTGGAGATTCTTACAAAGTAATGCCTTCAGGTGCCGGTCATGATGCACAGATCTTCGCAGGCTATATGCCGACAGGAATGCTTTTCGTTCCTTCAATCGGAGGCATCTCGCATAATGTGGAAGAAGAAACTGATATTGACGACCTCGTTAATGGTATTGAAGTACTGGCAGAAACTCTTTACAAATTAGCGTATTAATCAGCGGTTAAAGATTTTTATAAAATATTCGGATACTAAGAAAGGGAGATATAATAATGGGTTACTTAAACCATCAGCAGGGATACAGAGAAGGATTACTTGAAACACGTTCAATCGTTAAAAAGGATGAGTTCGCGGTACTTACTCCGGACGGACTTGTAAATAACGTCGTACCTGGATTTGACGACTGCGACATGTCAATCCTCGGTTCACCGCGCATGGGCGCACGCTTTGTCGACTATTTAGTTACTGTTAAAAACCAGGGCGGAAACACTCAAGGTTTCGGCGGAGACGGAGTACAAACTTTCATGTATGTAGTATACGGAAACGTTACTGCAACAGTTGACGGTGAAACTTACGAATTATCAGAAGGCGGATATGTTTACGTTCCACCTCACCTTGAACTGACTTTTGTTAACAATAATAACGGTGAAGACAGCCGTCTTTTCCTTTACAAAAAACGTTACCAGGAAGCTAAAGGTGTCGGCAAACCTGAAATCGTTACAGGCAATGTAAATGACATTCAGGCTAAAGCTTACGAAGGAATGGACGAAGTGCTTGTACAGGACCTTCTTCCTGCAGATATTGCTTACGACATGAACTTCCACATCCTGTCATTTAAACCGGGTGCTTCACACGGTTATATCGAAACTCACGTACAGGAACACGGCGCTTATGTGTTAAGCGGACGCGGAATGTACAATCTTGATAACAACTGGATGCCTGTTGATAAAGGCGACTACATCTTTATGGGTGCTTATGCGCTGCAGGCAACTTATGCAGTTGGTCTCGATGAGTCATTCTCATATATTTACTCTAAAGATGCCAACAGAGACGTTGAAATTTAATTAAACTATTCAGGAGGCAACGATATGTCAGAACAACTGGTAATTTCGAATTCATCTGAACTTCGCCGGTTATTTAAAGAAAAACTGATGCTGAATGGTATGCCGGAAGCTTACGCTGATCGTGCCGCAGACGTCCTCGTCTGGGCAGATGAGCGCGGTATTCATTCCCACGGCTCAGTGCGCATGCAGTATTATTCTGAACGCTGCGCAAAAGGCGGCTTCAATAACGATCCGGAACTTAAGTTTGAGAAAACCGGACCGTCAACTGGTGTCTACCACGGCGATAACGCTGTCGGCCACTACGTTGCATATGAAGCGATGGAAGAAGCGATTAACCTCGCTAAAGAATCCGGTATCGGTGCAGTCGGCGTCAGCGAAATGAGCCACTCAGGTGCTATCGGCTATTTCGTACAAAAAGCAGCAGAACAAGGTATGGTGGCTTTATCAGTCTGCCAGTCAGACCCGATGGTTGTACCTTTTGGCGGCTCTGAACCGTACTTCGGTACGAACCCGATTGCTTTCGCTGCACCGCGCAAAAACGATACACCAATCGTTTTTGATATGGCAACAACAGTGCAGGCCTGGGGTAAAATCCTCGATGCACGCAGCAAGAACAAAGACATTCCTGACACATGGGCTGTTGATAAAGACGGCAACCCGACGACCGACCCGTACGCAGTAAATGCACTGCTTCCGGTAGCAGGTCCTAAAGGTTACGGCCTGATGATGATCGTGGACATTTTAGCGGGAAGCCTGCTCGGCTTAAACCACGGTAAGCACGTTACAAGCATGTACAAAGACTTGAGCGAGTACCGCCGTCTCGGACAGTTCCACCTCGTTATCAATCCTGACTTCTTCAGTTCAAGAGAAGCGATGGAAGAAAAAATGGATACGATGGTTGACGAACTTCACGGCAACAAACCGGCAACAGGATTTGACCAGGTATACTACCCGGGTGAATTAATGGAAGCGACGAAAGCTGAATACGAAAAATCAGGTATTCCGATTCCGGAAGACATCATGGAGTATTTAAAATCGGATACACCATATTAAAAGGTGAGGTTTTGTAAATGCGCGTATCAAAAGAAGAATTATTCAACTTAATGAAAGATAAACTTCAAAAAGCAGGCTTAAAAGAAGATGCGGCGGCTGATATTAGTGATGTTTTAACATTTGCTGACCACCGCGGCATTCATTCCCACGGTGCAGTGCGCGTCGAATACTATGCAGAACGTATTGCCAAAGGCGGTATTACCAACGACCCGGAATATAAATTTGAAAAGACCGGCCCGTCAACAGCTATATTAGATGGTGACAACGGTCCAGGCCATCAAGTTGCAAAACAGGGTATGGAGCGCGCTATTGAAATCGCACGGGATAATGGTGTCGCTGTCGTCGGCATGACGAACATTTCCCACTCCGGTGCTCTCGGCTACTTCGTTGAACAGGCGGCAAAAGAGGACATGGTGGCAATTTCTGTCTGCCAGTCCGATCCGATGGTTGTGCCTTTCGGCGGCACAGAGCCGTACTTCGGTACGAATCCAATCGCCTTCAGTGCACCGACCAATGACGAGCGTATTATTACGTTCGACATGGCAACGACAGTGCAGGCCTGGGGTAAAGTGCTCGACGCCCGTTCTAAAGGCAATGATATTCCGGATACTTGGGCTGTTAACGATAAAGGTGAACCGACGACAAACTCAAGAGACGTTCACGCCCTCGTTCCTGTAGCAGGACCGAAAGGCTACGGCCTCATGATGATGGTCGATATCCTTTCAGGCAGTCTCTTAGGTCTGCCGCACGGAGTGCATGTATCGAGCATGTACAAAGACTTAACGGCAGGCAGACAGCTTGGCCAGCTTCATATCGTGATTAATCCGGCTTACTTTACGGATGTTGATCAGTTTAAGCGTCAGCTGTCGACTATGCTTGACGAACTGAAAGAACAGACACCGGCACCAGGATTTACAGAAGTCAATTATCCGGGAGAACGCGGCAAGATGCGTGCGGATAAGTACGATGAAGAAGGCATAGAAATTGTCGATGAAATTTATGACTACCTCGTGAGTGACGATATTCATTTTGATCGCTACCACGGCAAAAACAGATTTGCAGAATAAATATTAATGGAGGTACATGATGTTATATACAATTATTAAAGAAAATACGTATCAGGATTCTATCGTATTAATGCTTTTAAGCCAGAAATTAAGCGCTATGGACGGCGTGAACAAAGCATCAGTTATGATGGGAACGCCTGCTAACAAAGACATTTTTAAAGGTGCAGGACTCGGTACTCCGGAACTTGAAACAGCAAGTGCCAACGATATCGCTATCGTAATCGATACTGAAGACGAATCAAAAGTTGATGAAGTGAACGAAGCAGTTGATACTGAACTTGCAGGCGGAGGCGGTTCTGACGAGTCTGCTAAGAGCAGTGAAGCTCACAACTGGAAACGCGCGCTTGAACTTGCAAACAATCCGAACCTTGCAATGATTTCAATTCCCGGCACATACGCTGCTATGGAAGCTGAAAACGCACTTCATAACGGATTGCACGTATTCATGTTCAGTGACAACGTGGCAAAAGAAGACGAAGTTCGTCTGAAAGAACTTGCACACGATAAAGGATTATTAGTAATGGGTCCTGACTGCGGTACAGGAATTATCCACAGCGTGCCGTTGGCATTTACAAACACAGTTGCTGAAGGCGACATCGGTGTCGTAGGTGCATCAGGTACAGGAATTCAGGAAGTTACTACTATTATCGACCGTATGGGCAAAGGTGTAACGAACGCTATCGGTACAGGCGGACGCGACTTATCTACAGAAGTTGGCGCTGTAACTATGCTCGACAGCATTAAAGCGTTAAACCAGGATCCTAAAGTTAAGGTCATCACTGTTATTTCTAAGCCGCCGGCTAAAGAAGTACAGGAAAAAGTAGAAAGCTTACTGCGGAGCATTGACAAACCAGTCGTTGCTTTATTCCTTGGTAACAAACCTGAATATCAGGAAGAAGAAATTTATCACGCTTACACTCTTGAAGAAGCTGCAGTTGCATCAGTTCAGCTGTCAAATGGTGAGAAAGTTAACTTCACACCTTCAGCTCTCGACAACATTAAAGCGGACTTCGACGAAAATCAAAAAGGCATCAAAGCTTACTACTCAGGCGGTACGCTTGCAAGTGAAGCAGCGATGATGATTAAACATTCACTTGGTGAAGAAGAAATTAAAGATGAAGGTTTCACTTATAAATCTGCATCACATGAAGTTATCGACCTTGGTGATGACATGTACACACAAGGTAAGCCTCACCCGATGATCGACCCTGAAAAACGTATTGAGAAACTAGAAACATCTGCTGACAGTGAAGATACTGCAGTTATTATGCTCGACAACGTTATCGGTTACGGTTCACATGCCGACATGGCTTCTGAACTTGCTCCGACAATTAAACGCATTACTGACAAAGCAGCTTCAGAAGAGCGTTCATTAGTCGTTCTAGCAACTGTAGTCGGTACTGACAAAGATGCACAGGGCTATGATAAACAGCGCCAGATTTTAGAAGAAGCAGGTGCGGTAATCTGTGATACTAACGATCAGATGGTCCGTACAGCAATCGAATTAATCGGCGGCAAAGTCGTTCAGCCTGAACTTGAAATCAAAACATTCGACAAAGGTACTGAAGACCTGTCTGTAGACGATAAAATGATGAGTCTGATTTCTAACAAACCGAGCGTAATCAACATCGGTCTGAAGAGCTTCACTGAAGCAGTAGAAAACAGCGGAGCTGAAGTTGTTCAGTTCAACTGGCGTCCAGTTGCCGGCGGCGATGAGAAGCTTATGAAAGTACTTCAATTCTTAAACAATTATGAAGGAGAGAATGTATAATGGCTTACCAAACTATAGATGAAGCAAACAAAGCAGTCGTACAGAAAATGATTGGCTCAGCACCTTTCTTAACAGATGTTGTACCTGCACACACTGTAATTCCGGAACTGACTGAGCATGTATTATTACATGCCGGTCCTCCGATTAAATATGAAAACATGACTGACCCTATGCAGGGTTCATGTGTCGGTGCTATTCTTTTTGAAGGATGGGCAGACGACGAGCAGGGTGCACGTGAATTGCTGGAAAACGGCAAAATCACTTTCATCCCTTGTCACCACGTAAATGCAGTAGGGCCAATGGGCGGTATTACTTCAATGAACATGCCTGTTGTAGTTGTCGTTAACAAAGAACACGGCAACGAAGCTTACTGTACTTTAAACGAAGGTATCGGTGCGGTTCTCCGTTTCGGTTCTTACAGCGACCAGGTTCTTACACGTCTTCACTGGATGAAAGATGTACTTGGCCCGGTATTATCAAAAGCGCTTAAAACTATGGACGAAGGTTTAAACGTCAACGTTTTAGTTGCTAAAGCGATCGCTATGGGCGACGAATTCCACCAGAGAAATATCGCAGCTTCACTGGCTTTCCTTAAAGAAGTTGCTCCGGCAATTACAAGCCTTGAAGATGTTGAATTAGAAAAACGCGAAGAAGTTATGCAGTTCCTTGCTGACACTGACCAGTTCTTCTTAAACGTGGCAATGGCAACAGGTAAAGCAATGACTGATGCTGCGCGTACAATTGAACATGGTACAATCGTTACAGCAATGTGCCGTAACGGTGAAAACTTCGGTATCCGTATCGCAGGTATGGGTGATGAGTGGTTCACAGCACCGGTAAACACACCTCAAGGTCTGTACTTCACAGGTTACTCAGCTGAAGATGCAAACACGGATATCGGTGACTCTGCTATTACTGAAACAATCGGTGTCGGCGGTATGGCGATGATTGCAGCACCTGCTGTTACTCGCTTTGTCGGTTCAGGCGGTTTCAACGATGCACTTGAAACAAGCAATAACATGGCTGAAATTACAGAACAGGAAAACCCTAACTTCATTATCCCGACTTGGGACTTTAAAGGTGCACCAACAGGAATCGATGCACGTAAAGTAGTTGAATCAGGAATCCTTCCGGTAATTAACACAGGTATTGCACACAAAGTTGCAGGATTTGGTCAGATTGGTGCCGGTACAGTTAACCCGCCGATCGAATGTTTCGAAAAAGCAATTACAGCTTATGCTGAAAAACTCGGGTTTAATGCATAAATGATATATGAGTCAAGTGCGATCGGAGAGATCGCACTTTCCTTGTTACAAACAAACAAAGCAATGCGTGTGCACAGTATTTTTAACAATGGCTTTAATATTGTTAATGACAAGAATGAGTTAATCTTTATCGGAACAAATAAAAATGGTTATTTTCCATTTGGAATTACGATAGATCAATATACAATTCATCACATCAAAGAAACGCTTAAAATCAATGACACCGTCAGGCTGACGAAGAATGGCGTGAATCACAATGATTTTATGCTGATGGTAAATAAGGCCGAACTGTATGCTTATAAAGAAGTGACAGAACAGGCTGATATCAGTACAATTAAAAAAGTTGTCGATAACTATGACTTTACAGATTATGCCGAGGGCGATTTCAATCCCGAAAAGCTTTCGTCGATAATCGATGATCTTGCTGATGACAGTGCGGATTTTCCGCTCGCATATTTAGCGGGACGGGGCATCGGGCTGACGCCGTCAGGCGACGATATTATTACAGGTATTCTGTATGTCGATAAGCTCCAGCCGTTTATCGCCGAGAAGCATCTCTTTGAACTGGATCAGTATATTAGTCAAACGGTAACGACAATTGTCAGCGAAAACTTTATTAAACTGGCGTTAAAAGGAATATTCAGTACACGTATTACAGCAATTGGCAATGAGCCGTCACAGGAAAGTGTCGATGAACTGCTTGAGCTCGGCTCAAGTTCAGGGCGCGACACGCTGTACGGTATTTATATGACACTAAATAGGAGATGAAAGAATGGGTAAAAAAGTAGTATTAGCTTTAGGCGGAAACGCAATTTTACAGCCTAAACAGGAAGCAACATTTGAAAACCAGTACCAGAACGTAGTTAATGCGGCAAACCGCATGGTTGAAATTTCAGAAGCAGGCCACAAAATCGTAGTTACACACGGTAACGGTCCGCAGGTCGGCAACATCATCGCTCAAAACGAAGCGGCAAAAGAAGAAATACCAGCAATGCCGATTTTCGTCAACAATGCTGAATCTCAAGGTATGATCGGCTACATGATGGAATCTGCTCTTAAAAACAGACTGGCTGAAGGCGACGACAAAACAAACGTTGTTACACTGCTTACAATGGTAGAAGTCGACAAAGACGACAAAGCTTTCGACAATCCGACTAAACCTGTCGGCGTATTCTTCACAGAAGAAGAAGCTAAAAAAATGACTGAAGAAAAAGGCTATCAGATGTCTGAAGACGCAGGCCGCGGATTCAGACGTGTTGTACCTTCTCCTGAACCAAAAGTCATCCACGGTGTTGAAGAAATCAAAACACTGATTGAAACATCACTCGTTGTATCATCAGGCGGCGGCGGTATTCCTATTTACCGCGACGACAAAGGTCAAATCCACGGCGTTGAAGCTGTAATCGATAAAGACCGTTCAGGCTTAAAACTTGCGGAACAGACTGAAGCTGACGTATTCATGATGCTGACAGACGTTCCTAACGTTTATATTAACTTCGGTAAAGAAAACGAGCAGAAGCTTGAAGAGATTACTGTTGAAGAAGCTGAAAAACACGTTGCTGACGGACAATTCCCGGCAGGTTCTATGCTTCCTAAAATCGAAGCGGCAATCGCATTCGCTAAACACGAAGGCAAAGAAGGCATCATCTGTTCATTAGATGAAGCAGTACTTGCACTTGAAGGTAAAGCGGGTACAAGAATTAAATTATAAGGTATGCAAAAAGCGGTGAAGACTGAGTCTTCACCGCTTTTTTGTGCTGTCTTATAATAATTTTTTGGTCGTATTTTTATTCATTATCCATCTGACCAGAAGGCCGATACCGATGAGTACACCTGCATAGCCGAAAATCGGATAGAAGAAATTAACGAGATCTACAAAGCCGATAAACGTTAAAATGTAGCCGATAACAAGAGATGTAACCAGCCAGATTTTATATTTTTTGGAATAAGGTTTTGTAAAACGCGCTAAAAATGCATACAGCAGACCGACGACAGTGTTGTAAATCAGTAAAATAATAATAATCGAGAATATAGTCCCGAAGACCGGATGAATGGCATTTGCCATAACAAGTGTCGGCAGTGCTACGCGGTTTGCCTCATCCAGTACTGCAAGCATTCCGGCATTGAGCAGAAACAGCATAATAAGAAATATTATTCCGCCGTAGACTGCGCCTCGCCGTGCGATAAATTGTTTATCAGCATCAGCTCCCATAATGGACAGAAAGCTGAAAGCGACACCGATAACGACGCCTGAGTAGGTGATTGCATCGAACCACCAGAGACCTGTCGGTGTACGGCTGATATCTGCAGCCTGGTTCACCTCGCTGAGGACGACTTCCGGATTGAAAATATTAACCAGTGAAATGATTAATACTGCAATAATTAAAAACGGTGTCACTGCACCAAGTACAGTAACAATTTTGTCGAAATCCAAAAGCAGTGTGAAGAACACTAAAAATAACAGCACGATGGAACCAATCCAAGGTTCGAGACCGAAACTTTCTTCAAAAGCTGAACCGCTTCCCGCAATCATTATAATTGCAATCCCATACATAAAAAAAGCAAAGATATAATCGACCAATGTACCTGCAGTTTTCCCAAACAATTTATGTAATGGTACTTCATGAGAAACTACATCGTATCTGTATCCAAGCTTGGCAGTCTGCCTGCTCATAAATAATACGCAGATTGCAGCAACCGCTACACCTGCAAAACTCCAGAGGCCAAAACTGGTAAAGAACTGTAAAACTTCCTGACCGGTAGAGAACCCCGCGCCTACAACAATTCCCGTATAGGCAAAAGCAAATTTAATTGCATCTTTTTGTGCTTGCACAAAAATCTCCTCCTAAATTAGTAACACAAGTGAACATACTAACACAGTTGGGCTTTTAAAATAACCGTAAATGTGTAATAAGTAATATATAATTTAGTGGTAATTTCTGTAATTATATTTCAGTGGTGGTATTGATACAGTTTTGCAATTTTTGTAAGTTGTTTGGCTTTTATGATTTTTGTGGAGCATTTTGCTGTATAACTGAAATAAGCAAATTTATATTGGAGGCGGATAAATGTTCTTGAACCCGAGACTTAAATCCCATGATTTATTATTTTACGATGCGCTTGAAAAAAGGACCGAATTAACGAAGCACGAAAACAGAAGACATGCTGCAGCGTTGAAAGGTTTTGAGGGCGAGTGTTTATACGATGAGATTTTTAATGATGTCGGACACGACGATGTCTTAGTTTACCGGGACCTTTATCTTAAAATTGGAGAATCAGTTACCCAGTACGATGCGCTCGTCATTGATGATGAAGGAATCGTTGTAAACGAGATAAAAAACTACACGGGAGATTACAAGGTGGAAGGCGGTGACTGGTACCGCGCCGGCCGGAGGATAACAGAAGATCCGGTCGCTCAGCTAAACCGTGCCGTCGGAAAACTGATCGGCTTGAGGAATACTGCTAACAGCAGCTTTCGGGTCAGCGGTAAACTGATTTTCCCGAGCGATGATTTTTATCTTCATACTGACGACAATTCTATTTGGAGTAAAATTGTTGTGCGTTCCGATTTAAGAAGATATTTCAGGCAGTTCCGGGGCGGGAAAATCGGTAATAAATCCCAATTCATAGTCCGGCTTTTGAGTGAACAAATCGCAGAAAATCCTTATTTTAAAAGTGATGTTGATGAGACGCGGCTGAGGAAGGGAGTGTACTGCGAACAATGTAGCAGTTATATCTTGTTAAAAACACGTTTTCATTTCACTTGTACAGAATGTCAAAGTAAAATGACTAACGAAACACTTCTATTACGTGCACTTAGTGATTATAAGTATCTTTTTTATGGAAAACCAATGACGAGAGTTTCATTTATGAACTTTATCGGACACAGTCTAACATTTAAAGTTGTATACAGAATTTTATTAAAGCATTGTTACGTGGATAGAAAAGGAAAGAAAACGACATATACTTTTAAGTATCGTAATTTTGAAGAGGCAATGTCGAAAGCGGAGCTGTACTTTAAATATAAAGACCATTTGAAGGGCTGAGCTGATTGTTGGATTCCCATGCGGTTTTGACATGGGCAACGAGCAGCGTTTGGATTCCCATGTAGTTTTGACATGGGCAACTAACAGCGTTTGGATTCCCATATAGTTTTCACATGGGCAACGAGCGGCCTTTGGATTCCCATGTGACTTTGACATGGGCAACCAACAGCGTTTGGATTCCCATGTAGTTTTGACATGGGCAACCAACAGCGTTTGAATTCCCATGTAGATTTCACATAGGCAACCAGCAGCGTTTGAATTCCCATGTGACTTTGACATGGGCAACCAACAGCGTTTGAATTCCCATGTAGCTTTCACATAGGCAACCAAGAACACGAACCACCACACCCACCCAACACAAACACCCCATCCACACAAGGCGGATGGGGGTTTATCTTCTTTCACATCATCTAAAGCAGTTTTTTTTTCGTATTTTTGTTCATGATCCAGCGGATGAACAGCGAAAGTGAGATTGCGAGTCCGATATAGCCGAGGATCGGGTAAACAATATTGACAAGTTCGACGAATCCGACATTGGCTATGATAAAGGCTGCGATAAGCGAGACGACCAGCATAATTTTATACTTTCCGGAATAAGCAGTGGTGAAGCGGGTCAGGAATGGGTACATTAATCCGACTACTGAATTGTAAATCAGCAGAATGATAATGATTGAATAGACCGCCCCGAGCCACGGTGCCATATTGTCCGCCATTTCCATGGCCGGCAGCGGCACCTCGTTTGCTGTCGGCATTATTGACAGCACGCCGACATTGACGAGCAGCATTAACAGCATAATAATCAGTCCGCCATATATTGCACCGCGGCGGGCAATTGCGTGTCTCTGAGCTTCAGATCCCATAATCGATAAAAAGCTGAATGCTGTCGCGAGCGCAAGTCCCGCATAAGTAATTGCATCGAACCACCAGAATGAACTTGGGGTGCGTGACGGTTCCACATAGTTATTAACCTCAGAGTAGGGAACGTATGGATTTAGTATGTTGTAACCGGTTATAATGACTACTGCGATAATTAAAAGCGGTGTAATCCCGCCTATGATATTGACGATTTTATCGAAGTCGAGCAGCAGTGTGCCGAATGTTAATAGTATAAGAATCAGCACGCCGAGCTGCGGATGTATTCCGAATGCCTGGTTAAAAGTTGCTCCGCTTCCCGCAATCATTACAACTGCGATGCCGTATAAAAAGAATATTAAAACGTAATCGATGACCAGGCCGAGTTTGGCACCGAATAGAACCCTGAGCGGCGTTTCATGTGACTCGGCATTCAATCTGAAGCCGAGTTTTGCCGCCTGTCTGCCGACGAACATTAAAATTAGCGCCGCCAGTATAATTCCTAAAATACTGACCAGTCCGTGACTGGCAAAAAACTGCAGTACTTCCTGTCCTGTTGAGAATCCGGCTCCGACGATGATTCCGGCATATGCAAAGCCCATTCGCCATGAAGCACGGTTTTTACCTTGTGACATAATTTCATCTCCTGTATGTTGTTTACATAACTTATATAAACTATTAGAAAAAAGATAAACATTATAAGCGAAAAAGATATAAAAAAAATCCTGCAGCTGCCGGGAGGCAGTCACAGGATTAATCATCTTATTCATCTTCATTATCCGACAATTTTTCAGCCAGCTTTCGTGCTTTAAGTTTTAAAAATACCCAGCGAATAGTCAGCATTACTCCGATAGTCATGCCGACATAACCAAACAGCGGGTAAATAATATTAACGAGTTCGACGAATCCGACGTAAGTGCCGAAGTAGCCGATAATCAGCGAGGCGGCCAGCAGCATTTTGTATTTACCTGTCCCGGGTTTTGTAAAACGCGCGAGGAAAGGAAATAAAAAGCCGACGATAGAATTATAAATTAATAATATAATAATTACCGAGTAGGCGGTACCGAGCCATGGTGACACATTTACTGCCATCTGCATCGTAGGTAGGGCCACGTCGTAAGCATTCGGTATGATTGACAGCACCCCGAAGTTTATCAGAAGCATTAACAGCGTGATTAAGAGTCCGCCGTAAACCGCACCGCGTCTGACGATAGATTGGCGGGCGGATTCAGATCCCATTATTGATAAAAAGCTGAAAGCTGTTGCCAGCGTAAAGCCGGCATAAGTAATAGCATCAAACCACCAGAAACCAGTCGGTGTTCGTGATACATCGTTATACTGATTTACTTCCGACAGCGGGACCATCGGATTCAATATGTTATACCCTGCAATAAAAAACATTGCAATGACGAGCACCGGGGTAATGACGCCGATTATGGATACTATTTTATCAAAATCCATTAATAATGTAATAAAAGCAAGTATAATCAGAATGATTGCTCCAACTTGCGGATGAATGCCAAAACCTTCGTTGAAAGTTGCGCCGCTTCCTGCGATCATCACGATAGCGAGACCGTATAAGAAGAAGGCGAGGATAATATCAACGACGAGTCCGAGTTTTTTCCCGAACAAGGTATTCAGCGGCAGAACGTGGGATTCAGCGTGTGTCGAGTATCCGAGTTTTGCCGCCTGGCGTCCAATAAACATTACTGCGAGTCCCGTTAAAATAACTCCGATAAAACTGATAAGTCCATAACTTGCGAAAAACTGAAGCACTTCCTGTCCTGTTGCAAAGCCGGCACCGACAACGATACCGGTATATGCAAAGGCATATTTCCAGGAAGCGCGACTTTTACCATTTGCCATGATTCCAACTCCTATTTCTGTATGCTACTGATTATACCCTTTTTTATAAAAACATAACAAAAAATTTCCTGTTGTATCAAACGGAGTATTCCGTTATGCAAGATTTCCTGCGTATAGTATACTCAGGTACTAGAGATTAAGTTTGATCGTTTGTTTTGAGAGGAGAATTTTAAATGTATAAAGGCTTTAATTTTACACATGACTATAAAGCGCTGCCGCGAACTTTCTGGTCTCCTTACGAACCCGAAGAGTCTGAGGCGCCGAAAGTTGTTCTTTTTAATAACCACATGGCAAGACTGCTTGAACTGGATGAGCATGCACTTGAAGACGATGCTGAGTTTTTCAGCGGCAACCGTCTGCCGGAATCAGCAGAACCGATTGCACAAGCCTACATGGGACATCAATTCGGTATATTGAACATGCTCGGTGACGGACGGAACGTCCTCTTAGGAGAGCATAACACAGATGGAGAAAAATACGACATTGTTCTAAAAGGTTCCGGGGCAACGAAATATTCGCGTCAGGGCGACGGCCGGGCGCCGATTGATTCGATGCTGCGCGAATATATTATCAGCGAGTATATGGCGAATATCGGTATTTCTACGACACGTTCGCTTTCTGTCGTTGATACTGGGGAAAAACTGACCCGGCAAAAAGTAACGCCGAGCGGCATTTTGACCCGAGTCGCGAGTTCTCATATCAGAGTCGGCACTTTTGAATATGCCGTGCGCCAGTCGAAAGATGACTTAAAGGCACTTGCGGACTTCGCTATTGAACGGCACTATCCATATTTGTCCGCGCTTGAAGAAGATAAAAAGTATCTCTTATTTTACGACCATGTCGTGCGGAAGCAGGCAGAACTGATTGCACAGTGGCAGGCTGTCGGTTTTATTCATGGAGTGATGAACACGGATAACATTTCAATTTCAGGCGAAACGCTTGATTATGGTCCCTGTGCCTTTATGGATGTTTATAATCCGGATACATTTTTCAGTTCAATTGATACCGGCGGACGCTACCGGTACAAAAATCAGCCGCCGATCGGGCAGTGGGATTTAGGCAAGCTCGGAGAAGCGCTGTGTCCGCTGTTTAACAGCTCCGAAGAAGAAGCGGTGCAGGCCGCCCAGACAGTGCTTGATAAGTATCCTCAGTATTATAATAGAAAGTATATTTCACTGATGGGCGACAAGCTCGGAATACTGGATCTGGATTATGAAGAGCAGTATGATGTACAGCTGGTCGATGATCTGCTTCGCTTTATGTTTAAATATGAAGCGGATTACACACGCACCTTCCGGGACCTTTATCTGACGAATTACGATAAACTGCCGATGTTTAACGATAGTGACTTTATTAACTGGTTTGAACAGTATCAGGCGAGAAAGAAAGCTCAGAGTGCAAAAAAAGAAGAAATTTATATCGCGATGAATGCGGCGAATCCGAGTTTTATTCCGCGAAATCATCTGGTTCAAAAATCATTGGATCTCGCAGTAGAAGGTCATTACGGCGAATTAAAACAGCTGCTGAAAGCTGTATCGAAACCGTTTAATGATAAACTTGGCGGGAAATATACCGATGCACCGGGGGAAGATGATGCTGACCCGAACTTTAAAACATACTGCGGAACATAAAAATAAATTATTTCGGGGACAGAGAAAAGAATGCAGAATTTTTTAGAAGAAGTTATTAATCAGTTTGGCTACGCCGCAATTATAATCCTGATTGCAGTGGAAAATATTTTTCCACCGATACCTTCGGAAGTTATTTTAACATTTGGCGGTTTTATGACTGCAGCATCTAATATGTCAGTAACCGGTGTGATTGCTGCTTCGACGGCAGGCTCCGTCGGCGGGGCGGTCGTGCTGTATTACATCGGCGGTATCCTCGGGCTTGAACGGATGAAGCGGATAATCTTAAAATACGGCAAATGGCTGCGCCTGACGACAGCGGATGTAGACAAGTCGTATGCCTGGTTTGATAAGTACGGTCCCTGGACTGTATTTTTCTGCAGATTTATTCCCTTGATCAGAAGTCTGATTTCGATTCCTGCCGGAATGAGTAAAATGAAGATGCCGAAGTTTTTACTGCTGACCACAGCGGGGACGCTCATCTGGAATACGGTGCTGGTCAATCTCGGTGCTTCAGTCGGAGAGAACTGGGAAGATATTACAGGAGTTATGGATGTGTATTCGAATATTGTTTACGCAATCCTTGTGATTTTAGCTCTTGCCTTCTTAGCTTGGCTCTTTTACTTCAGGCCAAAGAAAAAAGTGAAATAAAAAAAGGAGAAATCACCATCCGGTGATCTCTCCTTTTTAGTTTACTGTTTTTCATAGCCGGCGAAGAGGGTGACGACCATGTCGAGCACGGGTGTGTGCAGGTCATCGTCCTCTTTCATGTTATAGATAAACTGCTGGATGTGTTCAAACTCCGTAGTGCGGTTAGCCATAACGTCGTAATACATACTCGTGCCCATGTCGCGCGGATAGCTGTAATACATATCCATAGCAGTTTCGGTAAAGTCATCACCAACCTGCACAGCGTCAGTATTGTATTTGTTTACAACGGTTATCGCTTCTTCGAGCAGCTGGCGGGTCAGCTGAACCATCTTATCATCTTCGAATATTTTTGAGGTATTTTTGCTGAGTGCGGTCACCGAGTTAATACCGACATTTATCAGCAGCTTCTCATAGCGTATTTTGTGAAAATCGGAACTTTTAAAGAGTTCGAAATTAACCTGTTGACGAACATTAATCATCGCGATCAGTTCATCGATGTATGTATAGTCTGTTTCCGGCAGAATAATTTTCTGATTGACGAAGTGTTCGATGTAATCGTTATGCTGCTGGCCGCTGATGTAAACAACGGACGGAATCCCGCCTTCGAAGACTGAATCGTAGCCCATGCCGTTCAGTGCATAGACAATTTCCGAATTTTTGTGGGTAATGTTATCAACTGTATCTTTCAGCATTTTAAGTGCCGGGGTCTTTGTCGCGATAAAGACCACATCAAATCGTTCCGATACTTTATTTACATCGTGAACCTGTATTTCATGATATGTTTTTACCCCGTCTTCGAGGATAGTAAAGCCGTCCCTCGGTGTCCGGGCCATTAATGTAAGCTGTACTTTATCAGCGGGCAGTTTAGAAAATTCGCGGGCGATAATACTGCCGACTGCACCCGCACCGATAATACCTATTTTCATATATGTCACTCCGTTTTTATCTTGTATTTGTGGTAAAATAATTATATCTAATTTTAAGAAAGTAGGGAAACTATGAAGTCGACAGCAGATTTAATCAGCATGAAAAACAATGACAGAATAGTGATGGTAACAGCATATGATTACCCTTCTGCAAAACTTGCAGAACAGGCGGATGTGGACGTCATTTTAGTGGGAGATTCACTTGGAATGGTCGTGCTAGGCTACGAATCACCGGTACAGGTGACACTGGACGATATGATTCACCACGCGAAGGCGGCAAGACGCGGTGCAGGGGATACCTTTATCGTCGTTGATATGCCTTTTGGTTCTCATCATACAGATGTAAATGAAGGTATTAAAAACGGCATCAGATTGTATCAGAACAGCGATGCGAATATGATCAAAATGGAAGGCGCCGATTCATTCGATGTTATCCGCGGACTGGTTAAAGCGGGTGTGCCTGTCTGCGGGCATTTAGGATTAACACCGCAGCACTTCGGTATTACAGGCTTTAAAATGCAGGCGGGAGACGCGGAGCAGGCTGAACAGCTGCTTCAGGATGCGAAAGCACTTGAAGCGGCCGGCGCATCGATGATGGTGCTGGAAGCAATTCCGATGGACCTTGCCAAAAAGGTAACGGAATCAGTCAGCATTCCGACGATCGGCATAGGAGCAGGCATTCATACCGACGGCCAGGTGCTCGTTTATCACGATCTTCTGCAGTACGGCAGCGACCGTCTGCCGAAATTCGTTAAACCGTATGCGGATATAAATTCAGTTGCTGTTGAGGGGCTCACGAACTACCGGAACGAAGTGAAGAGCAGAATGTTCCCGACAGAGGAAACAACCTATAAGAAACGGGTGTACGAATAAATGCATCATACCGGAAGTATTAAAGAAGTCAGAAGACTTTTAGACAGAGAGAGCGGTAAAAAAATTGCGCTTGTGCCGACTATGGGCTATCTGCATGAAGGCCACGCAGCGCTGATCGAAGCAGCGAAGCAGCACGCTGACCTTGTGGCAGTCAGTATTTTTGTCAATCCGCTGCAGTTCGGGCCGGAGGAAGATTATGATACTTATCCGCGCGACTTAGAATATGATTTAAACATCTGCCGGGAGCACGGTGTGGATTTTGTTTTCCATCCCGAAGATGATGAAATGTATCCGGAGAGTATGGAATTCACGCTCGGCATTAAAACGATGGCGAATATACTGGACGGGGTGAAGCGCCCGGGCCACTTCGAAGGTGTTGTCACAGTGGTCAGCAAACTGTTTAATATTATCCGGCCGGATATTGCGGTGTTCGGTGAAAAAGACCGCCAGCAGCTGATGGTTATTGAACGCTATGTCCGGGATTTTAATGTGCCGGTTGAGATTATCGGGGTGCCGACAAAGCGAGAAGAGAGCGGCCTTGCGAAAAGTTCCCGCAATGTCAATTTAAGCGGAGATGAATATAAGGAAGCACCGGAAATATATGCAGCCTTATTAAACGCTGCTGAACAAATTAAAAACGGCACTGTCAATACGGATAAAGTGATGTCGTTTATCAGGCTGCATATCGAACAAAAGACAAGCGGCACTGTCGATGACCTCGCGATTTACACAGCGCGCGGACTGGAGCCGCTTGAAAACATCGATCAGGATGTTATTATATTTATTGCAGTGCAATTTGAAAAAGCAAGATTGATTGATAATTTATACGTCAGCATTTAATGGAGGAGTAATATGGCACGGCGGATCGCAGCGTTATTAATATTATATGCAGCCTTGTTCTTTATCGCACCGGCCGTACAATCCTACGATTTCGAGGAAGGTCTGACCGAAGATTATTTTAATTACTGGCTGGAACAGAATGTCATTCCGAATTACGATACGGCAAAAATTGAACAGGTTCACGGAACTCAGGAAACAAACATCGATTATTCGCTGGGTTCTTCGTTCAGGACAGATGAAGAGGCGGTGGTTCATTCCGAATACGAGGGCGACTTTGTTATTATGAACCAGCCGGGAGCCTTTCACATGGTGCTCGTCCGCGACGGCGTTGTGACCGGCGGCTACACTAATTCGGGCGATGTGTCATTCGGAAATATGAGTATTGAAGGAATGAACCGGGATAAGCTGCGTGAAGTATACGGCGAACCAGTCGATTATATCCGTAAACAGTGGAAGCGGCTGAAAGTTGACCATGAAGAATATGATGTCTTCGATGCCGGCAACTACTATGCATATTTCTTTTACGATATACATGAAAACTATAAAGCGAACGGCATGATGATTATAAATAAAGATGAAGTAATTGAAATCAACGATCTTTATAATCATCCTGCGAAGGAAGATAACGAGGAAATGCATTTTAATTTAGTAAATGCAACACGTGCTGAGTATGGTTATTCTCTGCTGGAACGGAATCCTTCTGCAGATCAAGTCGCCTACGGGCACAGCAGTGATATGGCAGAAAATAATTACTTTGATCACGACTCACCCGATGGCCGTACACTTAAAGACAGACTGATAAACGGCTCGGTTGAATTTAGACTGGCAGGGGAAAATATTGCGACCGGCCACACATCGCCGATATTCGCCCATCACAGTTTACTGAACTCTCCGTCACACCGGGTGAATGTACTGAATGATAATTTTAACCATCTAGGTGTCGGCATCGAGTATAACAGTGACAATATACCGTATTATACGGAAAATTATATACAGAAATAATATGGTGTGGCGGTGCACCCGGATTCGATGAATCCGGGTGTTTTTGTTTGTTAACGGGTTGAGAGAATCACAATGGGACGATTTAATTTTTGGTGATGAACAAAATGAAGGCGCCGTGAGTTACTCCGTCATGTATACGAAAATCACGATACATAGTCATGACGGCAGCTCATGCATACGCATTCCCCGATACATAGTCATGACGGCAGCTCATGCATACGCATTCCACGATACGTAGTCATGACGGCAGCTCATGTATATGCATTCCACGATACGTAGTCATGACGGCAGCTCATGTATATGCATTCCACGATACATAGTCATGACACACTCTCATGTATACGAAATTCAAAATACATATACATGACGTACTCTCATGCATACGCAAATCACGATACATATACATGACACACTCTCATGCATACGCAAGCGCCTCCCGCCCAGCACAAAAAAACCGCCCGGGACACATAGTCCCGGGCGGTCAAAATTAATATTATATTAAACAAATTCTCTGAACAGGCCGACGACTTTACCGAGGACGATAACGTTATCGAGGTAGATTGGTTCCATCGAAGTGTTTTCCGGCTGCAGGCGGTAGTAGCCTTTTTCTTTATAGAAGCGTTTAACAGTTGCTTCGTCGTCTTCTGTCATAGCGACGATAATTTCACCGTTGTGCGCGATGTTCTGTTTACGCACGATGACCCGGTCGCCGTCGTGTATACCGGCATCAATCATACTGTCGCCGGCGACATTCAAGAGGAAAATTTCACTGTTATGATTTGCCGTAAAGTGTTCGGGCAGAGGGAAGTACTCTTCGACGTTTTCTACGGCTGTAATAGGCAGACCTGCTGTAACTTTACCGAGCACCGGCACATGAATGACCGGTGAAGCATTGTCATCGGATGCCTGAACGATTTCGATGGCGCGGGGTTTTGTCGGGTCGCGTTTAATATAGCCTTTAGTTTCAAGTTTTGCCAGATGGCCGTGAACCGTTGAACTCGACTGGAGTCCGACGGCATTGCCGATTTCGCGGACACTCGGCGGATAGCCTTTATCATTTACGCTGCGTTTTATATATTGAAAAATATCTTTTTGTCTGTCTGTTAAATCTTTCATAATTTTACCTCCAGCCTTATATTAATTAAATTTTATCATATAGTGTAATCACTTACAAACATTTGTTCGTATTTATATTGACTGCGAACAAGTGTTCTGTTATATTGTTATTACAAACATTTGTTCTTAGGAGTGGATATTAATGACAATGAAAGATTTCAAGACGCTCACGGGATTATTCGCGGTAATGCTAAGCTTCGGGCTTTTATATAGTTTTAATATGGTTGAACCTGATTATGCGGAGAACGTACATTCTCATGAAAATACTGCATTTTCAGAAAATGAAGATGATCAAACAATCGAACAAGAAGCGAACGGTACAGTATCGGCTTCGTCAATTGATGAACCTGAAGAGGCGGAAGATGAAACAGCTGAAGAAAAACGGCCGGCAAACGGTTTTATCAGCAGCGGGACACTGACGGAACGGGTTAATTATGACGTTTCCAGCAGAAATTAAATAATTAGTGTATATATTATCTATTAAAGTGCGGGACCATTTGGTTTCCGCACCTTTTTTATGGTAAATTATATTGGAAAGGGTGGAGCTCATGTTAGACGATCAAAAATTACAGCGTCTCAACCAGCTGGCAAAGTTAAAGCGTGAAGATAAAATATCTGAAGCGGAACTTAAAGAGCTGACCGGTCTGAGAGAAGAATATTTATCCAACTTTAGAAGTTCTTTTAAGAAACAGATTAAAAATACTAAAGTGATTGATCCGGAAGGTAAAGATGTTACCCCTGACAAAGTTAAGGCATTACGCAACAAAGATAAAAATAATAATGAAAAGAATTAAAGGAGTCGAAAGTAAATGTCATTTGATAAGACTGACTTATTAGCGGTCAATACAATTCGTTCTTTAAGTATTGATGCAATTGAAAAAGCAAATTCAGGCCACCCGGGTCTGCCGATGGGTGCAGCGCCGATGGCGTATGTACTGTGGCAAAAACATTTAAATTTTAACCCGAAAAATGTCGACTGGTTTAACAGAGACCGTTTCGTGCTGAGCGCAGGCCACGGCTCAATGTTAATTTACAGCCTGCTTCATCTTTCAGGCATTCTTGAAATGGATGACTTAAAGGAATTCAGACAGTACGAATCCAAAACACCGGGACACCCTGAGTTTAAACATACGGACGGCGTAGAAATTACTACAGGTCCGCTTGGACAGGGATTCGCTATGAGTGTCGGTATGGCAATGGCGGAAACACACCTGAATTCTGTATTTAATACAGACGACCATAAAGTGGTTGACCACTATACTTATGTGCTTGCTTCAGACGGCGACCTGATGGAAGGGATTTCGCACGAAGCGGCATCACTTGCAGGCCACCTCGGACTGAACAAGCTGATTGTACTTTACGATTCAAATGATATTTCACTCGACGGCGATCTTGACAAGAGCTTCTCAGAAGATGTTGCGGGACGTTTTAAAGCTTATAACTGGAACTATCTGCGCGTAGAAGACGGCAACGATTTAGAGGCAATCGATAAAGCAATCACCGACGCTAAACAAAGCGATAAACCGACGCTGATCGAAGTGAAAACGGTTATCGGTTTTGGCGCACCGACCAAATCAGGCAAGTCGGATGCTCACGGCGCGCCGCTCGGCGATGCTGAACGCCAGGGTGCTTATGAAGCATACGGACTTGACCACCTGAAAACATTCGATGTGGACGAGTCAGTTTACACGCGCTTCAATGAAACTTTAACTGCACGCGGGGAAGCTGAAGAAGCTGCGTGGAACAAAGTAGTTGAATCATTTAAAGCTGCGGATGAAGAAAAATACAATGATTTCACAGCTGCGGTTAAACGCGAACTGCCTGAAAACTATGCTTCAGAACTTCCAGTTTATGAAACGGGAATGAAAAAAGCAACGCGCGGCAACTCGGGAGATATGATTCAGGAATTATCAAAATCAATTCCGACTTTCTTCGGCGGGGCAGCTGACCTTGCGGGAAGTAACAAAACAAATGTTAAAGAAGCGAGCGACTACTCGAAAGACAATTATGCGGGCCGCAATATATGGTTCGGTGTAAGAGAATTTGCGATGGCAGCGGCAATTAACGGAATGGCTGCACACGGCGGGGTTTATCCTTATGCAGGAACATTCTTTGTCTTCAGTGACTATCTGAAGCCTGCAGTACGCTTAAGCGCACTGATGAAATTGCCGGTAACATACGTATTCACTCACGATTCTATCGCAGTCGGAGAAGACGGGCCGACACATGAACCGGTTGAACAGCTGGCGGGTCTACGTGCCATTCCAAATCTGAATGTTATCCGTCCGGCAGACGGCAATGAAACGCGCGCAGCCTGGAAAGTTGCACTGGAGTCTGATGACACACCGACAGCTTTAGTACTGACACGCCAGGATCTCACTGTTTTGGATATTGATAAAGAAAAAGTCGAAGAAGGCGTACGCCGCGGCGGTTACCTCGCTTATGACGGCGGAGACGATGCAATTGTCTTTGCAACAGGAAGTGAAGTCTCACTCGCAGTTGAAACTGCAGAAAAACTGGCAGCAGAAGGCGTAAATATTAAAGTTGCCTCAATTCCAAACGTCCAGGCATTCTTAAAGCAGGATGAAGAATACATTGAATCAGTGCTAAACACTGACATTGAAAACCGAACAGCAGTTGAAATGGCTGCGAGCCTCGGCTGGCACAGATTTGTCGGCATAAAAGGCAAACTGTTAACAATTGATACATTCGGAGCAAGTGCACCGGGCGGGGAAGTCGTTGAACGCTACGGCTTTACCGTAGAAAACCTGGCAAATATTATCCGCAGTAAATAAGCATTGAATTTAGATGTCCGTTAAGGTAAACTAAATAGTGGTTTACACGGAAAAGAGGTGAGCATTTTTGGCGACTTGGATATGGATATTGATCGTAATCGTAGCCCTCATTGGTGGTTTCGCATTAGGATTTTGGATCTCTAGAAAATACATGATGGATTACTTGGAGAAAAACCCTCCTATTAATGAAGACATGCTCAGAATTATGATGATGCAGATGGGTCAGAAACCTTCTCAGAAGAAAATTAATCAAATGCTGAGTATGATGAATAAATCATCAGAACAAGCTAAAAAAGACAAAAAGAAGTAAAGACTTATGAAAACACGCATTGTAAAAATGCGTGTTTTTTATATTTATTTAATTTTTAGAAAAATATTGCAATTTTGTTATCGGCATGGATATAATAAATTTATCACGCAAAGGGGGTAAAATAGAATGAAACACAAAAATTTTTTAGCATTTTTTGTAATCGCTTTCTTAACTGTTATGGCGGCTTGTTCGAGTGATGAAAACGTCGAAGAAGAAGCGGCCGGGGATGACGCAGCTGAAAGTGAAAATACAGGGGATTTAACAATTGGGACGATGGCGGATGTAGTGTCGCTGGACTTGCATGGTTCAAATGATTCTGCTTCAAGTCAGGTAAGAACAAATATTTATGAGAGATTATTAGATCAGGATGTAAATATGGAATTACAGCCGGGGCTCGCTACTGAATACGAGCAAGTTGATGAAACAACATGGAATTTTAAACTCCGTGAAGGTACAACTTTCCACAACGGTGAAGATTTTACTGCAGAAGATGTAGTCGCAACTTTTGACAGAGTTAGGGACGAAGCGTTAGCTTCACCAGTACTTTTTCTTTTTGAAATGATTGAAGAAGTTGAAGTTGTAAATGATTATGAAATTAATATACATACTTCAATACCTTTTGCGCCGCTGGCAAGTCACCTGGCTCACAGTACGGCAGGCATTATGCCTAAGGAACTGATTGACAGTGATTATCAGGCAGCTTTGGATGCAGCAGGTGTTGATATGACACTGGAAGAATATTATGAAGCACGTGACTCAGGCGGGGAAGAATACGATTCCGTTAAGGAGCAAATTTCAGAACACGTGGGTACGGTAATCGGGTCTGAGCCTAATGGAACAAACCATCTGAAATATGTTTCACGGAGTGCGGGAGATACAGTAGAACTGGAGAAATTTGAAGACTTCCAGGGCGGAGACCGCTACTTTGAAAATGTAACATTCAAAGTAATTCCTGAAAGCGGTGCACGTATGGCAGAGCTCGAAACAGGCGGTGTACAAATCGCAACGGATGTTGACTCTGCGAGCGTTGAACGTATTGAAAATGGCGCGGATACTGCATTAACAGTTAAAGATTCAGTTCGTATGTCATATTTAGGATTTAACATAAACAAAGAACCATTCGACGACATCAAGGTGCGTCAGGCAATTTCATATGCCATTGACCGCGAAGAAATTGTAGCAGGCGTGTACGATGACATGGGTATTCCTGCCAAAGGTCCGTTGGCTCCGGGTGTCTGGGGATATTCTGAAGACCTTGAAGGACAGGAATACGATATTGAAAAAGCAAAAGAACTGTTAGCAGAAACTGATATGGCAGACGGATTCGATACAACAATCTGGGTTAACGACGATCAGCAGATTATCGATACAGCTGTCTATATTCAAAATGAACTTGCTGAACTTAATATTAATGTAGAGATTGAGCAGTTCGAGTGGGGTGCATATTTAGAAACACTTGCGAACGGCAACCATGAAATGTTTATCCTTGGATGGACGACGGTAACAGGCGATGCAGACTATGGTCTGTACGCATTGTTCCACTCTAAAAACCAGGGTGCGGCAGGTAACCGTGTGTTCTACGACAACCCTGAAGTCGATGAGTTATTAGATGCAGGACGCGCGGAAGTTGATGACGAAGCACGTCAGCAGATTTATACTGATATCGAAGAAATTCTAGTTGAAGAATCACCATCATCATATCTGTTCCACGTCCAGTTTGCAGTTGGATATAATGAAAGTTCATTAAGTGAAGTTGAAATTGATCCGACAGGAAGAGTGCATTTGGATACGGTGAGATTTAAATAATATGGAAATACCTCTTGGCTGCTTTTGTCAGTTAAGAGGTATTTTTATGCAGTAATATCTTAAATTTTTAATTTTTATACGAATTCTAACTATTATATTGCAAAATTATATATTTTCTATATAATTCAAATTATCAAAATATTTTTGGGGGTTAACAAAAATGGTAAAAAGAGGATTTAAGTATCTCCTTTTATTTACTGTAGCATTGGTCTTAGCTGCATGTTCAAGCGATGAAAATGTAGATGAAGCTGCAGAGGGAGAAGGAAGTACAGAAGAAACATCAGGCGGAACGATTAACATCGGTATGTCTGAAGATATGGTTACAGTTGATCCGCACGGCTCGAATGACTCGGCTAGTGCACAGATCAGACGTAACATTTACGAGTCTTTAATTTTCCAGGATGAAGCGCTCGAATTGACTCCGGGACTTGCGACAGAATGGGAAGCGACGGAAGATACAGTTTGGAATTTTAAATTGCGTGAAGGAACAACCTTCCACAGCGGGCAGGAGTTTACTGCTGAAGATGTGAAAGCAACAATTGACCGTGTTAATGACCCGGCTGTTGCATCCCAGGTTGCATTCCTTTACGAAATGATTGAAGAAGTAGAAGTAGTTGGAGACTACGAGGTGAACTTACATACAGAATATGCCTTTGCTCCATTACCTGCGCACTTGTCACATAACGCAGGGGGAATTATGAGTAAGGATTTAATTGACAGAGACTACCAGGCTGCCTTGGACGCGGCCGGCAGTGATGTCAGTTTAGAGGAATACTACGATTTACGTGATGCAGGCGGTGATGAGTTCCAAACTGTTGCTGATGAAATCAGTGAGCATATCGGTACTGTTACCGGTGCTGAGACAGATGGTACGAACCACCTGCAGCTGGCAGACCGTTCGCCGGGAGATTCAGTGACTTTAAGCAGATTTGAAGATTTCCAAAATGGAGAACGCGAATTTGACGAAGTCATTTTTAGAGTTATACCGGAAACACAGGCGCGTTTAGCTGAACTCGATACCGGCGGTATTGATATCGCGAATGAAATTGATACAGCTAGTGCAGAGCGTATTCAAAACGGTGATGCAACTGAATTAATCGAAAGCGAATCAGTACGTATGAACTACTTAGGATTTAATATGGAGAAAGAACCATTTGATGATCCTTTAGTTCGTCAGGCAATTGCCCATGCAGTTGACCGTGATGAAATTATCAGCGGTGTGTATGACGGTTACGGTATCGCAGCTGAAAGTCCGTTAGCTCCGGATGTCTGGGGTTACGATGAAAACCTAGAAAGCATTGAAGTTGATATTGAACGTGCAGAGGAACTTTTAAGTGAATCATCACAGCCGGACGGTTTCACTACAACATTATGGGTAAATGACGATCCTGCTATTGTGGACTCGGCAGTTTATATTCAAAATGCCTTAAGTGAAATCGGGATTACTGTGGAAGTTCAGCAGTCAGAGTGGGGCGCTTTCCTCGATCAGACTGCAAACGGAGAACACGATATGTTTATCCTCGGCTGGACTACAGTAACAGCTGATGCAGATTACGGATTGTACGCACTCTTCCACTCAAATAACTTTGGTGCACCGGGTAACCGTTCATTCTATAAGAATGAAGAAGTCGATGCATTACTGGATGAAGGACGCACAAATCCGGATGAAGACGGACGTCAGGAAGCATACAGTGAAGTACAGCAGCTCCTGATTGACGATTCACCGGCAGTTTATCTAAATCACACGAGCTTCCTGCTCGGAGTGAATAACGGCAGCGTAAGCAATATTGGTCTTGATCCTGTAGGGAATATCAGACTTGAAAATGCCAGCTTCAGCACAGAAGAATAAAATATAAGAGCGCCCGGATGGAATAGAAATTCTGTCCGGGTGTTTTTGTGGCTGCGAAAGGGTTAGTGCGCCACTGTGGAACTGACAATGGCACGGTAGAGGTTCCAGCGCGCCACTGTGGAACTGACAATGACTCGGTAGAGAGCCCAGTGCGCCACTGTGAAACTGACAATGACGCGCCGTCTCAATATAAACTGGACACATAAAATTACTTACTAGTAAAAAGTAACATGACGTAGTATAATAAACAGCGATTATTATTTAGAGGAGTTTACTATGAATAAAAGTTTGAAAGAGAAACGTTCAGTTCTCGACTGGATTGAAATGAGTGGTAATAAATTACCGCATCCGGTCACGATATTTTTAATTTTTACCTTGCTGGTTATTATTATTTCTCATGTTTTATATTTACTTGGAGTTAATGTCAGCTATGTCGGAATAAATCCTGAGTCAGGAGAACGTGAAGAGTTAACAGTTCACGCAGTCAGTCTGCTCACCGGCAACGGCATACGCTATATGTTTACAAGTGTTGTTGAAAACTTTACGACTTTCGTTGCACTTGGTCCTGTACTGGTCGCAATGATCGGTGTTGGTGTCGCGGAGAAAAGCGGTTATATCAGTGCGCTCATGACAAATGTTGTGACGAAAGCACCGCGTAAATTTGTGACACCGATTGTGGTGTTTATGGGTGTAATGTCAAACGTTGCAGCCAGTGTCGGCTATGTAGTGCTCGTGCCGCTCGGTGCGATTATATTTCTCGGTTTCCGCCGCCATCCGCTGGCGGGTCTCGCAGCAGCTTTCGCCGGTGTCGCAGGAGGATATTCTGCTAACCTTTTAATCGGTACGAATGATCCGCTCCTTTCCGGTATTACAACTGAAGCGGCCGGTATTCTCGATGCGTCTTACATCGTGCAGGCAACGGATAACTGGTTCTTCATGTTTGTCTCAACTTTCCTTATCGTAATTTTAGGTACTTTCATTACCGACAAGATTGTTGAACCGCGCCTTAAAAAATTCGATTTCGATAATGAAGAAATCAGTGAAAACAAAAAGTTAAACAAACAGGAAAAACGTGCTCTGAACTGGGCAAATATAGCAGCTGTCCTTACAATAATTGGGATATTATGCCTTGTGGCTTTCCCCGGTTCCCCTTTACGGGGTGAAGATGGAGGAATTGTCGGTTCACCGTTTATTTCGAGTATCATATTTATAATGATGCTGATTTTCCTCGTGCCGGGTCTTGTTTACGGTGCTGTGAATAAAACAATTAAAAACGATAAAGATGCTGTAAAATTGATGGACTCCTCTTTAGAAACAATGGCGGGCTTTATCGTGCTGATATTCTTTGCAGCACAGTTCGTTGCCTTGTTTAACTATTCGAATCTGGGAACGATTATTGCTGTTAACGGTGCGGGTCTGCTGGAGAATTTAAATATTGGCAGTATGCCGGTGCTTGTAGTATTTATACTGATTACAACACTGATAAACCTCGCGATTGCTGCGGATTCGGCTAAATGGGCAATTATGGCGCCGATTTTCGTGCCAATGTTCATGCAGCTCGGTATTGCACCTGAGGTAACGCAAGTGGCATACAGAATCGGTGATTCATCGACGAATATTATTTCACCGCTTATGCCGTTCTTCCCGCTGGTCGTGGCGTTCGCACAACGATACGGCAAAGAAAATGGTATCGGGACAGTTATTTCATTGATGCTGCCTTATTCGGTAATTTTCTTAATCACCTGGATAATTATGTTTGTAATCTGGATGCTGCTTGGTATACCAGTCGGTCCAGGTACAAATCTTTCATATTAAATGTGTTACAGCCGCAGAATTTTCTGCGGTTTTTTTGTGTTTACGATAGTTTTATGGTTTGGAATACACATGATAGCCTCTCATGCCAACCCGAAAGAGCTGGGATACATATGAAGTTCTGTCATGCAAACCCTAATCGTCTGGGGTACACATGAAGTTCTGTCATGCAAACCCTAATCATCTGGGGTACACATGAAGTTCTGTCATGCAAACCCTAATCATCTGAGGTACATATGAAGTTCTGTCATATCAACTCCAATAGTCTGGGATACACATGAAACCGCGTCATACAAACCCCAATCACCCTGGATACATATGAAACCGCATCATACAAATCCCAGCCATCATCTTCCATTATCATACTTATGATTTATTTCAATTTCCGAAATATATGGTAAAATTCAAAGTGAAATAAAGGTGTAGAAATAAGGGGAGTGTACGGATGCGGGTATTTAAAAATTTGGGGTGGTTTTTTAAGCTCGAAAAGAAGAGTTACATTATAGGGTTGTTCATGCTTGTTCTTGTTGCACTGATGGAGCTCGTGCCGCCGCAGGTTATCGGCCGGGTGATCGACAGAATTACGACGGAGACTTTAACATCGAATACGCTTGTGTTATTCGGTGTACTGCTGATTTTTGTAGCGGTTCTCACATACATATTCAGGTTTTTCTGGCGTGTGATGATTTTTGGTGCGTCGAACAGACTGGGGCGGACGCTCCGTGAACAGCTGTTTGAAAAGTATTCTAAAATGTCACCGTCATTTTTCGGCAAGCGCCGCACGGGGGATTTAATGGCGCACGCGACGAATGATATTAATGCGGTGCAGATGACGGCGGGCGCCGGTATTTTAACTATCGCCGACTCGGTAATTACAGGAGGCGCCGTGCTGATTACGATGGCGCTGACTGTAAGTCCGAAACTGACACTGATTGCGATGATTCCGCTGCCTTTCATGGTCATTTTAACCAGCTGGTACGGGTCGATTTTAAGCAGGCTGTTCCGTGTGGCGCAGGCGGCTTTCAGTTCTTTAAACGATAAAACCCAGGAGTCCGTTGCGGGCATCAAAGTGACCAAAACATTCGGCTATGAGGATGAAGATTTAAAGGACTTCACCAATTTATCGGATGATGTCGTTAAGAAAAACTTAAAAGTAGCAAAGATCGATGCGCTGTTTGATCCGACAATTACGGCGATTATTGCCATCAGTTATTTTCTGTCGATATTTTTCGGTGCACGTATGGTCGTAGCCGATGAAATTTCCCTCGGCCAGCTCGTCACATTTACTACATATCTCGGTATGATGGTCTGGCCGCTTCTTGCTCTCGGCTGGTTCTTTAATTTAGTGGAAAGGGGCAAAGCATCGTACGACCGGATTGAAGAAATTATGAACACGAGAAGCGAAATCAGCACTAAAATTTCAACCAACAGTATTCCCTCTGGTGATATTACGTTTAATGTCTCTGACTTCTCCTTCCCGGGAGAAGATGAAGTGTCGCTTCGGAATATACATTTCACTTTAAAAGAAGGAAAGACACTTGGTATTGTCGGACGCACAGGTTCAGGGAAAAGTTCTATTATCAGACTGCTGCTCCGGGAGTTCGATACGGACCCGGGTAATTCTGTCAGTATTAACGGAATTGATATTAAGCAGTATGATATTAAAAAACTGCGCGGGCTATTTGGTTATGTGCCTCAGGATAATTTCCTGTTCTCGACGACAATCAGAAATAATATTGCCTTTATCAATCCTGATGCGAGTCTTGAACAAGTGCAGGAGGCTGCGGATTTAAGTTATATTCATCAGGATATTACCGCCTTTCCTGAAGGTTATGACACAGTGGTCGGTGAACGCGGCGTGTCGCTGTCCGGCGGGCAGAAACAGAGAATTTCAATTGCCCGTGCTTTAATGAATAATCCGGAGATTCTCATACTGGATGATTCCCTGTCGGCAGTCGATGCTGAAACGGAAACAGCAATTCTAAGCAATATTGAACAAAATAGGGCCGGGAAAACAAATATTATTACTGCCCACAGAATGAGTGCGGTAAGGAATGCTGATTTAATAATCGTTATGGAAAACGGGCGTATTATCGAGCAGGGCACTCATTCATCTCTGACCAAAGCGCGCGGCTGGTATTATGAAACATTTAAAGCGCAGTCGCTGCGCAGGGATTTAACGAAAGAGCTCGATGAGACGCTGGAAGGGGGTGGTAATCATGACGACTGATGTCATTAACTTAACTTTAAAAGATCAGCTCCGTGTACTCGGACGGCTGCTTAAGTACACACTGCCGTTTAAAGGTGTTCTCGCGCTCGCTTTCAGCATGCTGATTATCTCTACCGTGATGGGTGTCATGACACCGTACCTGGTCATGATTTTTATCGATAATTATTTAACGCCGTCGGTCTTCCCGGAAGAAGATATCATGTGGCTGATTATCGCCTTTATTACCGTGAATGTGCTCGCGGTCGTGACGACTTACTGGCAGATTTATCTTCTGCAGCTGCTCGCTTTTAAAGTGATTCAAGAGCTCCGAATCGATGCTTTTAAAAAAATCGGCCATCTTGGGATGACTTATTTCGATAAAGTCCCGTCAGGCAGTGTCGTCTCGCGCCTGACCAATGATACGCAGGCGATTGTCGACATGTTTACCTCGGTGCTCGGCACATTTTTAATGGCGATATTTATGGTAATATCGAGTTTTGTGATGATGTTTATCCTGGATGTAAAACTGGCGTTTATCGCTCTGATTTTTATGCCGTTGATTGTCTTTATATTGCTCGTATATAGGAAATACTCCGCGCGCTATTTCTCGCGTGCCCGCGGGCTGTTAAGCGATATGAACGCTAAACTCGCGGAATCGATTGAAGGCATGAAAATTATCCAGGTCTTCAATCAGGAGAAAAGACTGCAACGTGAATTTGAAACGATTAACGAAGAACATTATCAGTACAATCTCCGCACGATAAAACTCGACGGCTTGTTGCTGAGGCCCGCGATTGATATGATTTATATCCTGTCTATAGTCGTGATTTTAAGCTACTTCGGATTCTTAAGTTTTGAAACAAGTGTTACTGCAGGAGTTATCTTTGCCTTTATTCAGTATATGGAGCGGTTTTTTGAACCGATAAATCAGGTCAGCCAAAACCTGAATATCTTCCAGCAGGCGCTCGTTGCAGCAAGCAGGGTATTTACGCTGCTCGATGACAATCGCCATGCACCGGTGCAGCAGACAAAAGACCAGCATGAAATTACAGAAGGCCGGGTGGAGTTTAAAAACGTCACATTCAGCTATGACGGTGAGGTTGATGTATTGAAGAATATCAGCTTTGAAGTGCCGCCGGGGACAACGACGGCACTCGTCGGTCATACAGGTTCAGGCAAGAGTTCCATTATCAATCTGATGCTGCGGTTTTACGAATATGAGCACGGTGATATTTTAATCGACGGCCATTCTATTAAAAAACTGCCGAAAGAAGAAATGAAAGAGAATATTGGGCTCGTGCTCCAGGATCCTTTTATCTTTTACGGTACGGTAACTTCGAATATTAAACTGTATCACAGCACGATGACTTTTGAGATGGTGCAGGAGGCAGCAAGATTCGTCGGCGCGGATTCATTCATTAATAAGCTGCCGCACGGCTATGAACAAAAAGTAGTCGAAAAAGGTGGGGACTTCTCGAGCGGGGAACGCCAGCTGCTCGCTTTTGCAAGAACGATGGCACCAAACCCTAAGATTCTGATACTCGATGAAGCCACTGCAAACATCGATTCATCGACGGAAGAGAAAATCCAGGCCTCATTACAGAAAATGAGAAGCGGCAGAACAACACTCGCCATTGCACACCGCCTGTCGACAATACAGGATGCTGATGAAATACTCGTCCTTAATAAAGGAGAGATTGTTGAGCGGGGAACACACGGCGAATTGGTACAAATAAAGGGAATTTACTATAAAATGTACCGTTTGCAAAATAGCGAACAATAATTTGTCATAATTAAACAGATTAATATATTCATTGCCCCTGTCAGATTTGATATACTAAATCTGAATGGGGGTATTTTCATGGGATCAGAAGTAACATTTCTCCTCGCCTTCGGAGCAGGTGTGCTGAGTTTTGTGTCCCCTTGTGTACTGCCGGTTTTCCCTGCATTCGTATCGTATATTACCGGAATGAGCTACAACGAGGTTGAAAAACAGAATTTTAATGGCCGTGCCATTTTACATACCTTGTTTTTCTTAATAGGATTTAGCATTATCTATATTGCTCTCGGCTTTGGAACGGCATTTTTCGGAGGGTTCCTGATAGAATACAGTAACTTAATCCGTCAGATTGGTGCAATCTTAATCGTTATTTTTGGACTCGTTATTACAGGTGTCCTGAAATTTGATTTTCTGATGAAAAACCATAAAATAGAGTTTAAAAACAGACCATCCGGTTTCTTCGGTTCAATCTTAATCGGTATGGCATTCGCAGCCGGCTGGACGCCGTGTAATGGACCGATTATCGGTGCGATATTTGCAATGAGTGCATCAGAACCGAGCAATGCTTTAATGCTGATGGTGGTATATTGTATCGGATTTGGTGTTCCGTTCTTCGTCCTCAGTTTCTTCGTGTCGAAGACGCGCTGGATGCTGAAATATTCAAACGTAATTATGAAAACCGGCGGAGTAATCATGATACTGATGGGAATATTATTATACTTTGACGGCTTAACGCAGATCATTATTTGGCTGCAGCCGCTCTTCGGAGATTTCCAGGGGTTTTAATATGATAGAATTTCTTGAATCAATCGAAGAACTGCTCTTCCTGCTTGCATCAATCGGCGCAGTAATAATGGGGATTATCGTCATTTTTGTCCGCAAACATGCGAGTAAGACGCCGCTGACATTAAAGAAAATAATCATCCCGCCGGTGATGATGTCAACGGGAGCACTGATGTATATATTCCCGTACTTCAGATTGTCCTGGACACACATTGCCGAAACGGTACTGATTGGTGCTGTATTCTCGGTAGTGCTGATTATAACTACGAAATATGAAGTTAAAAATTCCGAGTTGTACGTCAGACAGACAAAAGCTTTCCCTATAATTTTAATGGGACTGCTGCTTGCGAGAATTGCGCTTAAGTATATATTCTCTCTGACCACAACACCGGGCGAAATCGGCGGCATGTTTTTCCTGCTCGCCTTCGTCATGATTGGAATCTGGCGTTTATCAATGCTTATCAAACATAATGAATTTAAAAAACAGCAAGCCGCGGTGTGATGGCTTGCTGTTTTTTTGTTATGGGGGGAGAGTGGCTTCTGCTCCGTCATTGTTGAAACCACAGTGACGGAGTAGACGCTCTGTCCTGTCATTGTCGAAACCACAGTGACGGGGTAGACGCTCTGTCTTGTCATTGTCGAAACCACAGTGACGGGGTAAACGTCCTGTCCCGTCATTGTCGAAACCACAGTGACGGAGTAGACGCTCTGTCCCGTCATTGTCGAAACCATAGTGACGGAGTAGACGCTTTGTCTTGTCATTGTCGAAACCACAGTGACGGGGTAAACGTCCTGTCCCGTCATTGTCACATCCACAATGGCACGCTTGGCGCGACACTGCCACAAGCACCCTCAATAATCTCCCGACTCCAACAAAAAAACAGCAAACCGTCCTAAGACGGTCTGCCGCTTACTTTTTCTGTCTGTTCAAAGATGGAGAATTTCTGTTTCTCATCGTCTGCCAGTTCGAACAGTTCCAAATATGGTGTGTAATCTATCTCAAGCTGCTTTAATTTTTTCTTCATGAACTTATGGTCTTTCTTTGGTGTCGCGATAATGTAGCCTTTCATTATCTGATCGAGTTCAATCGTTTTAACACCTTCATCCAGCGCAATCTTCGAAATTCTGCCGGCAATTCTTTCTTTAGCCACATCTCTGAATAATTCCGGAACGGGGCTGACCAGTTCGTTTAGGAGCGTACGTGCATCAGTATTCCAGAGCGGCAGTGCTTTGTCTATGTAGTAATCCTGCCAGTCGAGTTCTGAATAACCGTCGCCTTTAGGCATGCGCCGCAAAAACTTTCTGAACATAAAAAATCCGCCGATCGTCATCGCTCCGAGCATGATGAACGTCCATATCGCAATCAAAATCATAAATATATCAAATGACACTGTAATCACCTCTACTTAACTCATATTATACATATTTTGAAACTTGTTTGTCCATTTAATAATTTGTGACGATATATAGGGTGAGAGGAGGTGAGGACATGATAAAAGGATTAAGTGCCAAGTTTTACTTCTTTGTGATGAATGAGGAAGGCAAGGAGGTTACAAAATCGCGTACGCTTAACCGTCTGGCAAGCGATGCCAGTGATGCAGGTGTAAACGCTCTGGCGTCTATTTACGAAAACCTGACAGGAGAACAGTATTCTATCGTGGAGAAAGTGGTCACTCACATCGTCGATTAATTTCAGCTCTCACCACTAATAGAAAGGAGGAATAGTCATGGATGAAAAATTAGTAATGGTTTTTACTACTAATCAGGACAAAAGATTTACTCTGACTGTCAACAACCCGAAAGCAGGTCTTACATCTCAGGAAGTTGAAGCGGAAGCAGCGCGTCTAATCGCAGAAAATATTCTGCGTCCGTCACAGGGAATTCCGGTTTCTCTGTATTCTGCGAAAGTCGTAAATACAGCAACGACAGTGCTTAAGTAAGATGGACTGGATACCCTTTGTGAGCGATGTTGGATTTCCGGCTGTAATAACATTTTTCCTGCTGCACCGCATGGAAACTAAGTTAGATGATTTAATCATTACAATCCAGCAGCTCAAATAAGAACTGACTCTCCCGGACTTTGACCGGTGAGAGTCTTTTGTGTTTAAGAAATATGATAAAATCAATGTAACGACTTTAAGAGGTGACTTTAATGCGGATTTTACATACAGGCGACTGGCATATCGGCCGTAAAATGAACGGTCTCGATCTGATAGAAGATCAGTCCTACATATTAGAACAGTTAATGAATGAGATAGAAAACAGCGACATTGACCTTGTCGTTGTTGCAGGAGATATATTTGACCGCGCGAACCCTTCGCGGCAGGCGCTGAAACTGGCGAATGATACACTGTACCGTATCAACATTACACTTGGAAAACCGCTCCTTGTCATCAGCGGCAATCACGACAGCCGCGAGCGGCTGAATTACGGCAGCGAATGGTTTAAGGCGACGAATTTTCATATTAATACATCACTTGACCAGGCGCACATACCTGTAACAATCGGCAATACCGACTTTTACCTGCTGCCGCATATCGAAGTGCTTGAGGCGCGGAATTATTTTGAGGATGAGGACATTGTTTCTCACCAGCATGCCTACGATAAAATACTTGAGAAAATTAACGGGCAGCTGGACCAGGAAAAAATAAATATACTTATCGGACATCTGTATTTATCGGACAGTGTTGCCAGTGATTCCGAACGGCCGCTGTCGATGGGGTTGAGTGAAGCGGTCAGCGAAGAAACATTCAGCGCGTTCGATTACGCACTGTTCGGTCATCTGCATCATCCTTTTGCGGTAGACAGCGAAAAATCATTTTACAGCGGATCTTTATTAAAATATTCATTTTCCGAACACAAGCAGCCGAAAGGCTGCAGAATTATTGATACTGACAAAGAAAAGGTATCTTTTATTCCGCTGGAACCCCGGCATGATGTCGTTGTGTATACAGGAGACTATGAAGCAGTTGTCAACGGGGAGATTTCCTTTAAAGATAACAATGCGTATTTTAAGTTTGAATTATCGAATATGAGCTATGTAACGGAACCGATGAGTAAAATTAAAATGCTTTATCCGAATACACTCGAATTAAAACCGTTAATCGAAGACCGGTCAAAAGACCTTCAGACCGTTGATATGACGACGACGAGCGACGAGGAAATATATAAGTCGTTTATCGAAACGACTCTCGACAGAACTGTAACAGCTTTTGATAAAACGATGTTTAAGTCATATTTTGCAGGTGAACATAATGAAACTGATTAATTTAAAAGTAGAATATTTCGGACCGTTTGAATCAGAAGAAATTAATTTTCGCAGCCTGAACAATAAATTGTTTTTAATCAGCGGGCGGACCGGCTCCGGTAAAACGATGATCTTTGATGCGATTGTATACGCCTTGTACGGCAGTGCATCGACTGCCGGCCGGGATGAAGAGTCCCTCCGCAGCCAATTTGCGCCCATCGATAAGCAGGCAGAGGTTAAACTTACCTTCGATGTGCGCGGCAAGGAATATACAGTGGAACGGACGCTCAAATATCATAAACCGGGTAATAAGAGTGCCACCCCACCAAAAGCGGTGCTGTACGACGGAGAAGGGAATATTCTCGCAGGTAAACTGAATGAAGTGAGAGACGCAGTAGAGGAAATAGTGAAACTGAACCGGGCGCAGTTCAGAAAAATTTTAATACTGCCGCAGGGAGAATTTAAAGAGCTGCTCGTGTCATCGAGTACAGACAAACAGGAAATTCTGCGCACTCTGTTCCAGACAGGACGTTTTTTAAACTTTGAACTGAATTTAAAAGATAAACTGAAAGAACAGTCTGCTGAAGCGGCGAAGCTCGATATGAGAATTAACGAATGTGTTAAACACATCCATACTGACGATATTGATATTACAAAGCAGGAGGAATTTCCGAATTACAATATAGCTTTGGAATATGCAGACGGGGTTATCTTCAGTTATAAGAAAAAACTTGAGTCTCTGGCTGAAGAAGGCAAGAAGTTTAAAAGTGAGCTTGATCAAAAGCAGGAGACATTACTTAAAAAAGAGAAGCACAATGAACAAATTGTTAAGCTGAACGAGTTAATCAAGTCGAAGGAGACTTTACAGAGCCAGGCGGAATCAATCGATGTGTGGCGTTCTGAAATCGCTGATTTTGAATCGGTCTCATCAATTAAATACGAACTGCTGCGTCACCAGGAACTTAAAACGGCAGGCCGAGAAATTAAAGATAGCCTGGCTGCGGAAACAAAAAAGGAAACGCATCTGTCAGAGAAACTGAATAACAGTGCAGCCCAGCTTGAAGAGACAGAAAAAAATATACCGGATATGAATAAAAGGCAGCAGCAGTATTATAAGCGCGAATCCTTTTTATCATCTTCCTATGAAACACTCGATGATGAAATCGCATCGCTGACGGCAGAATCAGAGCAGAAAGAAGCAGAACTTAAAAAACTTTCAGCTTATATTGAAGATATTAAAAAGAAACTTGGAAAGCTGACAGCAACACACAAAAAAGCTTCAGAACTGCAGGAACAGCACAGTGAACTCCGCAGCAAAAGCAGGCAGCTTGAAAATGAGGTGCAGGAAGCGCATAGTGACCGGAAACTCATTGACGAGCGCACACAGATAAAGAGAAATATCGAAGAAAATAATGGAGATATCAGCCGGCTGAAGAAAGACTTAAGCGTCTTTAACACCCGTCTTGCCGACTATGACGAAGAAACAGTCCAGACACTCAATCATCTTATCAATCACCTTGAGCTCGGCGAAGCATGTCCAGTCTGTGAACAGACTGTGCTTGAACTGCCGGAATCAGGCGGGTTTTCAAAAGAGGACCGCCGGGAGCTGAATACTTTAACAGAAAAAATCACTGACTATGAAGAAATTAATCAAAAGCACGTTATGCGGATTGATGTAATCGATGAAATATTAAAAGATAAAGAACAAAAAGATGCGGATATGCTTGAAGTGCAGCTGAAATCTGCAGAAGAAGAAACAGAGAAAACGGCATCAATGCTGGCTGAGACAAACAGCGAACTTGAACAGAAAGAACAGCTGAATAACGAACTGGCTCGTGAAAATGAAAATATGCATGCCTTGATGATGAGAAGCCAGGAAGTGAAAAACGCACTCAATCAGCTGACAGCAAAACTGCAGGAATTTAAAGAAGTGACCGGTTATAAGGACTTCAGCGCTTTTAAAACTTATATGAACAAGGAAGGCGAAGATATAAAAGAGTTTCAGGAAAATCTGAATCAGCTGAAAGAAACTGTTAATGATTTAACTAAACAGCGTGATTTAACTGCTCAAAAGGTAAAATCCCTGGAAGCTGATGCTGACAAGACCGCTCTGTCAGAAGCCAAGTTTAACAGTAAAATTGAAAAATTTATGACTCAGCATGGTTATGCGGATACAGAGACACTGCACCGCATTATTAACGATGAGTCTATTGATGAGAAAAAAGAAAAAGTAAAAACTTTTGATGATGAAAATTTATCGCTTAACAAGAGTCTGGAAGAATTAAAGAAAACATTGGAATCTACAGAAAAAGTCAGTACTGAGGAAGATATTAAGGCCATAAATGAAGCTGAAAAGTCACTCGAGTCCGCGAGAGAATATTATGCGGCGGTCAATGAAAGAAAAAATCAGAACATCAATTCAAAAGAGTATCTGGCAGAGCTAATCAGCACTTTCAATGCATCCTATGAAGAATTCAGCCAGCTGAATGAACTGGTCGAAGCGGTGCAGGGCAAAAAGGGACAGAAGGTTTCGCTTGAGCGGTATGTGCTCACGTATTATCTGGAGCGTATTTTGGAACTTGCCAACGTGAGACTGACTGCGATGACGAACCACCGGTATAAACTGCAGCGGAGCATGAAAAAAGTGAACCGTTACAGCGGCCTTGATATAGAAGTTTTTGATTACTACAATAACCAGGCGCGCAATATTAATTCACTGTCCGGCGGAGAAACTTTCCAGGCTTCACTCGTGCTGGCACTTGCTTTAAATGAAACACTGCAGCAGGAATCCGGCGGAATTACACTGGATACCATGCTGATCGATGAAGGATTCGGCACACTCGACCACGAAACACTGGAAGTTGCGATATCTACTTTGATTGACCTGCAGACAACAGGAAAAACAATCGGCATCATCTCCCACGTCGAAGAATTGAAAGAACGTATGGAGCATATCTTGTATGTGAAACCGGATAATGAGCGGAGCACGACGAAAATTGTGACCCTCTAGACAATGATTAGTCATAAAAAGTGCATAATTTTCACGCACAGAATTTTTAATTTTTGATAACATTGGTAGTAAGATGAAATATAGGAGGGGACACACTTGAAAAAGTGGTTAATCGCGGTTTTGGCTTCACTGATGTTTTTATCAGCATGCAGTGCAGGCGCAGTAGAGCCGATGAGCCGGTACGGTGATGAAGTACAGGACTTCGAAGTGACGAATCAGAATGATGAAACGTTCACTAGAGAAGATATGGATGGTAAAGTATGGCTCCTCAGCTTTATCTTTACGAACTGTGCGACTGTCTGCCCGCCGATGACTCAAAATATGACTCAGGTCACACAGGAACTGGATGAAAAGGGCATCGAGAACTATGGAGTAATGAGCTTCTCTGTTGACCCTGAAGTCGATACACCTGAAGTATTAACGGAATACGCAGGCTGGTATGATATACCGGAAAATACAGAATGGCAATTTCTTACAGGATATGACTATGAGTTTATTAGAGGATTCGCAGAAGATAACTTTAAAACCATTGTCGCACCGCCGCCAAAAGGCAGCAACCAGGTCACCCACGGTACTGCTTTCTATCTGATTGATGCAGACGGTACAATCATTAAAGACTATTCCGGTGTAGATTCAGGCGATACAAAATTCCCGCAGGCGGAAGTAGTATCCGATGTGGAAAAACTGGTAGAACGGGAAACAGAAGAGTAAATATGTTATAAAAAGTAATCCTTAATGGGATTGCTTTTTATTTTACAGAATATTTACATATGAATATAAATACTATTGTAAAATATTTCTAATACAGATATACTAATTACATAATAAGTAAGTACATACTTTTAGTCCGGATTTTATATACTCCGGAAACTAGTTTTCATTTATACTCAGGAGGTCATGTAATTGACTAAGCAACGGAAGAATAAGGTTTTAAATGTATCACTGGCAAGCATCTTAACATTATCTTTATTAGCACCATTAGATGATTCTGTATATGCATCAGAAACAGATGATTGGGTAGATGGAAACCAACAAGTAGGCGGAGAAGATACGAGTGTAGATAACGGAACTGTAGAATTCCCAGATTGGTATGATAAGGATGCAATTTACAGTTCAAATGGTACACTAATCTATACGGGTGAAGACGCAAACCATTACAGAGGGATGTTATCGGCAGTACTAGCTAGTCCAAATAACTATATTCTTCATAACGGTGGGGTATACGAGTACTTCTACGAAGTGGATGCAGATGGTTACGCAATTAATGAATCAATGGGTGGAGAAGTATTACCAAGCCAGTTTATCGGGTATGAAGTATCTATATCAGACATTAGAACTGTAGGGGCAAATATTCCACCATCAAAACCAGAAGGTAATCCTGGCGGTGAAGTAGTAGACCCAGATGAAGATGATACAGTGGAACTCCCAACAGAACCTGAAACAGATTATGAAGAAGGTGGGGACACTGGATTCGATGATGAAGATACACAAATTGGGGATATTGATGATAACGAAGATAATTTCGGGACATTAGACCCCGATGAAGAAGTAACAGTGCCAGAAGAGGGTGACGATGGGGACTATGAAATTCCAGTAGAGCCAGAACCAGAGCCAGAACCAACACCAGAACCAGAAGTTGAGCCAGAACTTGATGAAGAAAACAACTGGGAACAGGAAATTCCTGAGGATGAGTCATCACAAGTAGAACCAACACCGTCACCAGACGATGAGCCTGGTGAAGATGATAGTGATGAGCTTCCATCAGAAGAAGCAGATCCTTCTTACGTAAATAACTTTAAACTAGTTGATTTAGACACTGGTCGAGAATATACGAAGTTTACTATTCTTGGTCAGAACTATACACAACGTTTAAATGACCGGATAGAAGCTCTAAATATTGAACGAAATGTAACTATGGAAATCAATAATGAGGAAGTAACAAGTAAATCAATTAGCACTTCTACAATAAATGGAAATTCCATTTCAACAACGACAAGTGAAATTACTGTATATGTAATCAATGAATCTTTAAATGATTTTGATCAAGAAGGCCCGTCATTAATTCCTAATGGCACTATTTATGATGATATCAATATTGAAAATGCATACAGAAAGATTAATATATATAATGGTACAGATCTTATACAATCTCAGGCCTTCATTTATAATGAATCTATTGATGATTCAATTAAATCAGCAATATATCAACTTGATCAATCTAACCCGGGAGTATACTATTATGATAATGTAAGTGTTTCTAGAGGAATAACTTCTATAATGACTAATACTGGTATATTTAGAGGGACATTATTAGCTATAGATATTTTTGTAAATGAACGTGATTCAGAAGAAATAACACCAGAACCAACAGAACCTGAGACAGATGATAATGGCGAAGTACCAGAAGAGACGCCAACGCCTGAACCAACAGAACCAGAAACAGGTGATAACGGTGAATCGTCAGAAGAGACAGCAACACCAGAACCAACAGAACCTGAGACAAGTGATAACGGTGAAGTATCGGATGACGACAGTAATGATGAGGCATTAGAAGAAACACCAACACCTGAAGCGGGAGAAGATGCTACTCAGTCTTCAGAAAGTGATGATAATTTATCCACTCTTATTGATGAACGTACAGGAATTTCTGTTTCAAGTGAGTATGATGAACTTGAAGGGCTTCAGTTAAGAGTACAAGTTTTAAATGCATCAGATCGTATTTCTAATCCTCATGATCGTTATGATATTGAATTAGTAGATGCAGATGGTAACTTCTATGAACTTCAAAACAGTGTCACTGTTTCTATACCCGTCAATGGAGAAGTAAGTAACGTTTATTACCTTGGTGAATCATTAACTGATTTACCATATGAACTCATTGAAGGTAACGTGATTTTCAATGTAGATAGTTTCAGTGAGTATGTAGTAACGTATAAAGAGAATACAGATAATGTAAATTCTGCGGCAGTAAATAACAATGATAGTGGTCAAACTAATATTGATAATGAGAATATCACAGATTCAAATTCTTCAACTGTGAAGGAAGAAAATATTACAGGTGATGACAAAGAAATGCTTCCTGATACCGGTGTATCAGCATCGAATATAATATTACCTGTTGCATTATTAGCACTTCTTGGAGGAACTATTCTTTACTTCACAAGACGTAAGACTAATTAATTATTAGATATCGTATTATTTACTAGTATCCGATGTGGAGCAATTGATTGAACAGAATTATGAAGAAAAATAAATAGTTTTTGAAGAGTGCCGGGCGTTGTAATGACTGCCCGGTGCTCTTTTTTCTTTTGGCTCTACGTCAAATAGGGTTGATGAACAATTAAATCTGAGAGCCTAACTTGCGATAAGCGAGTGAGGCGCTTTTGGTTTCGGTTGGTACAGTCGTGTCATCAATAATATACGAACTCTAAAATGCGCAAAGTTTCGATAGCCAAAAGCCACACGTTTTAATGTCTTGATACTGTTATTAATACCCTCTAATGGGCTATTGGTCAGTGTCGGATAGTGTAATGTATGTTCAATATACGGATAATATTTTTTGAATGTGCGCAGTACTCTTCTCATTCCAGATGAACTTACACTTGGTGGAAGTTGTATTGTAAACCCATTAGGTGAATTTATTGTTGAACCAGTTATAGGTAAAGAAGAAATCTTATACGCAGATCTTGATTTAGCTAGAATTCCAGAAGCACCGTTTGATTTTGATGGGGTTGGTCATTATTCTAGACCAGATATTTTTCAATTATCTGTAAATGAAAAAAAGCAAACTAATGTCAATTGGAACTGATTTATATTAATATTAAATATTTTTATAGACGAGTACGAAGTAACACGTTTACTTTGTACTCTTTATTTAGGTTAGGCGGTTTTAATAATTTACTTTAGTTGAAAAAATATAAATTGTGAAAAAATAGAATTGTTAGTAAATTTATCTGGAGGTAATTTTATATGAGAGCAGCAGTATTTCACAATGCACATGATATTCGTGTTGAGGACGTTGACGTTTCTAAAGTTTCGGATAATCAGGTAAAAATAAAAGTTGCATGGGCGGGTATTTGCGGCAGTGATTTACATGAGTACAATGCAGGGCCAATTTTTATTCCTAAAGATGAAGAATCTCCATTAACTGGAAGAAAGGCACCGCTGACGATGGGGCATGAATTCTCGGGCGTCATCGAAGAAGCAGGAGCTAATGTCGATGGGCTAAAAGTTGGAGATAAAGTTACGATTAATCCATTAATTACAGGTGAAGTTCATAAAGAAAAACTTATTGATATGTACAAAGGGTTTACATTTGTCGGCTTAGGCAGTGATGGTGGGTTTGCAGATTATGTCGTAGTCGATAAAGAGAATATCGTTAAGTTACAAGACGATACTTCACTAGAACTCGGCGCTCTGGTAGAACCGACAGCAGTTGCACTACAGGCAATTAGAGAATCTGAAATGCAGTTCAGCGATTCGGTCGCAGTATTTGGCGCTGGACCAATAGGACTGTTGACAGTCATTGCAGCACGCGCAGCAGGTGCGAAAGATATTATTGTCTTCGATTTAAGCGATACGAGATTAAAAAAAGCGAAAGAGGTCGGTGCAACTTACGCTGTGAACTCGGGTAATCAAGATCCGATTGAATTTGTTAAAGCACATTACCCGGACGGCGTAGACAGAACGTTTGAAGTCGCAGGTGTTCCGATTACTTTAAATCAGGCAATACAAGTGACGAGAGCAAGAGGCATGGTCACAATCGTGTCAATTTTTGAAAAAGCAATGGAATTTAATCCAATGTTATTAACATCAAGCGGTGTGAGAATTTCATCTACCCTCGCGTATGAGCCGGATATTTTCGAAGCCACTGTGAAAATGATAGAAAGTGGTCAAATCAATCCATTTCCAGTTATTACAGACTATATTGAACTTGAAGACATTGTGGATAAAGGGTTCGAAACGCTTATTAACGATAAGAGTCAGGCGAAAATTTTAGTTAAGTTGAGCGGCGAAAAATAATGAATTTTGAACCAGTCTATTCATTTTTGAATAGACTGTATTTTATAGTATTAAAATACTATATATATTTCGTGTAGATTATATATATCAATGATTATGGTGATAAAGAAGTATATATAAAATACATTGAAGATTTAACAGATCTTAATACAAGATTTAAAATAAATCCTGTAAAAAATAAATTATCAAAGTTAAAAAGTAAGGAAAATAAAATTAAATACATATCTGATTATTAAATCATACTTTAGGGTAGATTATTACAAAGGAGCGTGGATAATAATATGAGTAAATCTGTATTAATTATGGTTACAAATGCTGACACAATTGCAGGTAACAAGAATAAACCGACTGGTGTATGGCTGTCTGAAGCGGCAGAGCCGTATATTGCATTTCAAGGTGCGGGGTTCAAAGTCGATATAGCATCACCTAAAGGTGGAAGCGTCCCAATTGATCCAAATTCAGTCGAGAATGGCAACGAGGATGAGAGTTTTACTGAAGTAGCGAAGCTGCTTCAAAATACATTACGAATGAAAGATGTTGTTTATGAAAATTATGACGCAATATTCTTAGCAGGCGGTCACGGGGCAATGTTTGACTTCCCGGGAGAACCGGACATTCAAAATATAATGGCATACTTTAAGGATAATGGGAGAATTATCAGCGCAGTATGTCATGGACCGGCAGCATTTGCCGATGCAAAAACTAAAGATGGTAAATATTTAGTGGACGGGGTGAAACTGACAGCATTTACAAATGAAGAAGAAGATTCCGTAAACTTATCAGAAGATATGCCGTTTATGCTGCAGACAAAACTTGAGGAAAACGGTGCAGGTTTTGTTAAAGGGACAGCCGGCGAAGAACATGTTGTTTCAAGCGGCAATTTCGTTACAGGGCAGAATCCGGCATCATCACAGGCTGTTGCAGAAGCAGTCATTAACAGACTAAGATAATAAAATTATGGTTATGACGGTGTCCTTTATTAAGGCGCCGTCTTTTATTTTCGTGGAAATGATGGTGAGGTTAAAGGACAACACCATATCCCCGTTGTCCCCGAAGGTCTGTTAAAGGACAACACCATATCCCCGTTGTCCCCGAAGGTCTGTTAAAGGACAACACCACATCCCTGTTGTCCCCAAAGTCTCATTAAAGGACAACACCACATCGCCGTTGTCCCGGAAGCTCTGTTAAAGGACAACACCACATCCCCGTTGTCCCGGAAGGTCTGTTAAAGGACAACACCATATCCCCGTTGTCCCGGAAGCCTCATTAAAGGACAGCACCATATCCCCGTTGTCCCCGAAGGTCTGTTAAAGGACAACACCACATCGCCGTTGTCCCCCAAAACAGCAATCAATACAAAAAAGACCCGGAAACGTAAGTTTCCAGGTCATCAATCAAAATATTAGGCTGCAGCTTCTTTATTTTTCATCTTATTCACAGTTAGCATGATTACAATTAAAATCACGATACATAAGATATTCTTAGAAAACAGCGGTAGTGCTGACATGTTTACAAGTATTCCGACACCAAGTGCAAGTACACCGTATACCGGAAACTTACCTGCAAATTGTGCGAGTACTGCGCCAAAGATTGCCGGCAGAACGAACGGAAATACTTCCTGAACACTTTCCGGAATAATTGTTAACAGCCACAGTCCGGCAAGGATAACCGGTATCAGTATAATTTTGTTGACCAGTGATGCTGCACTGATGCCAAGTGTTCCAATGATTTCACCTTCGTCAGTTCCCGCCTTGACTCCGACTGCTTCCTGGCATGATGCGACTGCAGGCAGGCACATGTTTGAGATGTTGCCGGTAAAAAATGCAACATATGTACCGGATACTCCGAGTACAGGGAAGTACATAATCGGTTCTAAAAACCAGACGATTGCAACAACTGCTGCATAAGCGAGAAAGCTGTTAAGAATTAATGAGAATCCGGGATGGAATCCCATAACAAACGAAATGTATAAAGGCATTGCAAATGATATTAATATTGCCAGTCCTAAAGTAATACGGCCCCATTTATGAGAGGCTGCTCTAAATTCCTGCATAAAAACCCCTCCGTTTTATATAAAGAAATAAACTGCAATCAGACTGATCAGTATTGAAAATCCTAGTGACCATTCTTTCAGCCAGTTAATTCCTTTTTTGTTTGCTATATAATTAAATGTAAGTGACGAAATTACAGCCACTATTGCCGTGAAAATATAAGGTGCGCCTTTTATCATTTCAGCGCCGGTTAACGATCCGAAAACTGCAATCATTGCACCGCTCGCAACTATGCCCATTAAGTATTCACCTTTTGGTTTAGCTGTTAATTTAGTCTGTATTTTACTTAAGTACGGTGTAGCGAAGAAGGTGAAAATCATCCAGCCGGCGCCGCCGATACACAAGGTCCAGACGACGAGGTTGAATATTTCAGGAGTAAAACCATCCCCCGCTAAAGCTGCTCCTGCAGATTGTGCCGACAGCTGTGCACCCATACTTTCAATCGGTGCAGATCCGATAACACCGATTCTCATCATAGTCAGCGGATTGCCGATTAAGGAAATCAGCGATACCGCTACGATGATAATACCGATTGATGGTCCAATCGCAGTAATACTGCCGGTTTTCACTGCACGTTTAATATCCGTTTCGCTGATGCCCACATCTCTTGCTGCTTTTTTTGATAATGATAAAAACTTTACTGCCTGAAAAATAACCAAGGCCACTATCGCGGAAGCAAATATCCAGACGACAGGGGAGTTGGCAAAATCCATACCTGACATGTAATCAAACCCCTTTATTTATCTTTCTGTTTTTAAATTACATTAACTTTCAAGGCGTCCTAAAACCACATCTCCTAAAGTTTTCGCACTGATTAAAAGCGAATCTTCATGAACTTCAAATTTAGGGTGATGGTTTGGATATGGATTTTCCACACCGTCAGGTTTCGATCCTACGTGGATGAAAGTTCCAGGTGTTTTTTGAGTGTAATATGCAAAGTCTTCAGATCCGCTGGAAGGTTTCGGATGTGTAATCTCAGTAATATAAGAACCGACACTTTCTGATAAAATATCTTCCACATATTGTGTCTCCTCAGGGTGGTTGTAGGCTACCGGATAGTCGTAAACATAATCCAGGTCGCATTCAACATCAAATGAGCTTTCAATACCGGCAGCAATTTTCTTCATCGCTTCGTATGCAGGCACCTTATTTTCTTCATTAAGATAACGAACAGTCCCGCGGAGGGTCACTTTGTCCTGGATAACGTTATAGCCGCCCGGTGCATCGAATGCAGTAACGGATACTACTACTGAGTCCATCGGATCCATGCGGCGGGAAACGATAGTCTGCGCTTCAGCAACAAAGTAAGCTCCCGCAACTAGAGCATCGTGTGTCGTATGCGGCATTGCACCGTGTCCGCCGGAACCTTGGATAGTTAAATCAAAATTAGAACGGCCTGCCATTGAATTGCCGGATATCAGACCGATCTCTCCAACATTGAGCATAGGGAAAATATGAATGCCGTATACTTCGTCAAGATCATCGAGTATGCCTGATTCGACAATGCTTTTCGCACCGCCTGGCGGCACTTCTTCAGCATGCTGATGAATGAGTTTTATCGTGCCGTTCCATTCATCTTTTAATTCAATCAGCGCTTCTCCGAGGTGGAGCAGGTAAGCGGTATGTACGTCGTGTCCGCAGGCGTGCATAACTCCGTCATTTTTAGACTTGAACGGAACATCTGCTTCTTCCTGAATCGGCAGTGCATCAAAGTCGGCGCGGAGACCGATGGTTTTGCCAGGTGACTTGCCGCTGATTTCAACGATAATGCCGTAACCGTTTCCAACATTTGCAGTAACTTTAACATCCTTATCTTTATAAAAGTCCTCGATAAACTTCGCTGTGTTTTCTTCTTTAAATGAAAGTTCCGGGTTGGCATGAAGATGCCTTCTCGTTTCAATCATCTGCTGTTCTTTCGACTCCAGTTTACTGAAAAGCTTTTCTTTTAAACTCATTGTGAATCCCCCTTTTTATATATGAACATAGTTTATCACTGGGGAAATATAATGACAAATTATTTTATGTATTCAGAAATTTAAAGAAAATATAAGTTGTGACGATTTTATGTCTTTATTTTTCCGTTTTCCGTTTATTCAGAAATTTTGAGGGAAAGTAAAAATTATAATGAACTATATACTTACTTTTAAGGAGTGGATATTTATCAGATATTTAATGCTGTTATTTGCAGGCTTCTTATTTTTAGCAGGCTGCGGAACCAGTGACACGGAAGAGCCCGCGGAAGAAAACACTGCACCAAGTGAGGGCACAGAAGAGGATGCCGAGGATAATTCTGTAGAAGACAAGGAAGGTACAGGCTCCGGTGAAGAAGCTGAAACTGATACAGAAGGCACCGATTCCGGCGAAGATACATCAGATGATGAATCAACGGATGAGACAGAAGATACAACTGGTGAAGACAGAGCAAGAGAAGACACTGACAGAGATGATGAAGCGGAAGATGAAGAGTCGAGTACTGAAACTGATGATTCAGAGAGCGACAGTGAAGATGGCATGGAGGAAGATGATTCATCTGAAAGCTCATCTTCGGTAGATAACGCTGCTAGTGACAGTGCTGAATCGGAATCAAGAGATATTAATTTTGATGTCTCTGAAGAATCTTTGACAGGACTTGATGGTACTGAAATGACTTCGATGTTTGAATTGAACTCAGGTATCGGCGAACAGCTGGCGAACGCATCCGAATCAGATGCAGCAATTGAAGAAGTGCTCATGCCAAAAGAAGATGTGGCGACTTACTATGCAGAAACATTTATGGTAATTAACGTTTTCGTCGGAAATTCTGACCTTCCTGCGGATAGTGATATGGTTGGTCTGACAGCGGAAATAGATGAAGGGGATGAATTTGAAGTATTCTCAGGCATGTTCGATCCTGCGACGAGTTCGATTGTTCCTTACGCTTATGCTGATCCTGACTCACTGTTTGTGTATGAAAACGGCATGTGGAATGATTACGGAGGACAGGCTGAAGCAGAAGAAATCTATTACGGTTCGTATTCCAACCTGCATGACGCCTTTATGGAAAGTGCTGATGTAATCAATATCTCAGAAGATGATGAGAATTATTATCTTCATAACATCGGATCTGAAAATGTCTTGCATGATACATTCGGCAGACTGTTCAGCGTAGAGTTTACCAATGCTGAATTATCGGAGCAGCAAAATGCTGTAGTCGGTATCGTGGATAAAGAAACGAATGAACTGTCACATGTTGCCTATGTTTCAACTGCACCAGGCTTAGTGGAAGGTGAGAAACTGCATATTGAAGTATCATCAGACCTCGAAGATTATGGTGAATATGATGATGAGGGTATCACAGTACCGGAAGGTATTTACGAGTAAAATATAAAAGCGTGTTAAGCGGAACTTCCGTAATCTATTCATTTAGATTACGGATTTTTTCTATTTCTGCGAAAATCATGCTTTTGTCAGTCAGTTTTCCATTAATAATCTGATTTCGGTGCAATCTTGAAAAAACTGTCCAGATATACATACAAATTTTAAATTTATGCGATTTTACAACAACTTAGCTGCAGCTTATATTGAGCTTATCACGAGCTGGAGGTTAAATATGTCTCTAATTATCATTGCGGGCGGCCTGGTCGCCTCTTTCCTTTACGCATTGACTCAGTCGGACAGTATTTCCTTTTTAACGAGAAGAAGCCGTTGTGATTCGTGTTTAAAAAATTTAAAAGTCACTGACTTGATTCCGGTTATCAGCTATTTAAAAAATCGCGGACGCTGCAGTCATTGCAGTAAACCTGTTGCCTTGAATTATTTAATAGTGGAAGTGCTGACGATTTTCCTGTTTGTAATGCCGCTTATCGTACCGCTCAGTTACGATAATATGCTGCTGTATTATCTGCTCGTCAGCATACTTATTCCTCTGTCAATTTACGATTTTGATACGCTCCTTATTCCCGTTCATATGCTGATGCTGCTTTTCGTTTCCGGCTTATATTTAACCGGTTTTGAATATATGGATGTACGGATTGATCTTTTAACCGTGGTGATCCTCCATATTTTCTATATGCTGTTTAAGGAAAAAATCGGCTACGGCGATATTCAGCTGCTTTCCGTACTGGCAGTAATAACACCCTTTGATTTTTTTATCTTCACCTTTTTATTCACATATATAATCGGCGGAATTTCGATTATCATTCTGGATTTGTTTCAGACTTCGCGTATTACTAAGGTGCCCTTAGTCCCCTTCATCGCTGCAAGCTTAATCACGACATTTTATCTGTACGCTGATTTTATCGATATATACTATGGAGGATTTTAATGACTGGAGAACTGCTTATAAGAGAAATGCATGATTCCGATAAACCCCGGGAACGTTTAATTAATTACGGCCCGGATAAATTAACGAATCAGGAACTGTTGGCCATATTAATCAACACAGGTAACCGGAATGAATCAAGCATCAGCTTAGCGAGTAAAATATTAAAGAATTTGCAGTCCATCAGAGAACTGAGAGATGTAACTTATGAAGAGCTGACTGCTATTAACGGCATCGGCAGGGCGAAAGCTGTTACTATACTTGCTTTTATAGAACTCGCTGTCAGAATGCATACCCATTCGAGGGAAGAAGATAAGTATATCCGGTCTCCGAAAGACGTGACGGATATATTGATGGAGAAAATCAGGTATTACAATCAGGAACATTTTATCGTGCTGTATTTAACGACCAAAAATATGGTCATAGAAGAAAAAACCTTGTTCATCGGTTCGCTGAACACAAGTATTGTGCATCCGCGGGAAATATTTCGGGAAGCTGTCAAACGCAGCGCTGCAGCTTTTGTCTGTGTCCATAATCATCCGAGCGGAGACCCGACACCGTCAGAAGAAGATATCGAAGTCACAAAAAGACTGCGTGAATGCGGTGATTTGATAGGAGTGGATTTTCTGGATCATATTATTATCGGTGACGGCAAGTATGTTTCTCTGAAAGAAATGAATTATATATAATGGGGGCTTAGTATGGGACTGGATATGTATTTACTGCTGGAAGATATTGAGACAGGAGAAATTATAGAGTACAGCTACTACAGAAAATTTAATGCGCTGCAGGGATACTTTGAACAAAATTATAATATTTCAAACCCGGGGAAAATTCTCTTAAAAGAAAATATTATTTCAGATTTATATCTCAGGCTGAATGAAATCCGCTATTCTCCTGAAAAAGCCAACTTGCTGCTGCCGTCATATCCGGGGCCATTTTTCGGCAGTTATGAGTATGACAGACTGTACCATTCTTATATCAATCAGGCAGCTATGGATTTCTATCATGCGAAGTTTATCGATTATAAAAAGTACAGCTTATATTATGCCTCGGACTGGTGAAAATATAATTTTATAAATAAGCATAAGGGAACTGGCAGTCAGTCTCCCTTATGCTTATTAGTAATTTCGCTGATAAATATGACAGTAGGCATAACGATGCCGAGAAAGCCTTCAAAGAGCGAGATGTAACGAATCGGGCCGATGGGATTCAAGTCTCCGTACCCAATAGACAGGAGAGTTACTCCGCTGTAGTAAATCATTTCAGCAAAGTTATGATCCTTCATCACAGACCCCTGATTGCTGTCAATTAGTATCGGCGAAGAAAATGACATAATATAGTAAATGACAGCAAAGATTAAAGTCAAGGAAATCATAACGGTAAAGATATAAAGGTAAAGCGGCCATTGCAGCGCAAAGTTATGAGTATCTTTCATCTCGCCTTTCTTCTTTGCGAAAACCCCGATTTGAAAAAGGAAAAACAAGATGAAAATGGTTAAAATCGCATGAGACATGAAAACCCTCCTGATAGATTTTATCAGTGTAAATATTCTTTATTTCCCTGTAGAGCAGATGATAAAACCTGTCAGCAATGTTCGGACTCATGATCAGAAGAAAATGAATAATTAATCGTATATAATATTTTTGCCCTGCTTAGCCAGTTCTTCCAGTGAAGACAGCATATGATTAATCTGTTCTTCTGTATGCCTCTCCCATGAACCCAGCTCTGCAACTATCTTAAGCGGAAAACGTGACCGGTAAGAACGGGTCGGGTTGCCGGGAAATCTTTTATCTGTCAAATTCGGATCATTTTCAAATTCACCTGTCGGTTCTACGATGTAAATTCTTTCTTTATGGTCAGATAACGCCAATTCAGCTCCCCATTTAGCAGCTTCTAATGTTGCAGTGAAATAAATATAATTAGATTTTTTGTTCTGGAAATTAGACCTGTAATCAGGTTCCAGAAACTCCCCAATATTTAATGCTGCTTTTGTACCGTGAAAAAATGGACCTTGATCTAAGATATCTTTATTATCCTTCATTGCTGCATGCACCTCTCATTATTTAATTGATAACTAACAGTATAACTGGCAGAACAGTGGAAATGCAGTCTGTTAAGTTCAAAAATATATATGTATAATAAAAACGAAGAGGATTTAAATTATATTTTAAAGCGGAGGAATTTATATGCAGTACGCAGAACTTAACAATGGTTTAAAAATGCCGATTGAAGGCTACGGTGTTTTCCAAGTTGACCCGAAAGAAACAGAACGCTGTGTGCTCGATGCACTTGAGACCGGTTACCGCAGCCTAGATACTGCAGCGACCTACGGTAATGAAGAAGGCGTTGGTAAGGCAATTAAAAAGAGCGGAGTAGTCCGTGAAGAAATTTTCCTGACTAGCAAGCTGTGGGTTGCCGACCAGGGATACGACAAAGCTAAAAAAGCATTTGAAAAAACTTTGGACAAGTTAGGAACAGACTACCTTGATTTGTATTTAATACATCAGCCGCTCGGAGATTATTACGGCTCATGGCGTGCTATGGAAGAACTTTATAAAGAAGGTAAAATTAAAGCAATCGGTGTGTCGAACTTTGATTCAACACGTCTCGTAGATTTAATAATTAATAATGAAGTCGTTCCGGCAGTAAATCAGATTGAGCTTCATCCTTTCCTGCAACAAAAAGAAGCTCAAAAAGTAATGCAAGAGTACGGAGTGAAAGTTGAATCATGGGGACCGCTCGCTGAAGCGAAACATGATATTCTAAAAGATGAAATGTTGAAGAAAATCGCGGATAAATATAATAAGACTGTTGCTCAGGTTATTTTAAGATGGCATCTTGAGCAGGGGATTATCATTATTCCAAAATCGGTTCGCAAAGAACGCATGGAAGAAAATCTTGATGTTCATGATTTTTCACTTGATAAAGCTGATATGGAAGAAATTGCAGCTCTTGACGGCAAATATCCGCGGATTGTCGATTATAATATTATGGACATTGTGACAGGCATGAATTCCTCGAAAACACCGGAATAATATCTGCCATTGAGCTTCTGTGTATTAAGTTACGATTGTTATAAATCAATTTACAGATAGGGGCGGTAGAATGATTAATTTAAAAACTGAAATCTGTGATGTTTTAAATATTAAATATCCAATTATCCAGGCGGGAATGGCTGGGGGAGCAACAACGCCGGAACTGATTGCGGAAGTGAGCAAGGCTGGCGGTCTCGGCACACTGGGAGCTGCATATATGAAGCCGGAAGATATCAGGCAGGCAATTAACGATATTAGAAAATTAACAGATAAACCGTTTGCTGTGAATTTATTTTGTGTGGACAATTCTGCAGACCTGGATGCTGAAAAGAAAGAAGCAGTGATGACTGAACTGCTTAAAATTGGCAAGGATCTTGATGTGAGCGAAGCGGATATTCAGTTTAATACAACTGATTATTTTAATGAGCAGTTTAGAATATTAATAGAAGAAAAAGTACCGGTAATCAGTACAGCTTTCGGTCTCCTCTCGGAAGATAAAGTAAAAGAAGCTAAAGACGCAGGCATGAAAATTACGGCGATGATAACGACAGTTGAAGAAGCTGTACTTGCCGAAAAGAGCGGTGCAGATATTATTGTTGCTCAGGGCTCAGATGCAGGCGGTCACAGAGGAACTTTTGATTTAACCCGTCATGAAAATGGAGCAGATATCGGGACATTTTCTTTAGTCCCTCAGGTCAGAGATAAAGTGAATATCCCCGTAGCTGCAGCAGGTGGAGTTAATGACAGCAGAAGCCTCGCAGCTGCACTTGTTCTCGGGGCTGCAGGTGTTCAGATAGGCACACGATTTTTATCGAGTGAAGAAGCGGGTATTCACAGAGCTTATAAAGAAAAAATATTCGAGAGCCGGGAAGAAGACACAGTGATTACAAGAGCATTTTCAGGGCGGCCTGCCCGCGGTATAATTAACAAATTTATAAAAAACTTTACTGCAGAGCCGCTGCCATATCCGTATCAGAACTCTGCAACGAAAAGTGTCAGAAGCGCCGCAGCTGTATATAGTGACAGCGAGTATATGTCACTCTGGGCAGGACAGAACCTGCGTCCCGTTGTAAAGGAGCAGCCGGCAGCTGAAATAGTAGAAGAAATTGTGGATGGTGCGGAGAAGATAATAGGGTAAGTACGTTGTTGAATTGACAAAGTACATGAAGCGACTTGTAAGTACGTTGTTAAATTGACAACGTCCGTAGGCTGCTCCAATCCTACTTTCTTTCAATCAACCAGCATATATAAAAAGCAGCCGCATAATATGCAGCTGCTTTGATTAATGTTTACAGTAATCCGATCAGCATTCCGCCGATAGCGCCGGTTACTACAATAACCCACGGCGGAAGTTTGAAGTAGACCAGCATCACGAAGAGGATTGCTGCCAATGCGAAGTGAACCGGCTCGAGTATAGAACTTGTCCAGATTGGTGTGTAAAGTGCCGAAATTAAAATTCCAATTACTGCAGCGTTAACGCCCATAACTGCGCCTTTAACTTTTTCGTTATTACGGAGCATATCCCAGAAGGGCAAGGCTCCTAATATTAAGAGGAAAGCGGGAAGGAAGATTGCCGCAGTTGCAACAAGTCCGCCAATCCAGCCGTTCATTACTGTTCCGAGATAAGCGGCGAAAGTGAATAATGGGCCAGGTACAGCCTGCGTTGCACCATAGCCTGCAAGAAATTCTTCTGCAGAAATCCATCCCATTGGAACGAGTTCCTGCTCTAAAAGCGGAAGTACAACATGTCCACCACCGAATACAAGCGAGCCTGACCGGTAGAAACTGTCTACTACTGCGATCCAGTAAGAGCCTGTCAGCTCACGGAAGGCCGGCAGCGCAAATAGCAGTACGAAAAATAGTGCTAAACAGACAGCGGAAAAACTTTTCCTGATAGGGAAAGTCGCCGCTTTTTTATTATCATCTGCTTCATGATTTTTAAAAAGAATAAAACCGATGACCCCTGCAATCAGAATGACACCGACTTGTGTAAACACCGATTGAAAGAGCAGAGTCGCGACCAGTGCAAAGAGTGCGATTACTTTTCTTTCTATATCCGGTGTGAGATTTTTACTCATTCCCAGAATGGCGTGGAGTACGATAACAACGGCAACAATTTTCAAACCGTGTATCCAGCCTGCTTCGCTGATATCGAAAGTTGTCATCAGGGAAGCAAAAATCATCAATACTATAACAGAGGGCAGGGTAAAACCGATAAATGATGTCAGCCCGCCGAGTACACCGCCTCGCATTACGCCGACACCGATACCGACCTGGCTCGATGCAGGTCCCGGCAGGAATTGTGAAAGTGCCACTAAATCCGCATAGCTTTTTTCACTCATCCACTTTTTTCTTTCAACATATTCAGCATGAAAATAACCGAGATGAGCTGTCGGACCGCCAAAGGATGTCAATCCGAGTCTAGTCGATACCAAAAATATTTCTAACAATATTCTGAGTTTGTTCATTAATTTCTCCTAGGTATGTAGTCTTATGTAAAAGATAACATGTATTTTAAACAGCTGCATTTATTTTTACAATCCTTAACATTATCCTGTGATATAATTATTCCTTGAAACTATAATGGAAATTCAACAGGAGTGTCGTTATGTCAGACCAGCAGATTTTAACTGTGATTTTCGGGTCCGTAGGACTTTTTATGATTTTAATATCACTGATAATTTATGTTTTCGGAGTCGCAGTAAAAAAACGAAAATGTACAGCAGAAACGACAGGGAAGGTTGTCGATAAAGTGCAGGGCAGCGATAATAACCTTTATCCGGTTATTGAATATGAAGCAGGCGGCGTCATTTACAGAAGAAAGAAAAATGTGACCGCTCACGGGTCGATTAACAATGGTTACCCGATAGGATATGAACTGATTGTCTTGTACGACCCGGAAAAACCAAAGCGCTGTTTAATCGGCGGCACAAAGATACAGACAGTAGCGGCGTCTATTCCCGCGATTATCGGTCTGGTCTTCTTCACAGTCGGCGTAGTAATATTTTTATTTTAATATAAGTTCAGGCAGGGATTTTAAATGAAAAAAAGAGAAAAGAGTGCAATGACTGCACAAAATATAAGCAGAAAATTAAGATGTCCGCTTTGTCATGAACCTGTGGAAGTGAGAGAGCTGAAAAGTCTGGTCTGCGTCAATAATCACACTTTTGATTTCGCCAAGCAGGGTTATGTAAATATTCTTAAAAAACCTGTGGATACTCAGTATGATGATGCATTATTTGAGGCACGTCAAAAAATAATCTGTGATGAAAAATTATATGAACCGGTACACGATAAAATTGCAGATATAATAATAAACCATTCAGCAGAAGATTCGCTGCTGTTTGATGCGGGTTCCGGCGAAGGGTCTCATTTGCAGACGATACTTGATAAAGTAAATACAGAAACATTGACGGGTATCGGCCTGGACATTTCAAAAGAGGGTATCTTAATGGCGGCGAAAAATTACGGAAATCCATTGTGGATTGTTGGAGATCTTGCGAACCCGCCGCTTAGTGACAAGTCCTGCAAATTTATACTGAATTTTTTATCGCCTGCAAATTACTCTGAATTTAAAAGAATTTTAGCTGCAGACGGTATAATTATAAAAGTAATCCCGGGCAGCGCTTATTTAAAAGAACTCCGCAGGGAATTGTTCAGCGGTACAGACGGGAAAGAATATGAAAACAATGATACACTTGAATTAATGAAGAAGAATGTTAAGCTTGTGAAAGAAGAACGGATAACTTATACGAAATTTCTTGACGCTGCTGCACTGAAAGATTTAATCTCCATGACACCGCTCGGCTGGCATGCAGATACAGCGCAGATAGAAAGATTTGCGGATAAGGGAAATAAAGAAATTACGGTGGATATGCATATTATCCTTGCAGCTGCCGAAAATTAAATTGAAACATTTCCGCATATATTTCAGTTAATAGTTTGCTATTTTAAAGATAATAGTCGATAATTACACTAAAGAGAGAAAATTATATGGAAATATTACTGTGTTTATTACAAACACGTTACAAAGTAAAAGAAATTCGCTCATGGGCTTGAAAAGTTCTGAACATTAAAATATAATGAGAATATATTAAGAAATACATAACAGAACGCACAAACAAAAGTTAAAGCTATACTCTTCATATCATTAACTAAGTCGTTCTTCGATAGTGCCTTTGGCCTAGATATCATATTATATTATTTATCTGTTAGGGAGACTTTTGATCTCCCTTTTTTTGTTGCCTTTTTTAAGGCTATTTAAACACTAAGAAGGTGAACATATTATGAACAGTGATGAATTGCACAGCTATGCCCGTAAATTTCTCGCTGAAAATTTCGGACTCACACTCGAAATTCCAATTAGAATATCAAAAAGAATGAAATCTAAGCTCGGCGCGTTTCAAATAAAATATCAGAAGCAGCAGGTTGTTTCGAAAGAAATTGTTATGTCCCACACTTTTCTCGTTAATAACTCCAGGGAAATCATTCTCGATGTGCTGTATCATGAATGCGTTCATTATGCACTCTACACATTAAAAAAACCTTACAGAGATTCGGATCGCGAATTTACGGAGACGCTGGAACACCTCGGCATTGCTAAAACCCGGAGCTATAAATACAAGGGACAGGCCTATTTATATGAGTGCAGAAAATGCAGCTACCAGTTTACGAAAAGGGTCAAAGGCTACAATAAAAGGTATATATGCAGACACTGCCGCGGCAGGTTTACATATAAAGGTACTGTTTCAGCAGGCTGATTAGAAATTATTAAAAATTGTTTGACAATTAATTCTGGTTAGACTAGTATGAAATACAATTAAATAAGAAATTATCCAGAGAGACGGAGGGATCAGGCCCTGTGAAGTCTCAGCAGCAGGCTTTTAAGTACTGTGCTAATTCCTGCAGGCAGAGGCTTGGAAGATAATCACACATCGCCATTTGTCTATTTAGATAAATGGCTTTTTTATTACATAGAGGAGGGAATACATGAGCATACAGCTGAATAACGTTTCAAAAACGTATCATTTAAAGGGTAGAAGTGTTGAGGCATTAAAACCGACATCCCTGAAGGTCGAAACCGGTGAAATTTACGGCTTAATCGGCTATTCCGGGGCCGGGAAAAGTACTCTTTTAAGACTGATTAATCTGCTTGAGAAACCTTCGGCAGGTTCTGTCATCGTTGGAGAAGACAATCTTACCGAACTGACACCAAAGGCTCTCAGGATTCGCCGGCAGAAAATCGGCATGATTTTCCAGCAGTTTAACTTAATCGAGTCAAAGACAGTGTATGAAAATATAGAATTTGTACTGAAAGCAAGCAAATACAGTAAAAAAGATGTGCCAGCAAGAATTGAAGAGTTACTGAAACTCGTTGGTTTAAACGATAAATCATCTATCAATGCATCAAATTTAAGCGGCGGGCAAAAACAGCGTGTCGGTATCGCTAGAGCACTTGCCAATAACCCGGATATTCTCTTATGTGACGAAGCGACGAGTGCGCTTGATCCGGATACGACGAAAAGTATTTTAAACCTGCTGAAAAATATTAACAAAACTCTCGGTATTACCATTGTGATTATTACTCACGAAATGGAAGTTATTAAAGAAATTGCAGACCGTGTAGGCGTAATGTCCGGCGGTGAAATTATTGAAAGCGGCGAAACATACAGCGTGTTCAGTCATCCTAAAGAAAAAATTACGAAAGATTTCGTTCAGGAGATATATAACTTTGAAACCCCGCCGCAAATTAAAGAAACGCCGGATAATCAAGTTATTACCATTCAATTTTTAAGTGAAAACGCCGAGGAGAATTATTTAAATCAGCTGTACAGGAATTTTGATTTGAATATAAGCATTCTCAACGGAAGAATTGAATATATTAAAGAAAAACCGCTCGGTTTTTTAATGTTCCAAGTATCCGGAAATGCTCAGGAAATAGAACGTCTTAAAACACATATCGATAAAACACCGGGAATCGAAAGGGTGGGTTACATTGGATAATTTCAGCCAGCTTTGGCCATTGCTGTACCGTGCTTTGCTCGAGACAGCGCTGATGGTTTCTATTTCAATATTTTTTGCAGTGTTAATCGGACTGCCGCTCGGTATTCTGCTTTACATTACGCAGCATCCGCTGCTGTTTAAAATTAAACCTTTAAACAGCGTGCTCGGATGGTTTGTGAATATTATCAGGTCGTTTCCTTTTATTATTCTGATTGTGGCGATTATGCCGTTTGCGACCTGGCTCGTTAATGCTTCACACGGTCCGGTTTTTGCAAGTGTTGCTCTGTCAATTGCAGCAGTGCCGCTGTTTGCACGTCTCGTTGAATCCAGTTTTAACAGTGTAAAAGACGGTGTGATCGAAGCGAGTATTGCAGGCGGTGCCCCGCTTTATTTAATCGTTACGGATGTGCTGCTGCCGGAAGCCAAGAAAAGCATCGCGCAGGCTATCACACTGACGATAATTTCAATTATCGCCTTCAGTGCAACTGCGGGTGTCGTAGGCGGAGGCGGGGTCGGTGACCTTGCAATCCGTTACGGCTATTACCGCTACGACACGCTGACGATGATTGTGACAGTAGTCGTCCTCGTTGTTATCGTGCAGATTGTCCAGTGGGCTGGAGACTTTATCTCTAACAGAACGGAGGAGAAATAATGCGCGGAATTATAATATTTTTAATTGGCACTTTAGCCGTTATTATAGGCACTAGCATTCTTCTGTATGAAGACGAGGGTGAAGTGATTACCATTGGTGCATCGAGCGGACCATTTGCAGATATGGCATCTTTTGCCTTAAAACCCGTCTTGGAAGAGAACAGTTATACGGTCGAAATCGTTGAATACAGCGATTATATTCAGCCGAATAACGCGCTTTCAAATGGCGACCTCGATGCCAATCTCTTTCAGAACGTCCTGTTCATGGACAGTTATAATGAAGAAAATGATGCTGATTTAAAAAATATCATTCAGGTGCCGACGGCACCTATGGGGCTTTACAGCAGTGAATTCAGTTCGCTGGAAGATATTGCTTCCGGCAGTGAAGTAGCATTGCCTTTAGATCCGGTCAACTCCAGCCGCGGTTTTTTAACACTGCAGGACGCGGGGCTGATTACCATCAGTGACGACGCAGATATGTTTGCTATCGATGAAGCAGACATTATAAATAATAAAAAAAATCTCGAGTTTATTTATCAGGACGCCGGCCAGCTGCCGAGAAGCGTTGACCAAATCGGCCTGTCGCTTGTCCCGGGCAACTTTGCGCTCGCAAGTGATATGAAGCTTTCCGATGCCCTTGCCCTTGAAAACATGAATGAATACTTTAGAAATCAAATTGTAATTAACGGCGATGATGCCGGAACGAAACTGGAAGAAGATTTAATCAAGGCTGTAGGGTCGGAGGAATTTAACGAAGTGATTGATGCTGACTTTAAAGGATTCGACAAACCGGAGGAGGATGAATAAATGGCAAGCGAACTTTTAAAATCATTAAGTCCCAGCTATTTCAGCAGTATGATGAATGCAGAGCTCGAAGTCGGCGATAAGCCGCTCTTAAATCTTGCAGTCGGTATTCCCGATGGACAGACGCCTGAAGTCATTACCGATGCAGTTAAAGAAGCTGTTGATAAAGTAGAAAATCAAAAATACGGCGCATTTCGCGGCAAGCCGGAACTAAAAGACAGCATAAAGCGATTTTATAAAAGAACTTACGATGTAGACCTTGAAGATGAAAATATAGCCATCTTGTTCGGCACGAAAAATGCACTGGTTAACTTTCCGCTCGCTCATATCAATCCCGGTGCAGGCGTGATGCTGCCGAATCCCGGTTACGCAGATTATATTACTGCTGTGGAACTCTCGCAGGCAAGGCTGATCGATATGCCGCTCCTTAGAGAAAACAATTATCTTCCTGACTTTGATTCGCTCGAAGCAGAACTTAAAGAAACGGACCTTATTTACTTAAACTATCCATCCAATCCGCTCGGGGCAGCCGCAGATAAATCATTTTTTGATGATGTGATTAAACGGTTCAAAGGCACAAAAACACAGATTGTTCATGATTTTGCATATGCTGCTTTCGGCTATGACGGTCTTCACCCGAGCATTTTACAAAGTGATCCGGACTTTGAAGTATCGATGGAAATTTATTCGCTGTCGAAAGGATTTAATATGTCCGGCTACAGAATCGGTTTTGCAGCCGGGAATAAAGAGATGATAGAAAGTATTAATAAGTTTCAGGATCATACGAATGCAGGGGTTTTCGGTGTTACTCAGGACGCGGCAACAGCGGCGCTCGACAATGCAGATACTTTGATTCCTGAACAGAATGAAATATTCAAAAAGCGTAAAAATTTTATTAATAAAGCGTTGCTGGATTTAAATATCCCAATAGAGCCGATTCAGGGCGGCATTTTCGGGTGGATAAAAGTCCCCTCAGGTTTTAACGGCGAAAGTTTTGTTCAGTACCTGCTGAAAGAACAGTCTATTCTTGCAACGCCGGGGAAACCTTTCGGGTCCCGAGCCGAAGATTATATCCGCATATCTTTGGCCGTTGCAGATGAAGACTTAAAAACATTTACAGAAAGACTCCGTGAGATTAAAGAACTCTATCAAGATTAGTTTATTGTCTGTCATCAAATGTGGTATTATTTACCCAGATATTAAATTTTGGGGGCGGCATGAGAGTGACTAAGTTTTTTAATCGAAACCGCATGTTAATCGTGCTGTTTGGCATAGTAGTATTAATTGCATTAATCGGTTTTTCTTTGTCGGACAGAGATTCCACAACGAAAGCGGAGCAGTTCACCGGTGATACGGCAGCCGCGACTCAAAAGGTTGTCGATGCGCCGTTCAGCTTTATAGGAAATATATTTTCAAACATTGCAGGAAGTTTCAGTGCACTTGAAGAAAACGAGGAACTGAAACAGCAGCTCGATATGCTGCCGCAGCTGCAGGCGGACAATGAACGTCTCAAGGCTGAAAACGAAGAGCTGCGAGAGTCTCTGGAAGTAAGTTCCAGTATGGCTTACGAGACTGTCAATGCCCGGGTTATTTCACGTGCACCTGACCAGTGGCTTGAATCCTTTACGATTGATAAGGGAGAAAAAGACGGCATTAAAGAAGGCATGGCAGTGTCGACATCGGAAGGACTGGTCGGGATTGTTAAACGCGTTAACGGTAAATCGAGTTTTATCGAGATGATTTCGACGAATGCATCACAAAATAACCTGTCGGTTGAAGTCAGACACAATGATGAAGCTGTTTACGGCAACATCCGCAACTTCGATACGGAAAATGATGTGCTGGTCGTGGAAAATATTAAAAGCCAGGTAAAACTTGAAAAAGGCGACGAAGTATTTACATCGGGGCTGACAGGTGCTTTCCCTGAAGGTATTGTTATCGGTAAAGTAGTGGAAGTTGAAAACGATGAGTACGGACTGAGCCAGAACGCTTACGTACAGATGAACAGTGACTTAAATGATGTGGATAATGTGTTTGTCTTAAAACGCGATCCTGAGTCACTGGAGGATTGACAAATATGCAGACGATAGTAATTTTTATTATAGGAATATTACTCATGTATACTGATATGGCTTTTACCGGCTTCAGTCCGATGATGGTTTTTGGAGTTGAAGTTTACTTTGTGCCGAAGCTTCTGTTTATGTATATTCTGCTTTTAACGATATACGCGGGGCCGGGAATCAGTATGTTTTTTGCTGCTGTGTTCGGTATTATGCTCGATGTGTACATCGGTTCGCTGTACGGTGTTCACATCTTTGGTTTTATCGCCTTCGTAGTCTTTATGCAGGCAGCTTTCAGAGTGTTCTACAGGGATTTTGTAGCCATGGCCTTTGTCGTGCTGCTGAACACCTTTCTTTTCGATTTATACCAGTACGCGATTTACCGGGTGCTCGATTTCATAGCGATGCCGTTTTTCGACTATATCGCGCTCCGGGCAATTCCGAGCGTACTGGTCAGTGCGCTGTTTTTCGTTATCCTTTATGTCCTTGCCATTCAGACGGCGAAGGTCAGAAAAGAATTGCGGAGAATCAATTGACACAGCCATTTATATTTTATATAATACAGTAGTTGATGAAACGTAAACGTCAACCGCACATGTATAGGTTTAAGCGGCAGAGCCCACCTATAGTGGCGTGTCTTAAATAATAGGAGGTGTAAGTATGTTTGCAATCATCGAAACAGGTGGTAAACAGGTAAAAGTTGAAGAAGGTCAATCAATCTTCGTTGAAAAATTAGAAGTTGAAGAAGGCGCTGAATTCACGTTTGACAAAGTACTTTTTGTTGGAGGCGACAACGCTAAAGTTGGAGTTCCTACAGTTGAAGGTGCTACTGTTACAGCTACAGTTGAAAAGCATGGACGCGGTAAAAAGATTAACGTTATCAAGTTCAAACGCAGAAAAAACTACAGCCGTAAACAAGGTCATCGTCAGCCTTATACTAAATTAACAATCGGCAAAATCAACGCGTAATGATTAATGTTATCGTTGCCCGTAACAGTGAGAAACATATTACCGGATTTACGATGGACGGACACGCGGACTTTGATGTTCACGGAAAAGATCTCGTATGTGCAGGTGCTTCGGCAGTTGTATTCGGCAGTGTGAACGCAGTATTTGCGCTGACTGATTACGAGCCGGCCATAGATATGGCCGACGAAGGTGGATATTTAAGTGTTAAGCTTGAAGATACATCTGATGACAGAGTTCAATTGATTTTGGAAACAATGATTGTGTCATTAAAAACTATTGAATCAGAATATAGCGAATTTATAAAAATTGAACATGAGTGAGGTGTATTGAATGTTAAAATTAAACTTACAGTTCTTCGCATCGAAAAAAGGGGTTGGGTCGACTAGAAACGGTCGTGACTCTGAATCAAAACGCCTTGGTGCCAAAAGACAAGATGGACAATTCGTAACAGGCGGATCTATTTTATTCCGTCAGCGCGGTACTAAAATTCACCCGGGTGAAAACGTAGGACGCGGCGGAGATGACACTCTATTCGCGAAAATCGACGGTGTTGTTAAATTCGAACGTGTCGGACGCGACAAAAAACGTGTTTCTGTATATCAGGAAGCAAAATAATAATTTTGTGGCATCAGCTTCTGCTGATGTCTTTTTTTATGAATGTTATAATTAAAAATAAAGAATCTTACATGGAGGTGAGTGTTATGTTTATAGATTACGTATCCGTCTACTTGAAAGCAGGTAACGGCGGTAACGGTCTGGTAGCATACCGCAGAGAGAAATATATTCCGATGGGCGGGCCATCCGGCGGAGACGGCGGTAACGGTGCAGATATTATTATGGAAGTAGATGAAGGATTAAGAACTTTAATGGACTTCAGATTCCAGCGTCACTTTAAAGCATCCCACGGAGAAAATGGAATGAATTCTAATATGCACGGTAAAAACAGTGCGCCATTAGTATTAAAAGTGCCGCCGGGCACCATAGTGAAAAACTCGGAGAATGGCGAAACGCTTGCCGATCTGATTGAACACGGCCAGCAGGCGGTAATCGCTAAAGGCGGACGCGGCGGACGCGGCAACTCCCGCTTTGCTACAAGCCGCAACCCCGCACCTGACTTTGCGGAAAACGGAGAGCCCGGTCATGAGCTCGAAGTCACAATGGAACTTAAAATGATGGCGGATGTCGGTATTGTCGGTTTTCCAAGTGTCGGTAAATCAACCCTGCTCGGCACTGTATCAAAGGCGAAACCGAAAGTCGGAGATTATCACTTCACTACGCTGCAGCCGAACCTCGGCGTAGCACAAACAAAAGACGGAAGAACCTTCGTCATGGCTGATATGCCGGGACTTATTGAAGGCGCATCAGGCGGTACAGGGCTCGGGCACCAGTTTCTCCGTCATATCGAAAGAACAAAAGTGCTCGTGCACGTAGTGGATATTTCTGAAACTGACGGCAGAGATGCGGTTGAAGATTATAAGACTATCCGCAGAGAAATGGCGATGTTTAACGAAGAACTCCTCGAGCGTCCGGAAGTTATCGCTTTAAATAAAGTGGAGTTAATCGATCACGATGAAGAAATAATTAATAACTTTATAGACGGCATTGACTCCGAGAGTGAAATTGTACAAATTTCAGCAGCAACGGGTGAAAATATCGATGCGCTTCTATATAAAGTGGCAGATCTGCTTGAAGAACAGCCGGTTGTTAAAGAAGAGATTGAGACGGAAAGCCGCGTTGTATACCGTCATGAAAAAGATCCTGATAAATTTGAAATTACACGTGATGATGACGGTGCCTATGTTGTATCGGGTGCAGCAATTGAACGTCTGTTCATGATGACAGACTTTAACCGCGAAGCCGCAGTACGCAGATTCGCGAGACAAATGCGCACGATGGGCATCGATGATGCACTTCGCGACCGGGGTATACAGGCTGGAAATATTGTGCGTATTTTAGGCGGAGAGTTTGAATTTGTAGAATAGGTGATTATAAATGTATCAGTATATAAAAGGTAAGCTGACGGAAGTCAAACCAGCCGGAGCGACTGTAGAGACAGGCGGTATCGGGTATTTGCTGCTCGTACCGAATCCGTTCCGGCTTGAAGGCTATATCAATACGGATGTAACGATTTTTACGGAGCTCATTGTAAGGGACGATGCACATACGCTGTACGGCTTTACCAGTGAGAGTGAAAAATCAATGTTTAAATCTCTCCTGAAAGTGACCGGAATTGGTCCTAAAAGTGCCTTGGCTATACTTGCTGCAGCAACGCCGAATGAAATAATCAATGCAATAGAACGGGAAGATAATGCTTTTATGCAGAAATTCCCGGGCATTGGGAAAAAGAGTGCCAGCCAGATTATTCTCGACTTAAAAGGCAAGCTGAAGCCGGATGAAACAGCGGATCCTGCTGAAACAGCGGCTGCTGCTGCGGATTCTGTTTACGTCGATGAGGCGCTGCTTGCGCTTGAAGTGCTCGGCTACTCGAAACGTGAGCTGACACGCATCGAGAAGAAACTTGCAAAAGAAAATATCAGTTCTGTTGATGAAGCAGTGAAGCTTGGACTTAAACTATTACTAAATTAAACGGGGTGAAGTAATGGATGAACGTATTTTGGATGAGCATGAGCACGATGATGAAGCGTCGCTCGAATTATCGCTCCGGCCGGCAAAATTGCAGCAGTACATCGGACAGGATGCGCTTAAAAATAATTTAAGCGTGTTTATCGAGGCGGCAAGAATGCGCGAAGAAGCGCTGGATCATGTAATTCTGCATGGCCCGCCGGGGCTCGGTAAAACGACGCTTGCCAATATTATCGCTGCTGAAATGAACGTTAATATTAAGACGACATCCGGGCCGGCGGTTGAACGAGCCGGTGACCTCGCTGCGATTTTATCCAGTTTAGAACCGGGTGATGTGCTCTTTATCGATGAAATTCACAGACTGCCGCGTTTCGTTGAAGAAATTTTATATTCCGCCATGGAAGATTTCTTTATCGATGTGGTCATCGGTCAGGGCGATGAAGCGAGAAGTATCAGAATTGATTTGCCGCCGTTTACTTTAGTCGGCGCAACGACCCGTTTCGGAAGTCTTTCAGCACCGCTCAGAGACCGTTTCGGGGTACAGCTCAGACTGCAGTATTACGACCTTGACAGTCTGAAGCTGATTATCGAGCGGACAGCGGATATTTTTGAAGTGGCGATTCCGGAAAACAGTTTGGAAGAGCTCGCGAGAAGATCACGCGGCACGCCGAGAATAGCAAACAGACTGCTCCGGCGCGTCAGAGACTTTTCAATGGTTAAAGGTGAAGAAGCAATTACACTAGATACTACGAATTATGCACTTAAAGTGCTGGAAGTCGATCCGGAAGGCCTTGAGCCGGTTGACCATAAAATTATGCGGACGATTATCGGTACATACGGAGGCGGTCCCGTCGGCCTCGAAACCGTTGCGGTATCCATCGGCGAAGAAGTCGTGACACTGAATGATGTATATGAACCGTATTTAATCCAGCGCGGATTTTTGGAACGGACACCAAGAGGGCGTAAAGCCACAGCGAAATCATTTGAATATTTTAAAAATATTGATTTGACTTAAGCTGGTTTAGGAGGAAACACATGAAGTTAGAAGAATTTGATTTTCATCTGCCTGAAAACTTAATTGCGCAGACACCGTTAAAAGAGCGTACGAATTCAAGGCTGCTTGCTGTTAATAAGACGACAGGCGACTTGACCGACAAACATTTTTACGATGTCGCGGATTATTTTACTCCGGGGGATGTACTCGTATTAAATGATACGAAAGTACTGCCTGCAAGACTGTTTGGCATCAAAGAAGAAACAGGCGCAAAAATTGAAATGCTGCTCTTAAAACCGCTTGACGGCGGATACGAAGTACTCATCCGTCCGGCGAAAAAAATCAGTATAGGTACAAGGATTACTTTCGGAGAAGGCAAGCTCGTTGCGGAATGCACAGCGAAATTCGAAGAAGGTATTCATCATATGAAGCTGATTTACGACGGCATTCTGGAACAGGTTCTGGATGAACTCGGTGAAATGCCGCTGCCGCCGTATATTAAAGAAAAACTCGATGATAAAGACCGCTACCAGACTGTCTTTGCACGGGAATCCGGTTCAGCTGCAGCACCGACAGCAGGGTTGCACTTTACCGAGACACTGCTGAAAGAGATTCAGGATAAAGGTGTTGAAATTGTTTATATTACGCTGCATGTCGGCCTCGGAACTTTCCGTCCAGTCGCAGCAGAAACGATTGAAGACCATAAAATGCACAGCGAATTCTATATGATGACAGCTGATGCGGCAGAAAAACTGAACCGGGCTAAAGATGCTGGCGGTAAAATTATCAGTGTCGGTACGACGAGTACCCGTACGCTCGAAACTATTATGCATGAACATGGCGAATTTAAAGAAGCCTCCGGATTTACAGATATTTTTATTTACCCGGGCTTTATTTACAAGGCGGTGGACGTCTTGATAACGAACTTCCATCTGCCTAAATCTTCGCTGGTCATGCTGGTCAGCGCGTTCAGTTCGAGAGAACATATTTTAAATGCATACGCCCATGCAGTCGACTCGGAATACCGTTTCTTCTCGTTCGGCGATGCGATGATTTTATATTAAAGAGGTGACTACTTTGGCAATTCGCTATGAACATATTAAAACGTGCAAACAGACGGGTGCGCGACTCGGCAAGCTCCATACACCGCATGGTGTTATCGATACGCCGATTTTCATGCCGGTCGGCACGCTCGCAACAGTCAAGACGATGTCTCCGGAAGAGCTTGCTGATATCGGTTCACAGATTATTTTATCGAACACATATCACTTATGGCTGCGGCCGGGAAATGACATTGTTAAAGAAGCCGGCGGCCTCCATAAGTTCATGAACTGGGACAAGCCGATTCTGACAGACTCGGGCGGTTTTCAGGTATTCAGCCTGAGCCATCGCCGTAAAATTACCGAAGAAGGCGTCCATTTCCGGAGCCATCTCGACGGCTCTAAATTATTTTTAGGTCCGGAAGGCGCGATGGATATTCAGCATGACCTCGGCTCAGATATTATGATGAGCTTTGACGAATGTGCAGCGATTCCTTCGACCCACGATTACGTTAAGCAGTCAGTTGAACGCACGACACGCTGGGCTGACCGCGGTCTCAATCACCATATTAAAAAAGGACACGATAAACACCAGGCGCTCTTTGGCATCGTCCAGGGCGGGGAGTATAAAGACCTCCGCGAACAGAGTGCGAAGGATTTAGTAGCAATGGACTTCCCGGGCTATTCCATCGGCGGCTTATCTGTCGGAGAACCGAAACCTGTAATGTACAGAGTGCTCGAAGAAACCGTGCACCTGCTGCCGGAAGATAAACCGAGATACTTAATGGGCATCGGTTCGCCGGATGCTCTGATCGAAGGTGTTATCCGCGGGGTCGACATGTTTGACTGTGTACTGCCGACGCGTATTGCACGAAACGGAACAACGATGACTTCCGAAGGACGTGTTGTCGTTAAAAATAAAAAATTCGAACGCGATTTTACACCGCTGGATCCGAATTGCGACTGCTACACTTGTAAGAACTACACACGTGCCTACCTCAGACATTTATTTAAAGCAAATGAGATACTCGGATTGAGACTTACTACTTATCATAATCTTTATTTTCTGTTAAACTTGATGGAAGATGTTCGAACTGCAATTTTAAATGATAATTTATTGGATTTTAAAGAAGCATTTTTCGAATCTTATGGATTGAATACTGAAAATCCGAAAAATTTCTAAGCAGGAGGAAATTGCGCAATGGAATTACTCGTAACTTTCGCACCGATAATCGTTTTAGTTTTAGTTATGTATTTCTTAATGATCCGCCCGGCTCAAAAAAGGCAAAAAGCGGTTCAGGAAATGCAGGCTGGACTGAAAAAAGGCGATGAAGTTATTACAATCGGCGGTTTGCACGGCACTGTAGAATCATTTGACCAGAAACATATGTACTTACGTACTGACGAGTCAGCTGTTCTTAAGTTTGACCGTGTTGCATTAAAAGAAGTTGTAAAATAAATACAAGAAACCTAAGTCGGCATTTGTCGGCTTTTTTTATTTATCTTTGTAATTTTTAACGTTATAATTAACTCATTGTAAAAACTAGAGGTGTCAACGTGAAAAAGAAATCCAGTAAATTAATTATTGCACTGATGATTGTTGTTGTACTGTTTACAACAATCGCCTTAACGCTTAAAGATGTATTAAATAACGTCAATCTCGGCCTGGATCTCCAGGGCGGTTTTGAAGTTCTTTATCAGGTCGAACCTCTTGAAGAAGGGGATACGATTGATGACAGCGCAGTCCGGAGTACAGCTTCAACTCTCGATTCAAGAGTTAACGTTCTCGGTGTGTCGGAACCGAATATACAAATTGAAGACAATAACAGAATCAGAGTGCAGCTTGCCGGTGTCGATGACCAGCAGGAAGCAAGGGAGCTTTTAAGCACCCAGGCTGAACTGACAATTCGCGACGTCGACGATAATGTACTGCTGTCCGGCAAAGACTTAGTCCAGGGCGGTGCGTCTCAGGATTATGATGAGATGAACAATGCAATGGTGTCTTTAGAACTGCGTGACAGCAATAAGTTTAAAGAAGTGACTGAAGAAATTTCACAGCGTCCTCCGGGTGAAAACCTGATGGTCATCTGGATGGATTTCACAGAAGGTGAAGATTCATTTCTAGAGGAAGTGCAGAAGGAAGATCCTAAATTTATTTCAGCTCCGACGGTGTCACAGCCGATTAACTCTACGGATGTAATGATCTCAGGCGGTTTTGAAGGGCAGGAAGGTGTCGAACGTGCACAGAATATTTCCTCCCTCCTTAATTCCGGATCACTGCCGGTTAAACTCGATGAAGTGTATTCGACTTCAGTCGGTGCGCAGTTCGGTGAACAGGCACTTGATGAAACAGTCACAGCCGGTCTGATTGGTGTCGGTCTCGTCTTCCTGTTCATGCTCGTGTTTTACAGACTGCCGGGGCTTGTGGCGGTTATTACACTGACTGTGTATATTTACCTGACGCTCGTCGGTTTTAACGCAATCAGCGGTATGCTGACACTGCCCGGGATTGCAGCTTTAATTTTAGGTGTCGGCATGGCTGTCGATGCAAACATTATCCTGTATGAACGGCTGAAAGACGAGCTCCGAATCGGCCGCAGCTTAAAACAGGCTTACAAGAGAGCAGCAGCGTCATCCTTATGGACTATTGTTGATGCTAACCTGACGACGCTCATTGCAGCAATCGTGCTGTTTATATTCGGTACGAGCAGTGTTAAAGGCTTCGCAACGATGCTTCTCTTATCCATTTTAATGAGTTTCGTTACTGCGGTATTCCTGACACGTGTCATCATGTCACTGATTGTCCAGTCGAATTACGCAAATGGTAAAACAGGCTGGTTTGGTGTCAGCAGAAAACATGTTCACAATATTTCAGAAGGAAAAGATATTGAAGATCTGACTTCTCCGTGGGACCGCTTTGATTTCGTTAAACATGCAAATAAATTCTTTGCTTTAAGCGGAATTATTGTGGCTCTGGGAATTGTCATTCTGTTTATTTTCAGGCTGAATCTCGGCATCGACTTTACAAGCGGTACGCGGGCTGATATTACGACGGATGGAAATGCTACGGTTGAACAAGTTGAAGACGAATTGACTTCACTCGGCATACCGCCTGAGAACCTGACGATGTCCGGAGAAGATACAATCGTCGCACGCTACGGTGTCGACTTGACTCAGGAAGAAGTCACCGCAATGCAGAATGAATTTAATGATATGTATGGACATGAGCCGATGATCAGTACAGTCAGTCCTGTTATCGGACAGGAGCTGGTGCAGAATGCAGTTATTGCGCTGATTATTGCATCGCTCGGTATAATTATCTATGCGTCCCTGCGTTTTGAGTGGCGTATGGCAGTGCCGGCAGTACTTGCCCTCCTGCACGATGTCTTTATTATTATTGCAGTATTTTCAATTCTGCGGATCGAAGTTGATATTACAATTATTGCAGCAGTACTGACGGTTGTCGGCTACTCTATTAACGATACAATTGTTACCATGGACAGAATACGTGAAAACAACCGCAAGATTAAGGTCATCAGAAGCGAAGAAGAAATCAATACGATTATTAACCGCTCCTTGAGACAGACAGCAACGCGTTCAATCAATACGATTCTGACTGTATTAATCGTCGTTGTCTTCCTCGTGCTGTTCGGTGCATCATCAATCTTTAACTTCTCGCTTGCGCTGTTAATCGGTCTGGTGAGCGGTGTATACTCATCGTTCTTCATTGCAATACAGCTGTGGGGTGTCTTAAAACGCAGACAGCTTAGAAAATCAGGCGGAGAAATTGTTGTCTATACTGAGAAAGCTAAAAATGATGATAAAGTGGTAGTATAATAATAGTAAATTCAAAACGTCCGGGTGCGCCTGGACGTTTTTTAAAAAGGTGATAATTATGTTTACATCAAAATATACATGGCAGGTGCGGGAACGCACTGAACAGTTAAGCGAGGATATTAAAAAAGAATATAAATTGAATCATCTGGAAGTAACCTTGCTTGAAAACCGGGGTTATAATACACAGGAGCAGGTGGATGAAATTCTCGCACCTTCTGAGTATAACTGGCAGTATATGCCGAATATTAATGAAGCGACAGCAATGATAAAAAAACATCTGGACGCGGAGTCCCGAATTTTAATTTACGGCGACTATGATGCGGACGGGATAACCAGCACCGCGATTTTATACGACGCGCTGAGAGCTGAAAATGAAAATGTTTTTTATTTTATCCCGAACAGAATGGAACACGGCTACGGTCCGAACTACGATTTCTTTGAATTCGAAGTCGTCGGGAATGCAGATCTTGTGATTACGGTTGACAACGGTGTCGCAGCAGCAAAGGAAATCGCACTGCTCCGTGAAAATAATATCGATACAGTGATTATAGATCACCACGCTTTTGCAGATGAAATTCCGGATGCAGTGATCGTTCATGCCGGTTATCCGGAAAGTAAATATCCTTTCCAGGAACTTGCGGGTGTCGGTGCTGCTTACAAGGTTATCCAGGCTCTTGGTCTCGCTAAAGATGAGTATCTCGGACTTGTCGCTATAGGCACAGTCGCAGATATCGTCTCGATGACGGATGAGAATAAATTTCTCGTAACAAGAGGACTCGCTGAACTGAATCAGAAGATGCCGCTCGGTTTATCAACATTATTAAAAATGAGCAATCATACAGGAACAATTGACGAAGAGACAATCGGTTTTACTATTGCACCGAGGTTAAATGCGACAGGGAGAATGGACGAAGCGTCAATTGGTGTGGAACTGTTACTGGCGGATGATGAGAACCGTGCATATGAAATTGCCTCCGGCATTGAAGAACTGAATACCGAGAGAAAAGCACTGGTTGAAACGATTTATAAAGAAGCGGCTGAACAGGTCGATGAAAGTAATGAAATTAATATTGTCGCGGGCGAAGACTGGCATCAGGGTGTACTCGGCATTGTGGCATCGAGACTCGTCGACAGGTTCGGCAAGCCTGCGATTGTTATGAGCAGTGATTTTGATGTGTATAAAGGTTCGGCACGTTCAATTGAAGGTATTGATCTCCTCGGTGTTCTGAAAAAATATCCCGATTATTTCAATACGCTTGGCGGTCATTCCCAGGCGCTCGGCTTATCGGTCTACGAAGACTCTCTTGATGAATTTAAAAAAACAATAACCGGATATTTTAATGAGCTGAATCTTAACTTAAAACCTGTTCAGTATATTGATTATAAGGTGACGGGTGACAATTTAACTCTGAAAGATTTTGAACGCATCAGAAGATTAAAACCTTTTGGCAAAGATTTTAATACACCGGTATTTATGATTGCGAATCAGACAGTTAAGAGTATCCGTCAGGTCGGCAAAGACTTATCGCATATTAAAATTACGCTGCAGGAGCTGGATATCGATATTATCGGCTTTAAATTCGGTTTTCTTCACAGCGAAGTGCAGAGCGGCGACAAAATCAGTTTAATAGGCAGGCTGAATATTAACGACTTTAATCATAAGCGCACACTGCAGATGGTCCTGATGGATGCGCGCATTGACGATTTGCAGATTATTGATATGCGTGCTAAAAACGAGCAGAATTTTTCACTTATTAAAAGCGATGATCTGTTCGTCACGAGCGAAGGTAATGACGGCAAAGAAAATTACTTTACGTACGGGGACCCGCTGCCGATTGCAGTGGATACTGTAGTGCTGCGGGATATTCCTTATGATCTTGAGGAGCTGAAGACAACACTGAAAGGGCTGCAGGCTTCTAAAATCATTGTAATCTTCAACGATAAAAATGAACTGTTTTTTGAAGGGCTGCCGTCGAAACAGCTGATTGAACAGACAGATGAAATTATTATGAATGCGAAGAACGGGGCAATAGATTTAACTGTCCATGCGCCACATCTTGCAAAAAGAATAGGCACTTCGATGAGAAATTTAAAAATTATTACCGATATTTTAGCAGATTTGTCACGAATCCGCCTCGAAAATGGTATAGTATATAAGGATGAAGTACAGAGCGGGATCAATATAGAAAACAGTCAATATTTAAAACGCTTAACTACTAAAATTGAAGCCGAGGCAAAACTGAAAATGTCTTCCGGCCAAAGTATGAAAGATTATTTACGTACATTAATTACAGCGTAAATTGGAGGAAATTATGGATTTAAAACAGTATGTATCAGAAGTTGAAAACTGGCCGAAAGAAGGTGTCAGTTTTAAAGACATCACTACGATAATGGATAACGGCCCCGCATATAAATATGCAACGGATCAGATTGTAGAGTACGCTGCAGCGAAGGATGTTGATATTGTTGTCGGACCTGAAGCACGCGGATTTATTATCGGCTGCCCAGTTGCTTACAGTATGGGTATCGGTTTTGCCCCGGTCCGTAAAAAAGGTAAATTGCCGCGCGAGGTACTGGAGTACGAATACGATCTCGAATATGGTACAAATGTGCTGACGATGCATAAGGATGCTATCAAGCCGGGACAGCGTGTCCTCATTACGGATGACCTGCTCGCTACCGGCGGTACGATTATGGCGACGATTAAACTGATTGAAGAGATGGGCGGCATTGTAGCCGGAATTGCTTTCCTGATCGAGCTTAAATATTTAAATGGAATGGAATTGCTCGATGGTTATGATACAATTTCATTAATCACTTATGAAAGTTAAGAAAAGCCTGTAAATACAGGCTTTTTTCTATAGGTCTTGTTTCTTTAGACATTTATTTGTAGTATTATTATTTTATATCTAAATTTTCGGAAGGGTGGCGTGACCATGAATAAGGAATACCCGTATGAAGCACAAGATGTTTTTAATATGTGTGGTGAATATCTTGATGACAGCGATTTGCAGATGATAAAAAAAGCATACGAGCTGGCACGTGAAGCACATGAGGGACAGTTCCGTAAAAATGGTCTGCCGTATATCGCACACCCTGTACAGGTTGCAGGAATTTTAGCAGAGCTGAAACTCGATGCACCGACTATTGTCGCAGGATTTCTGCATGATGTCGTTGAAGATACTCAGTATACATATGATGATTTAATCAGTATGTTTAATGAAGAAGTAGCAATTATTGTAGACGGTGTGACGAAACTTGAAAAAGTAAAATACCGTTCCCATCAGGAGCAGCAGGCTGAAAATCACCGCAAGCTGTTTATCGCTATAGCGAAAGATATCCGCGTAATATTAGTAAAACTGGCCGACCGCCTGCATAACATGCGGACACTGAAAGCAATGCCTGAAGAAAAACAGGTGCGTATCTCGCGGGAGACGCTGGAAATATATGCGCCGCTTGCCCATCGCCTCGGTATTTCAAGCATTAAGTGGGAACTTGAGGACACGGCACTAAGATACATAGAACCGGGACAGTATTTCCGTATTGTCAGTCTGATGAAAAAGAAACGCAGTGAACGGGAAAATGTTATTGATGAAGCAATCGAAAAAATAGATTCGGAACTTGACTCGAGTTCGGTGGAGCATAATTTATCCGGCCGCCCGAAACATATCTACAGTATTTATAAGAAAATGCAGAAGCAGTCGAAACAGTTTGAGCAGATATTTGATCTGCTTGCCATCCGCGTACTGGTCAATGATGTGCGGGATTGTTATGCGGCGCTCGGAATTATTCACACAATCTGGCGGCCGATGCCTGGCAGATTTAAAGATTATATCGCTATGCCGAAGCCGAATATGTACCAGTCGCTGCACACGACTGTTGTCGGACCGAACGGCGATCCGCTGGAAATTCAAATCCGCACCCATGAAATGCATGAGATTGCAGAACATGGTGTAGCTGCGCACTGGGCCTATAAAGAAGGTGTCGATGCGAACAAAGCATCGCTTGATGCAAGGCTTGACTGGTTTAAAGATATCGTCGGCAATGAAACCGATAATCCTGATGCAGAAGAATTTATGGCGGCGCTGAAAACAGACCTTCTCAGCGACAAGGTATATGTCTTTACACCGGATGGCGATGTTATTGAACTCCCTCAGGGAGCGATTCCGATTGATTTTGCCTACCAGGTTCACTCCGAAGTAGGGAATAAGATGGTCGGTGCCAAAGTGAATGGTAAAATCGTACCGATTGACCATGAGCTTGAAACTGGCGATATTCTCGAAATCAGAACGAGCAAGCAGTCATACGGACCGAGCATCGACTGGCTGAAAATGGTCAAAACATCCAGTGCCCGCAATAAAATCCGGTCCTTCTTCAAGAAGCAGGATCGCAAAGTAAACATTGAAAAAGGCCGGCAGGCTGTTGAGCTTGAAATAAAAGCGCGCGGTTATAATCCGGACAATGTAATCCAGGATGATAATGTATCAGGTGTGCTCGCACGCTATAATCTGCACGATGAAGATGATCTGTTTGCGATGATCGGTTTTGGCGGAGTTACAGCAAACCAGGTGACAAACCGTCTTCTTGAGAAAATTAAAGAAGCTGAACAAAAATCGAATCAGATTGAGGAAATCGACCGCACACATCATTATAAAGAAATAACAACTGAATCCGGCGTATATGTCGAAGGCATGGACAATATGCTGATTAACCTGTCTAAATGCTGCAATCCGATTCCAGGGGACGATATTATCGGTTATATAACGAAAGGACACGGTGTCAAAGTCCACGTCGTTACCTGTCCGAATATTATCCATGAAACCGAGCGTCTGATCGATGTCGAATGGGTCGGCAATAAAAATGTAGATAAGAGATATCAGGTGGATCTCGAAATTACAGGCTACGACCGCAACGGCCTTGTAAATGAAATTTTAAACTTAATTTCCAGCCTGAAAGTCCCGATTACACGTGTGAATGGCCTTGCTGATGAAACAAAACAGGCGAGAGTGAGTTTATCGATTATGGTTCCGAATAAGCACGAACTGTACCGTGCAGTCGACAGAATTAAACAACTAAAAGATATATACAGCGTTGAACGCGTATTTAAGTGAGGTATAAGAGATGAAAATCATTTTACAGAAAGTTTCCCACGCGCTGGTTGCCAACAACGAAATGTATAATGAGATTAACGACGGCTACTGCTTACTGGTCGGTGTCAGTAAAACATCTACAGAAGAAGATGCACGTGTCCTTGCAAGAAAGATTGCGAATGCCCGCATTTTTGAAGATCAGGAAGGCAAGATTAATTTATCGATTAAAGAAGTCGGCGGCGAAATTTTAAGTGTGTCCCAGTTTACTCTGTACGCATCCACCCTGAAAGGCAATCGTCCAAGTTTCACAGAAGCAGCTTCCGGTGAAGATGCAAGAGCACTCTACAAAGTCTTCAATGAAGCACTGCGCGAACACGACCTTGTTGTAAAAGAAGGATTTTTCGGGGAACATATGGACGTAAGGCTGATTAACGATGGACCGATTACTATTATTTACGAAGCCGAGGACGGTAAAATCATCTGATGGATTCAATTAAAGCAATCTTCAAAAAATCGGCTGATGCAATCGGCTATTTCCTGAAGTATAAAAAGCATCTGTATATTAAACCGCTCTTCTTTATCATTATTGCGCTCGGTATTGTCCTGCTGTCGGTTTATGTATATAAAAATGTTATACATGAACCGGAAGAATTAATTACGATGGACTTTTCAGAAGCTGATGATGAAGTGAGCTACGACTTCAGCGGCACGACAGTTGCCCTCGATCCCGGGCACGGCGGCGAAGACCCCGGTGCGCCGAGTAAATACGGCGAAAATGAAGACACAATTGTCTACTCAATTGCCTCCATGCTTGAGCAATCGCTCACAGAAGCAGGGGCGGAAGTAATTATGACCCGCGGAGCAGATGAAACCGTGAGTCTTGATGACCGTAAAGTCGAGGCGGATTTATTTATCAGCCTGCACAGCGACGCTTTTGATGACCCTGCGATTTCAGGCTTTACAACCTTTTATACCTACCCGAACCAGGAAGCCTTCGGTGAACATTTAAATGCAGCGCTCGATGAGCATTCACTGCTGTTTAACCGCGGCAACCAGGTCATGCAGTACCAGGTCGTCTGGCAGCTTGATTATCCCGGAGTTTTAATTGAACTCGGCTACCTGAGTAATGAGTTTGATGATTATATATTAAATCAGGAAGATTATCAGGACGAAATGGTCACAGCTATTATGGAAGGGATCGACAGTTATTTAAAGCGTTAGCTTGACAAAGATAAAAAATCTGACTATTATAAAGAGAATAATTCAACTTAATACTTTTAATTCATGGCGAAGAGAATATCTATAATGAGGCACAGAGAAATTCACCCAGGCTGAAAGTGAATGCTCCAAATGGTATTTGCCGACACTTTGCTAAAGAAGCTGTATATACAGCGGTCACAGCCGTTATCTGTTGAAAGAGCACTTTTGTGCTGAACCTAGGGTGGCACCACGACCATTTCGTCCCTTATACCGTTTCCCCGGTATAAGGGATTTTATTTTTTTATAAAAAATTCAGGAGTGATGATAATGATACAGGTACCGAGAGGAACACAGGATATATTACCGGAAGAATCTTATAAATGGCAGTATATTGAGAAAAAACTGCACGAGATTGCAAAGAATTATAATTATGAAGAAATCCGTACACCGATGTTTGAATCAACAGATCTTTTTGTCCGAGCAGTCGGCGGCTCTACAGACATTGTAAATAAGGAAATGTATACATTTAAAGATAAGGGCGACCGCAGTCTGACGCTGCGTCCGGAAGGGACGGCGCCTGTTGTGCGCAGTTATATTGAAAATAAAATGCAGCACAACGTTGAACAGCCGGTGAAGCTTTTTTATCTGGCGCCGATGTTCCGCTATGAACGCAAACAGAAAGGGCGCTACCGCCAGTTCGTTCAGTTCGGTGTTGAAGCCATCGGGGTTGAAGACCCGCTGATCGATGTGGAAGTCTTAAGTATGCTTATGAATATTTACCAGTCCTTTGGTCTTAAAAATCTGAAGCTTGTAATTAATTCAATCGGTGATATCGAGAGCCGCAACGAATACAATAAAGCGCTGGTTGAACACTTTTCACCGCGCATCGATGAATTCTGCAATGATTGCCAGACACGTATTAATACGAACCCGATGCGCATTCTCGACTGTAAGGTAGACCGAGATCACGAGCTCGTTAAAACAGCACCGCGCATGTATGATTATTTAAACGATGAGTCAAAAGCTTACTTTGAAACTGTTAAAGCGAAACTGGATGAACTTAATATTAATTATGAAGTGGATTATAATCTGGTGCGCGGCCTAGATTACTATACGCACACAGCTTTTGAACTGATGAGCGACGCCGAAGGTTTCGGTGCTATTACGACTCTATGCGGCGGCGGACGCTACAACGGACTGCTCGAGATGATGGACGGGCCGGATAAAACCGGAATCGGTTTTGCACTCAGCATCGAGCGCCTGCTGCTTGCCCTTGAAGCTGAAGGAATTGAAATTCCGAAAGATAAAGGCATCGATCTTTATATCTGCACTATGACTGATGAAGCACGGAATGCTGCAGGAACGCTGCTTCACAAACTGCGCAGCCGCAACATCAGTGCGGATATGGATTATGAAAACCGTAAACTGAAAGCACAGATGAAAGATGCTGACAGAAAGAACGCCCAGTATACTATTGTACTCGGTGAAAATGAGCTTGACAGCCGTCAGGCCGACTTGAAAAATATGGAGACGGGTGAAACCGTAAAATTATCGTTCGACGATATAATTAATACACTGGAGGAATTGTAGATGACAAGAATATATTCTAATGAAGTTACACTCGATACAGCAGGCGAAACAGTTCATCTGCAAGGCTGGGTGCAGAAGCGTCGCGACCTTGGCGGGCTGATTTTTATCGATTTAAGAGATAAAAACGGTCTGATTCAGGTCGTCTTTAACCCGGACGTTTCCAAGGAAGCACTGACGATTGCCGATAAAATCCGTACCGAGTATGTTGTGGATATTAAAGGTACAGTTAAAAAACGCGATGAAAAACAAGTAAATAAAAATATTGAATCCGGTGAAATTGAAGTTTATGCAGAAGAAATTGAAATTCTGGCTAAAGCAAAAACACCGCCTTTCCAAGTAAGCGATGACAATATCAATGAAGATACACGTCTGAAATACCGTTATATTGATTTGCGCCGTCCGAAACTGCAAAACATATTAAAAACGCGGTCTATAATTAATAAAGCGGTCAGAGACTTTTTAGCGGAAGAAGACTTTATGGATATTGAAACACCTGTCCTGTCAAAATCGACACCGGAAGGCGCGCGTGATTATTTAGTGCCGTCACGTGTCCACCCGGGCGAGTTTTACGCGCTGCCGCAGTCGCCGCAAATCTACAAGCAGCTGTTAATGCTTTCCGGCATGGAGCGCTACTATCAGATCGTTAAATGCTTCCGCGATGAAGACCTCCGTGCTGACAGACAGCCGGAATTCACACAGATAGATATTGAGAAATCATTTACCGACCAGGAAGATATTATCGATATGAACGAACGCCTGATTCAGTATGTAATGAAGACGGTAAAAGGGCTTGATATTCCAGCACCTTTCCCGCGTATTACCTATGAGGATGCAATGGCACGCTACGGTGTGGATAAGCCGGACACGCGCTTTGGTCTTGAACTGCAGAATTTAAACGAGTTCAGCAGCACTGCTGATTTTAAAGTATTTAAAGCAGCTGTTGAGGCCGGCGGTTCTGTGAAAGCCATCGTTGTGCCTGGCGCAGCACCGGATTATTCACGTAAGGATATCGATAAGCTGGAAGCATTCGTTAAGAACTACGGAGCTAAAGGGCTCGCCTGGATGAAAGTCAACGAAGAAGGCATGCAGGGGCCGATTGCGAAGTTCTTTGATGACAGCAAGAAGCAGGAATTAACGGAGACTTTATCGTTAAATACTGATGACCTCATCTTATTTGTTGCAGATAAAGATTCAGTTGTACATGCCGCTCTCGGCAATCTGCGCAACAAGCTCGGCAAGGACTTAGGTTTAGTCGACAAAGATCAGTTTAACTTTATCTGGGTGACCGATTGGCCGTTATTCGAATACGATGAAGACCTCGGCCGCTATTTTGCAGCGCACCATCCGTTTACTTCACCGAAGCGTGAAGATATTGATAAACTTGAAACTGCACCTCATGAAGTGAAAGCCAATGCTTACGATATCGTCTTGAATGGTTATGAACTCGGCGGCGGTTCAATCCGCATCAGCGATGCCGAGCTACAGGAGAGAATGTTCAGAGCGCTCGGCTTTACGGATGAAGAACGCGACAGCCAATTCGGCTTCTTGATTGAAGCCTTCCAGTACGGTGCGCCGCCCCATGGCGGGATTGCATACGGTCTTGACCGTTTTGTAATGCTTCTGACAGGTTCTGATAATATCCGCGACGTTATCGCGTTCCCTAAAACACAAAATGCGAGTGATTTAATGATGGATGCACCTTCGGTTGTATCAAGAGAACAGTTAAAAGAACTGCATATAGACGTAGAAGTTGAAAAAGACTAGAAGAATTGGTTAAACTGAGATTGTACAATCTCAGTTTATTTTTTTTATACAAGGAGGTTCATATGCAGTCATTTCTTGATCCTGAAGCACCATTGGTGCAAATCGGTGATCTTAATCATGTAATTTATCTGGCCGGCATCTTTATTATTTTGTTTATGCTGTTTAAGTTTCGTTATCAGATTAAAGAAAATCCGAAAACGGCAATGCTCGGTATACTGATTTTTGCTATTGTTCAGCGAATCATCAGCGGCAGCTATTACATTTTAGCTGATGAATTTACAGTGACAGATTCACTGCCGCTCCACATCTGCAGATTAGTGTGCTATTTAATCATTATTCAATATTTTGCTGAACGGAAGTGGCTGGATCAGATAATTTTCTATTTTGGCTTGTTTGCATATGCCTCTTTCATATACCCCGTCGGTATTTCACCGGCACTTCATATGCTGGGACTGTCATTTTTTATGCTGCACAGCCTGATAATTGTTTATCCTATTATCAGGTATTTCACATCTGGATTCGCACCTTCATTAAGAGGAGCATTTCAGTCAGCTATTTTATTCGCAGTATATTTAACCGGCATGCAGCTGTTGAATAATGCAATCGGCAGCAATTATTTTTATACTGAAGAACGGCCGTTTCTGCACGACTTAAGCGAGCCTGTTTACTTTTTATTGAATATGTTCGGTATTGGAATCGGTTTTGTTATCGTTGCCTTACTTATTCATCTGGTAATTAATTATGTTAAACATAAGACAGAAAAACCTAAAAATGAAAAAGAAAAAACACTGGTGTAGTCCAGTGTTTTTTCTTATATTTACCAGAGTTTAAAACCTTTGGCTCCCGGTATGTTTTCAGTAAACATTTGCGTAACAGGAACTGTATAAGCAATGAGAATCAGGAAGATTGTAATAATGATCAGCAATCTCCAGTTTTCTACCCATTTAACAACCGGCTCCTCCTGGTCCATGAACATTGCGACAGGAAATTCCTCCGGATCGTTTACTTTTGGCCCGGTAGTCAGTTTTAAGAACAGGAGTATTGCAATAATGATAGCGATAAACAGGAAGGAGCCGCCGACGGCCTGCATCACCTGGTAAGTTATCCATTCAGAAGCAATGTCAGCTCCGCCGTATTCTGAAAATGTAGAACGTCTCGGTGCGCCGCGAAGGCCTGCCCAGTGCATGGCAAGAGACATAATACCCATGCCGAGTGCCCATGTATAAGCAAGGAACAGTCCAAGTCTATTGGCGATTTTATCAATTTTTCTGCCTGTTATATGAGGCAGCAGGAACAGCATGGCAGCAAAGTAAGTCAGTATTACAGGAGCGCCGACAGTAATATGGAAGTGTCCGACAATCCATATTGTGTTATGCACCAGCTGATTCATTTGACCGGAAGCATTAATAATACCGCCGAGTCCGCCCGGAATGAAAAACAGCATGCCGATAAAAACCAGTACAAAACGTGCGTCGGTCCACGGCAGCTTTTTAAACCAGTCCAGCAGGCCGCGGGCGCCCTGTTTGCGTCCGTAGGTTTCAAAGACTGCAAACATGCTGAACGCTGTCATCAGTGACGGCACGATAACCATAAAGGTCAGAACAACCTGCAGACCTTTCCAGAATGCATCGATGCCGGGGTCCACAAGCTGGTGGTGAATACCGACCGGGATACTGAAGAATAAAAACAGTACGAAAGCTAAACGTGCCAGGTTATCAGAGAAACCTTTCGTTCCGAGCACTTTCGGTATCACGGCATACCAGACCATATAAGCAGGCAGGAGCCAGAAGTAAACGAGCGGATGACCGAAATACCAGAAAAGCGTACGGCTCAGCGAAATGTTAATCGTTTCAACCCAGCCGAGTGACCACGGAATAAACTGAAACAGCACCGTTGCAGCGACACCGATAGTACAAACAATCCACATGACATTGTTAATTGCTGTCATATAACTTAAGAGCGGTGTTTTCTGTCCTTTATTTTCTTTTCGCCATCTGAAGTATCTCATCAGCTGGCCGGCAACTGAAATCCATGTGCCGACGATGACGAGGGCAAGACCGATATAGTGGACAGCATGCGCCTGAAGCGGTGCATAGAATGTATACAGCACACTCGCTTCATTTAAAGCAATCATTGCCGCGGACATTAATGTTCCGGCTGTCATGACCCAGAAGCCCGTCCAGCCGAGTCTCAGTTCAGAAGTGCTGAATGAGCCGGCAGTTCTTGACAACGCTGCAATCTGGAAACCCATTATAAAGAAAAATGTCATAACAAGAGCAAGAATTACACCGTGCAGCGTGAGGAGCTGGTAATAGCCGATGCCAAAAGGCAATTCAAACTGCCCGGAACGGACGAGAGTCTGCAGAAGTCCGGCAGTCCCTCCGATTAATAGGGCAAATGAAACCCAAATCATGTTCGCGAGCACGAGTTTACTGTCTTTTTTATCTACTTTTGTTTTACTTGAAAAAATCTCCGAACCGGTATAGTTACTCATTAGCAATACCTCCATTTACAACTTTCAGTGTTGATGTCATATCGGTATGACCGATACCGCAATACTCATTGCAGACAATGAGATGTTCACCGGGCTCATCAAAGGTCATTTCATATGTAGAAATGAGCCCCGGTTCAGCGATCATATTAACGTTCGTTCCGACGACCTGGAAACCGTGAACGACATCTGGACTCGTCACGTGAATTTTTACAGTAGAACCTGCAGGGATTTCAACTTCTCCCGGTTCGTACATAAAAGCGCTGGCAAGAAAATATAAATCATAATCGTGATCGCCGTCTGTGGCCTCCTTAAGCCCCGGTTCACTGAAGCGGGCATCTTCCCGGACATGTTCGGGATTAATCGTCTCGATGCCGCTCGCAGCAGGTGTGTGTCCGCCGTGAACAGCTGAAATACCTAAAATAATTAAAAATACTGCAAGTGAAGCTGTTCCAAGTGAAATCCATATTTTTTCGTATTTATGCATTTAATAGCTTACATCCTTTCCATAAATAATATAAATGCGCCGAACCAGCTTAAAAGCATCAATCCGCCAATCGCCATTACCATCATAAAAGTGCCGCGCAAATCAAGCTTATGATGATTATCTTCATTGCGTTTTTCTTCTTTTTTAATTTTATCCCTTTCTTCAGACATGATTTCACCTTCTTTTCTCTCAGTTTTATATACATAAATTGTAGAATATATTTGTTTATAAAAAAGTGATAAATATCACACTTTGTGATAATATTTAATAAAATGAGGGAGGCGGAAAATGATTGATCAAGCCATTTTTTATCCGGAACATCTCATCAGTCTGATCGAAGAAAGCGGGAGCAGGATCACCTTTAAAAAAGGTGAGTTCATATATCATCCGGGCGACCCGACCGCTTACATTTATTTGGTTCAAAAAGGACAGGTTTTTATCAGCAGAATGCAGGAAGAAGGGGCGGAGCTTGCGACAAACCTACTGAGTGAAAAAGGAATATTTGGTGCGGTGACCTTATTTTGCGGTCCGAAGGCACATAATACATCAGCCAGAGCAAAGACAGATATTGCACTTTTCCGGCTGTCTCAAAAAGAGTTTGAAAAAATCATTATGGACAATGAAGATGTGAAGAGGGAGTGGATGCGCTGGATGGAAATAGACAGGCAGCGCGCGGTAACGAAAATTCGTGATAATTTAATGTACGGTAAACTCGGCGCGCTGTGTTCGAATTTAATCCGGCTGTCGAATTCGTTTGGCGAAACTGTGCCGGGCGGCATAAGGATTATGGTGAAAGTAACCAATCAGGAACTCGGTATCGTGTCCGGCACATCGAGAGAAGTTGTTAACCGTCTTCTCGGCGACTTGAAAAAACAGGAGATTATATCTGTGGAAAACAAAATTATTACAATTCACGACATCGATAAACTGCGGCATATGATTAACTGTGAAAATTGTCATATAGACGTCTGCCAAATATTTTAAAGCGCTTTCAAGCTTTTTGGTTTACATCTCAAAAATATGTGGTATTATTATATTAATAGAAATTCCTGAAGAGTTCGTGATGTGTTGACTTATATTTTGACCTAACACTTTTTTTATCGGGAGCCTAATTGGTTTTCCTTCAAAAAACAAGCCTATGTACTAAGTAGGACGTTTGGAGTTGGAAACAGGGCACCCACCTGCAAATAGCAGGCCAAAATAATCAACTATAACACACGGCTTACGTTGGGTATTTCGGTAGTCACCAAGTTTACTTGGTGGCTATTTTTTTTGTCTTTTTTAGACTTGGGAAGTCCTGCGCGCCACCGTGAGATTTCGGTGGCACAAGTCAGGTGTTTGCGCGCCGCCGTGGATTGTCGGTGGCACGAGTCAGGCGTTTGCGCGCCGCCGTGAATTGTCGGTGGCACAAGTCAGGTGTTTGCGCGCCGCCGAATCGGAGAGAATGCCGTTCTTTGACTGACTAAATCATTTACTCGATCAAAGAACCCCTTTTTTCCGCGTCCCTCACAGCCTGTTTATATAAAATCACCACAAGACAGCAAAAAGCCACCCGCACATTGCAAGTGGGGTGGCTGATTCAAGCTATTTTTTCCTGCCGTAATCGGTGTCTTTGTTCATTTTCTTCAAATTATGATAAGTCTCGTTGAGCGACGCTTCGTATTTGCTGATGCCGTCATCTTTATAGTAGCGCTGATTAACCAGCGTGTCAGGTAGGTACTGCTGGGCGACGACGTGATTTGGATAATTGTGCGGGTATTTGTAACCGACAGCATTTCCGAGTTCTTTCGCGCCCTTGTAGTGGCCGTCGCGCAGATGTCTCGGTATGGCACCGCCGCGGCCTTTACGTACGTCGGATAAGGCGCTGTCTATACTCGATATTGCTGTATTTGACTTCGGTGACAAAGCGAGTTCTATGACTGCCTGAGATAAAGGGATGCGCGCTTCCGGGAATCCTAATCGTTCTGCACTGATAATGGCATCGAGTGTACGCGAAGCGATGTTCGGATTCGCAAGCGAGACATCTTCATAGCTGATGACGAGCAGCCGGCGCGCAATTGTAACGAGATCTCCTGCTTCAATCAAACGTGCTAAGTAGTGGAGGGAAGCGTCAACATCGCTGCCGCGGATGGATTTCTGCAGTCCGCTCATCACGTCGTAATGCATATCGCCGTCCTTATCGTGCAGAAAGGCGGATTTCTGCATGCAGTCGAGCGCATCCTGCAGCGTAATTTTAATGACGCCGTCCTCATCGGCATCAGTGCTTAAGGCTGCGAGTTCCAGAGCATTTAAAGCGCTTCGGACATCGCCGTGTGCTGATGTGACAAAATGTTCAACAGCGTCGTCGTCGATTTCGATATTGTATTCGCCGAGTCCGCGGTCTTTATCTTCTAAAGCACGGTGCAAGGCTGTTTTAATGTCGTCGGTACTAAGCGGTTCCAGTTCAAAAATCTGGGTTCTCGAGCGGATGGCGGGGTTAATCGCGTGATATGGATTGGATGTCGTTGCCCCGATTAAAATAATCGTTCCTTTTTCAAGGTGAGGAAGGAGGAAGTCCTGCTTCGCCTTGTCGAGACGGTGGATTTCATCCAGGAGGAGGATGACACTGCCGCTCATTTTACCTTCTTCTGCGACAATCTGCATATCTTTCTTCGTATCCGTCACGGCATTCAAGGTACGGAACTTGTATTTAGTAGAACCTGCGATGGCACTGGCGATACTGGTCTTGCCGATGCCCGGGGGACCGTAAAGTATCATTGAAGACAGTCTTTTGGCATCGACCATGCGTCTGATAATACCGCCTTTAGCAACGAGATGCTCCTGACCGAGCACTTCGTCGATTGATTCCGGTCTCATGCGGTAGCTTAATGGTTGTTTATTCATAGTATTTCACCTTATTTTAAAAGATATGTTATATTTAATTATAATATAAAAACTAGATGAACTAAAATTATTGAGGTGTAAGAATGAAAATATCCACTCGCGGAAGATATGGTTTATATTTTATGCTGACGCTTGCGAAAGACTACGGCGTTAAAAAGCGCAGTGTAAAATCGGTCGCTACAGAACGCGATATCAGCGATTTGTATTTAGAGCAGATTGTTGCGAATTTAAAAAAAGATGGTCTCGTTAAAAGTACAAGAGGTGCCTACGGCGGCTATGAGCTGAACTATGCTCCTGATGAAATCACAGTCGGGCAGGTATTCAGCGCTGTTGAAGAAAATATTATGATTGTCGATGCCGACAGCCACGAAACTAAAAATGAAAGTTTCTTATGGAAACGTATCAGAGATGCGGTAAATGATGTGCTGGACCACACAACACTGCACGATATCGTTGACAATGATACCGATGAATTTGACGGCTATATGTTTTATATTTAACTTTAATTCCTTACTGAATTAAAAGATAAAAAATGCACCTGAATCTGATTGATTCAGGTGCATTTTTTTTGTTTAAAACCGCCCGGATTTAACAATTGACCAGAGCAGCCAGATAAACATGCCCATCGCAAATATCGCAGCGATTTCTATAATCGGAATTCTGAATATAATACTGCCTTCACCAAGTATCGCCGAACCGACGATTAAGCCGACCATGACAATACTGAAGGCGAGCAGGACGATACTGAACGACAGACGGTTAATCACTCTGTCGAGATGTTTTGAAAACTGCGAACGGCCCTTAACATCTATTTCAATCGGCAGGTTCTGATTCTTCAGCCCCTTCGAGAACTGATGTACATTTTCTGTGACTTCTCTTAACTCACTGCCGAGCTGCTGAATTTCATCTATTTGGAAATTCAGCAGATTTTTCGGATTGTAACGTTCGAGAAGCAAAGCTTTGCCGAATGGTTCCGCGACATCCATAATGCTGAAATCAGGATCCAGCTGACTGACGACACTTTCCAGTGTCAAAAGCGTTTTCGCAAGGATAGTAAAGTCCTGCGGCAGTTTGATTTTATACTTATTGGCAATACCGAACAGATCATTTACTGCATCGCTGAAATTAAGTTTTGAGAGCGGTACATCGTAATACTTATCGCGCATAATTTCAGCTTCGCGGTTTAAATCCCGCATGGATACATCGCTCGGCACGACACCCATTTTAACAATTGCTTTAACGACGCCGTCTGAATCTTTCCGCATCAGAGAAATGAGCAGGGAACCGAAATTATTTTTCAGGTCGCTGGTCAGCCGGCCGATCATACCGAAATCCAAAAAGACAAGCGTGCCGTCTCTGAGGACGCTCACGTTACCGGGATGCGGGTCGCCATGGAAGTATCCTTCTTCAAAAATCTGCTGGAAAATCGCTCTCGCGAGTGTCTCGGCAAGATCGCTTCTGTTGATATTCAGCTTATCCAGTTCGTCAAAATGATTCACGGGAATGCCTTTAATAAAGTCCATTACCATGACATTTTTTGTCGAATATTCCCAGTAGATTTCAGGAATTTTTATTTTATCGTCATTTTTGTGAGTCTTGCCGATGCGTTCGACATTGCGCGCTTCAATCGTATAATCGAGCTCATTAATCAGTGCATCGGAGAATTCTTCAATCATATCCGTAACCTGGTAGTTTCTCGCCCATTCAAGATTGGACTCCGCGAGCACCGCAAGATGACGGAGGATTTCAAGATCGGTACGGACCGTCTTTTCTATATTTGCGCGCTGAACCTTAACGGCGACATCTTCACCGGTATGCAGCATGGCTCGGTGAACCTGGCCGATTGAAGCAGAGCCGACAGGCGTATCATCAAAAATCATAAAGAGTTCATCAATCGGAGCCTCTAATGATTCTTCAATTAATTTCCGGGCTTCAGTTGCCGGGAACGGCGCCACGTGACTTTGGAGTTTCTCGAGTTCCTTGATCAGGTCAGGCGGAAGCAGATCCCCTCTCGTTGAGGCAATCTGGCCAAGTTTAATAAACGTCGTTCCCATCTCTTCGATAAAAATACGGATTCTTTCCGCATAAGTCTTTTCGAGAACTTCATCGTTCTGCTGGCGCAGCAAAATACGCTTAGGCAGGGATATCACACGGTCGATACCGATTTCTTCTATGAGAAAGCCAAGCCCGCTTTTGGAAAACTGCATAGCAATTTCCCGGTAGCGGTTAATATAATTTACCCGTGTCTGAAGACTCATAAGCCGGTCACTCCTAAAATTTAAATACTATGTCCATTATAGATGTGCGCGTATTTTAGTTAAAGGATAATCCCTCAGAAAAACTCTTTGAATAATGCTCTGATTGACGGTTCGTGATCTTTCGTTTGAATTGCGAACATCATACTGTACTCTGTAGACCCCTGATTCATCATCCGGATATTCACTTTTTCTTCAGCAAGAGCAGCGGTGACGCGGCTGACGATACCGATTTGACGGGCCATACCGAGTCCGACGATAAAGAGCAGGCTTAAATCTTCTTCGACTTCAATCCATTCAGGTTCAAGCTGGAGGTCGATTTCCTCGATGATTTTATCCAGTGAATTATTATTTTCGAACTGGTTTGAGCGCATAATAATAGAAATATCATCGATACCGGATGGCATATGTTCATAAGAAATCTGATAGTCTTCAAGTATTTGCAAAATACGGCGTGTAAAACCGATCTCTTTATTCAGTAAGTATTTGTGCAGTGAAATAGAAGTGAATCCTTCGTCACAGCTGAAGCCGATAACTGGAATGTCTGGATTAAGTTTACGTTCCGGCACAATTTTAGTGCCTTCAATATGCGGCTCATTAGTATTTCTGATCATCACAGGGATTTTTTCCTGATACAGCGGTTCGAGCGCCTCATCATGAAAAATACCGAAACCGGCATAAGCCAGTTCACGCATTTCGCGGTAGGTAATTTCTTCGATTTTGTAAGGCTCTTCGATAATACCCGGGTGGGCTGCGTAGATGTGTGATTCATCTGTGTAATTTTCATAAATATCCGCCCCTATGCCGCGTGCAATAATTGCTCCGGTTATATCGGAACCTCCGCGTGCAAATGTTACGATATTGCCGTTGTCTGCAATTCCGTAAAAGCCCGGAATAACGAGGACATCTTCAGGATAATCTTTTAACTTGTTAATTTCATCGTACGATGAAGGAAGAAGACGGGCATTGGCAGGCGTGTTTGTAACTCTAATGCCGGCTTCTTCAGGAGAAACGTATTTGGCACTGATGCCGAGTGAATTAAAATAGGCACTGATCAGCTGGGCATTAAAATCTTCGCCGCGTGACTTTAAGGCATCGAGCAAGTAATCGTTATCTTCAATCGTATTCAAATAATCTCTTAAAATACTTTCGAAATTATCGAGCAGAGATGAATCGATAGATAATTCCTCGACAATCGATTTGTAGCGCATCAGAATTTCAGTCAAAGCCTCTTCAGTATCGAGACCTGCAATTTTGTTTGTGCAGAGTGCAATCAGCATGTCGGTAACTTTAACATCGTCATCGCGGCGTTTGCCGGGTGCACTGACCACAATGGTTTTAATATCTTTATCACTCTGTACAATGGATGCGACTTTCTTGATTTGTGTTGCATTAGATAGGGAACTTCCACCAAATTTAGCTACTTTCATATTTAACACCTTTTTTTATATTAGTTTTAGGGTCTTATAATACATGAAAAGTTTAGAAAAGTGTAGAGTTTTCAGAATAATACCTTGAAATTTTTTCAGAAGCACTCTAATATGAGTATTCATACTATTTAATATTGGAGGTCACTATGGATAAAAAGATTGCTTTACTCGGCATGGGCACCGTCGGCAGCGGTGTCGTTAATTTATTGCGAGAAAACGAAGATTTGATACATTCATCGTCAGGGGTGCGCTTTACAATTACCCATATTCTGGTTTCAGATACGGTGAAAACGAGAACGGCTGATGTGTCAGGTATTCGGGTGACCGATGATATTACTGAAATTGAAAATGCAGATATCGATCTTGCTGTCGAAGTAATGGGCGGAATTGACAGTACGAAAGATATTATCAATAAATTTTTAAAGCGCGGTATTCCGGTAGTGACGGCGAACAAGGATATGCTCGCTGTTCATATCGATGAACTGGAGGAAACGGCATCAGAGAACTCTGCAGCCTTATATTACGAGGCGGCTGTCGCCGGCGGCATTCCGATTATTCATACGCTGCAGCACAGTTTAAATTCCAACAGGATTTCAAAAGTTATGGGTATATTAAACGGCACGACAAATTATATTTTATCGAAAATGACATTTGACGGCTGGGACTATAACGATGCCTTAAAAGACGCACAGGCCATCGGCTACGCCGAAGCAGATCCGACAGCGGACGTCGAAGGAATTGATGCAGCACGTAAAACACTGCTGCTCGCAAGGCTCGCTTTTAATAAAAAGTTCACGCTCGACCAGGTGAATTTAAACGGTATTACAAAGGTGGATATTAAAGATATAAAACTGGCTGAAAGTGCAGGATTAACATTAAAACTGCTCGGTGTTGCAGAAGATCTCGAAGATAAATACAATCTTTCGGTTGAACCGATTTTTGTCGATACAAAGCATCAGCTGGCGAATGTGCACTATGAGAAAAATGCAGTATTCGTCAATGGCAATATGATTGGTGAAGCGATGTTTTACGGACCGGGTGCAGGCGGCTATGAGACTGCATCAGCTGTAGTCAGCGATATGATTAACAGTGCGGTAATTACAGCGAAAGCGAAAAACATACCTGAAGAAAAGGGCGAACCGGCAACAGAGCTGCCGGACAGTGCTTATTATTTAAGATTTAATGGATCACTGCCTGAAGCGGAATCGTATTTAGCATCTCAGGATATCCAGTTTGAAATTCTCAGTACTGAAGATGCAGCGTTAAGAACTTTAAAAATGAGCGCACAAACATTGCAAAAAATTCAAGATACATTCGCCCCGGCTGCGGTGTATAAAATAAATGGAGCTGAATAATTATGACTTGGCAAGGTGTCTTAAAAGAATATAAAGAATATTTACCAGTAAATGAAAACACACCCGAATTGACTTTGTATGAAGGTAACACTCCATTAATTAAGTTAGAGAAACTGTCTAAAGAGCTCGGCATAGAACTGCATGCCAAGTTTGAAGGCTTAAATCCGACAGGGTCATTTAAAGACCGCGGCATGGTGCTGGCTGTTGCAAAAGCGAAGGAAGAAGGAGCGCATACGGTAATTTGTGCGTCTACAGGAAATACTTCCGCTGCGGCTTCTGCCTACGCTGCTCGCGCCGGTTTAAATTCAATCGTTGTGCTGCCTGAAGGGAAAGTGGCAGTAGGCAAAGTAACACAGGCTATGATGTCCGGCGCTAAAACAGTGACAATTGAAGGGAACTTTGATGATGCACTGAAAATTGTACGTAAGATATCCGAAGACAACGACGGTATTGAGCTCGTAAACTCATTGAATCCTTACCGCATCGAATGCCAGAAAACAGCATCCTTTGAAGTGATTGATGCCTTAGGCAAAGCGCCGGATTACTTATGTATTCCTGTCGGCAATGCAGCAAATATCGCAGCCTACTGGAAGGGTTTTAAAGAATATAATGAGAAAAAAGGGACGTCGCTTCCGAAAATGTACGGCTTCGAAGCTGAAGGCGCAGCGGCCATCGTTAAAAATAAAGTGATTGAAAATCCGGAAACGGTCGGCACTGCCATCCGTATCGGAAATCCTGCCAGCTGGGATAAGGCTGCGGCTGCCCGCGATGAATCCGACGGTAAAATTGATTCCGTCAGTGATGAAGAAATACTGTCTGCTTATAAACGTGTCGCGTCAACTGAAGGTGTCTTCTGTGAACCGGGATCTGCTGCATCACTTGCAGGTGTGCTTAAATCGGTTGAAAACGGCAGCATACAAAAAGGTTCCACAGTCGTAACTGTCTTAACAGGAAACGGTCTGAAAGACCCTGACACGGCGATGGAAGTCGCACTCGACCAGCCGAAAAAACTGCCGCTCGATGAAGAAAAAATAGTCGAATACATTGAAAGTTTAGAGCAGTAAGATGGCTGATTTATCGTTAAAAATACCAGCTTCCAGTGCCAATCTCGGCCTGGGATTTGACTCAATCGGCGTTGCAATTAACAAGTTTTTATATATAGAAGCGACACTTTCGGATTCCTTCAAAGTGTCGTTTAAAGACTTTGCACTGTCTGTACTGCCGTCAGATGAAACGAATTTAGTATTCACCACAGCGCGATCCATTGCAGAAAAATACAATAAAGAACTGCCGGCCCTGCATATTGAAATGCAAAGTGAAATTCCGCTGTCCCACGGACTCGGCTCGTCATCGAGTGCTATTGTCGCAGGAATTGAACTTGCTGATTATTTTCTGGAACTTAATTTAACCGACTATGATAAAGTACTGCTCGGCTGTGAAATAGAAGGGCACCCGGATAATGTCGGGCCGTGCATAACAGGCGGAGCATTCGTTGGTTTTTATCAGCAGGGAGAACTTTTTTACTATCATTTAAATCTGGATAATATCGGTTTGATTGTGAGTGTGCCTGAATATGAAATCAATACTGAAGAGGCGCGTGACGTCCTGCCGAATGCCTACACAAGAAGCGAAGCGGTCGCACAGAACGCGCTTGCCAATGTAATGATTCTCGCTTTGCATAATAAAGATTACAGATTGATGGGGGAGCTGATGATGAAAGACAGTTTCCACGAACCCTACCGTCAGCCGCTGATAAAAGAGTTTGATGATATTAAAACTGCAGCACTTGATGCGGGTGCACTTGCAACTGTTATCAGCGGTGCAGGTCCGACAGTGCTGACGCTGGCGGAGGAAGACGTGCTTGAAGCAGTGCTCAAAAAGCTGCAGGAAGTACAGGATGTGCACCACGAGATTGTGAGTGTGTATACTAAAGCGGGAGTTTAAGAACTGTTTAACAGGGAAAAGTGATATTAGTTAAATTTCTATGGAAAAGGACTGATATCATGGCTTGGAATATGCAGGATTATCCCGATTCACTGAAGAACTTCGATAAACTTGAACGAAAGAAAATTATCGATATAGCGAATGCGCTCTTAGACAGCGGTTACAGTGAAGAACGCGCGGTGCCGATTGCAACATCCGAAGGTAAACAATGGTATAAAAATGCATCTGAAAAAGAACTGAAAGAGTTTGAAAAAGAAGGTAATCCGTCGAAAAATGATTCACACGATACCGACAGCGCGAATCCCGATCTGCTTGATGAAGATGTTATCGTGAAATACGATGACGACGCTGAAGAATGGACGGTTAAATCTGTTAAAGCAAAACGTGCGGCTGGCACTTACAAATATAAAAATGAAGCAGTTGAGCGCGCAGAAGAAATCGCAGATAACAAAGGTTCGAAAGTCGTGAAGTATACAAAAGACGGAAAAAAAGAATAGGATTAATTTGATGAAGGGCTGATAATCAGCCCTTTTTTTGCGCCTCTGGAGGGGGGGGAGGAGGTCCGAGTACGACGGTGAATCTGTGTCGTACTTGAAGAGTTCCCCGAATACAACGGTGAATCCGTGTCGTACTTGAAGAGCTGCCCGAGTACGACGGTGAATCCGTGTCGTACTTGAAGAGCTGCCCGAATACGACGGTGAATCCGTGTTGTACTTAAGAGACTGCCCGAGTACGACGGTGAATCCGTGTCGTACTTAAGAGACTGCCCGAGTACGACGGTGAATCCGCGACGTACTTGAAGAGCTGCCCGGGTACGACAGCAAATCCGTGTCGTACTTAAAACTATTCCCATACTTCCGCACACACCTCTCAAAATACTAAATTAAAAAAGCAGAATGCCCTCAATAGGCAGTTCTGCTGGTAAATACAATCTTTATTCTATTTCTGCGTTATATTCCTTAACCGCTTCTTCAAATAAATCATAAGATTTCAGCAAAGCGTCCATATCGTAAATATAAGCCGCGGCGATAATTTCATCGACATCGAATTCCTGCTGGAAGTCTTTCAGCTGCTGAACTGCGTCTTCTTTAGTTCCGAAGAACTGCAGCGGAAACTGGGTATTAATTGCGTGTTCTTCACGCGGCGACCAGATGCCGTCCATAGAATCTACAGGCGGCTGCAGCAGCATGCGTGAACTCCTGAACATACCGAGGATATTCATATAGTGTGTTGTTGCTAAATATTCTGCCTGCGCTTTTGTATCAGCTAAAATCACATTGTTTGAAACCATTTTATAAGGTTCAGACAGCTGCTTGCTCGGTTTAAAGTTATTTTCATAAATAGAAAATGCTTCTTTCATCTGCGCTGGCGCAAAGTGTGCAGCAAATGCGTACGGCAGTCCGAGACTCGCCGCGATATGTGCTGAGTCCGTCGAGGAACCGAGTACATAAATCGGAATATACGTATTGTTCCCCGGATAAGCAACGAGGGAAGTGCCGGAATTCGATAAATATCTCTGCAGCTCTTCAATTTCATCTTTAAATGAAAACACACCATCGTGATTGTTGCGGCGGATAGCATTTGCCGTCAGCATATCAGTACCTGGTGCTCGCCCAAGTCCGAGATCCAGACGGTCTCCGAAAATTGCATGCAGTGTACCGAATTCTTCAGCGACAATATACGGTGAATGGTTTGGCAGCATTACTCCACCGCTGCCGACACGCAGGTGTTCCGTATTCTGAAGAATGTGCTGAATCAGCTGGCGTGTCGCACTGGAAGCGATGGATACCATATTATGATGCTCCGATATCCAGTAGCGCTGATAACTTGAACCGTCCACGTGCTTGGCTAGGGTGATCATATCTTCAAATGCACCGGTTGCATTTGAGCCTTCACGGACAGGTACTAAATTCAGTACTGAAATATTTATTTTTTTAGTCATCTTGAAACCTCCAGATAATTTATCTAACATCTAATATTCTCTTATAATCAAACAGAAAAGTATAAATATCTGCCTGAACATGGTAAAATCTATAAGAATTAAAAGTAGATGATGGGTAGGGATAACATGTCAATTTATGTGGATTATGCAGCCACGACTCCTATAGATGAAGAAATTTTAAAAAGTATGCTCAATTCGGCGGATAAATTCGGCAATCCGTCAAGTATTCACCGTATCGGCAAGGAAGCCAAAGCATTTTACGAAGCATCCCGTAAAAATATAGCGAAACGCCTCAATGCACATCCGGACGAAATAGTGTTTACCGGCAGTGCCACCGAAGCCAATAATATGGTAATTCGCGGGACAGCGGATTATTATGAGAGACCGCATATTATCACAACAGCTGTAGAACATGCTTCTGTTAAAGAAACATATCAGGATCTCGAGGATACGTGTGATGTTACTTATTTAAGCGTCGACAAAGATGGCCTGATCGATATCGATGAACTGAAAGATGCACTGACTGAAGAAACGAAACTCGTCTCAATTATTATGGTCAACAACGAAACAGGTACTGTTCAGCCGATGGCAGACATTGCGGAGGCTCTAAAAGATAGCAGAGCGCTGCTGCATATCGATGCAGTGCAGGCCTTTAAACAGCTGCCGGTCGATGTAGAAACATTAAACTGCGACTTCCTGACGCTGAGCGGTCATAAACTGCATGCGCCAAAAGGAATTGGAGTACTGTATGTGAGACGCAACACCCATCTGAAAAGATTGATTACGGGCGGTTCGCAGGAACGGGAACGCCGTGCGGGAACAGAAAATACTTTATATGCTTATGCGATGATGAAAGCAGTCGAAAAAGCAGATGAAAACCGCGAGGGAAATACAAAAGTGCTGTGTTCATTAAAAGAAACACTGCTTAAGGAACTGCAGCAGCAGGAAGTGCCGTTTGAAGTGAATGGTGATGTTACTACACAGACAAATCATATTGTTAATTTGTACTTTCCGTGGACCACTTCCGAATATCTGTTAACTGCGCTGGATATGGCGGGTATATACGCTTCCGGCGGATCGGCATGCAATGCAGGAACTGTTCAGCCGTCGCATGTCATTGAAGCAATGTACGATGAAGACCGTGCGAGAAGTTCTATCCGTTTCAGCTTCGGTGGAGAGCTGACTGAAGAAGATATGAAATATATCGCAGAAAAACTTAAAACTATATACACAAAACTCGGCAAGAACGGGTTTATATAATTATTTAGAGAAAAGAAAGGAAGTATTTTAATGTCGAATAAAGACACGACAGTTGTTGTTGGAATGAGCGGAGGCGTCGATTCTTCGGTAACGGCAAAACTGCTCCTCGAGGAAGGCTACAACGTCGTCGGAATTTTTATGAAAAACTGGGATGATACGGATGAGTTTGGAGTATGTACGGCGACGGATGATTATGAAGATGTAAGGCTCGTTGCAGAGGAAATCGGCATTCCGTATTACTCAGTTAACTTTGAGAAGGAGTATCATGACCGCGTATTCCAGTATTTTCTTGATGAATACAAAAAAGGCCGCACACCGAACCCGGATGTTATGTGCAACAAAGAAATTAAATTTAAAGCATTTTTAGACCATGCGATGAAGCTCGGGGCGGATTATGTTGCAACAGGCCACTATGCGCGTGTGATTCACGATGATAACGGGGTAACAATGCTCCGCGGTGTCGATAACAACAAGGATCAGACCTACTTTTTAAATCAGCTGACAACAGAGCAGCTGTCGAAAGTACTGTTCCCGCTCGGTCATCTGGAAAAACCGGAAGTACGTGAGCTCGCCCATAAATACGATCTTGCAACAAAAGATAAAAAGGATTCGACTGGAATCTGCTTTATCGGCGAAAGAGACTTTAAAGAGTTTTTAAGTAATTACCTGCCGGCGAACCCGGGACGCATGATTAACATGGATACCGGTGAGGACAAAGGCAAGCACGACGGCCTTATGTATTACACAATCGGTCAGCGTCAGGGACTCGGTATCGGCGGAGACGGCGGACCGTATTTCGTAGCAGGAAAAAATCTTGAAACTAACGAATTATATGTAGTGCAGGGAGATAATCATGAAGCTTTGATTTCCACAAGTCTTCTGGCAAGCGATGTGAACTTTATCAACCCTGCAGCAGATACTTTCGAATGTACTGCGAAATTCAGATACCGTCAAAAAGATGTGCCGGTCACTGTTAAAGTAATGGGCGATGATCAGATTGAAGTGTCATACGAGAGCGCAAGTGCAGTAACTCCGGGTCAGGCTGTTGTTTTATACGACGGAGACACAGTTATTGGCGGTGCGACAATCGATAAAGTATTCCGCAATGATGAAGCACTGGAGTACCTTGCGTAATGTTTGATTATCAAAAACATATTGAAGCAGGAGAATACGAGAAGGCACTGGAATTGATTTTTAAAACGATTGATGAAAACCCGCAAGACGAAACCCATTATATTAATGGAGCTGTAGTTCTCGGCGGTATTGGGAAAATAGAGGAAGCGGAACGCTTCCTGCAGCAGGCGTTGGTGCTGAAGCCGGACAGTTTCAGCGCGGGCTACACGCTTGGCAATCTGTACTTTAATGCCGAACGCTATAAAGAAGCACTCACCTTGTATTTAAGCGTCTATGATAAACATTATGAAGACGGCGACTTAAATTTTATGATTGCACGTTCCTATATGAATACAGATAATTTTGCAATGAGTATCCCGTTTTTTGAGGCTGCGTATAACAAAAAACCTGAAGATACAGATATCAATTTTGAATACGGCTTAACATTGTGCCAGCTGGAACAGTACGAACCGGCTGTAAAATTGCTGACCTCCGTGACAGAGGTACAGAATCACGCAGATGCGGAGTACAACCTCGGTCTCGCCGTTTATATGAAAGATGAAGATTCAAAAACGGCGCAAAAACACTTTAGACGTGCTGTTGAAATACAGCCTGACCATCATCTCGCGCAGCATGCTCTGCAAAAATTTAAAGAATTGGAGTAGATCATTATGACATCTGATGCACAGACATCTATCTATGATGAACTTTATATTGTCGGTGATGTGGACCGTGTAATCTTTATGAGTGCAGATACGCGGTTTCATGTTCTGCGTGTCAATGTCTCGAAGACGAACACCCAATTTAAAGATGATGCAATTGTTACCGGCCATTTTCATGATATCCAGGAAACAGAGAGTTATAAATTTACAGGCAAGGTGACGCAGCATGCCCGTTTCGGCGAGCAGTTCAGCGCTACTGAATTTAAAAAAGAAATCCCGAATACGAGCCACGGCCTGGTGCAGTATTTCTCGAGCGATAAATTTCCGGGTATCGGCGAGAAGACGGCTGAAAAAATTGTCGATGCACTGGGCCTCGATGCGCTCAGCAAAATTGTAAAAGATGATAATGCATTAAATGAAGTCAGAGGGCTGACAAAAGCTAAAAAACTGCAGATTACTGAAACTGTCCGCAGTTCAAATGTGGCAGATGAAGCTTATCTCCTGATGATTAAATTAAATATCGAACCGTCAAAACGTTCAAAAATTATCGATACATACAAGGAAGATACCTTAAATGTTCTCGAGAACCATCCGTATCAGCTCGTCAGTGATATATTCGGTATCGGCTTTAAAAAAGCTGACCAGATAGCGCTTAATGCAGGTATAGAACCGGATGACCCGGAACGTCTTGTTGCCGGTGTGATGCACACGCTGAATGATGAAATTACGAGCATCGGCCACACTTATATCATGCATGAAGAACTAAAGGAAAAAACGCTCGAGCGGCTGAATACATCCGGTATATATTTCAGGGGCGATGATGTAGCCGTTGCAGCAGAGCAGCTGGCACTGAATAAAAAGCTTGTTATTACAGAAGACAGAGTCACGCTGCCGAATATTTATTATTCAGAACATAAAGCTGCCGAGAAAGTAAGCAGTATTCTCGCGCATAATCCTGATGAGCTTGATTTAGAACATGCTAAAGATGTCATCAGCGGTATTGAGAAAACGCTGTCGATTGATTATAACGACAAGCAGCGCCATGCAATCTTAAATGCGCTGACAGAAAAAGTGTCGATTATTACCGGTGGGCCGGGAACCGGTAAAACTACGATAGTTAAAGGGATAATTACCTTGTATCAGGAGATCTTTGAATATGAGGATTACGATTCATATGAACCGAAAAACTATCCGGTCAAACTCGTCGCACCCACCGGCCGGGCATCTAAGCGGATGGCCGACACTTCCGGTATTGAGGCGAGTACGATTCACAGGCTGATCGGCTGGGGTCAGGATACGGCAGTCGACGATATTATCGACAACGAAATTGAAGCGGAATTGATTATCGTGGATGAAATGTCGATGGTGGATACCTGGCTGTTTTATCAGTTCATCCAGAACGTTATGCCTCATACAAAACTCGTCTTTGTCGGTGACAGTGCACAGTTGCCCTCGGTCGGTCCGGGAACTGTCTTTAAAGATTTAATCGGTTCCGGTACAATTAAAACGACTATACTCGATACTGTCTACCGCCAGGGTGAAGGATCATCAATTGTCAAACTGGCCTATGATATCGACAAAGGCGTACCGATGAATATAAACGATAAATTTAAAGACCGCCTTTTTATTCCAGCAGGAACAAATCAAATTGCCGATGTAGTCGATACAGTAGTATCCAAAGCGGTAAAAAAAGGATATGACATGCGGGATATTCAGGTGCTGGCACCGATCTACAGAGGGCCGGCAGGAATAAATATTTTAAATCAGCTTCTGCAGAAAATTTTAAACCCTGAGTCTGAGGACAAAACAGAACTCGAGTTCGGCGACAAAATTTTCCGGACGGGCGATAAAGTCATTCAGCTGATTAACCGGACAGAAGATAATATCTTTAACGGCGACTCCGGTATTATCGACGGCATCTACTTTAAAGATACGGATGATGTAGATAAAGATACGCTCGTCGTGGATTATGACAATACGAAAATTGCCTATGAACGCAGTGACTTGACGGAACTGTCGCACGCCTACTGTACGAGTATTCACAAAGCGCAGGGCAGTGAGTACCCGATTGTCATTATGCCGATCGTCTCGAGTTATTACCATATGCTGATGAAAAATATTATTTATACGGGAATTACGAGAGCGAAAGAATCATTAATACTGTGCGGCGACGCCAATGCTTTTTACAGCGCGATTAAACGCGAAGGTATTCCGAGAAATACGATGCTGCAGCAGTTCCTGCAGAAATACTGTAAAGTATATAAAGAAGACCCAGGGGAGCTGCCCGAATATTTAACAGAAGAAATGATTGAAAACATGACGGTTGATCCGATGATCGGCATGGAAAGTGTCACACCGTACGAATTTGTTTGACACTAAATGATTATAAAATTATAATTGGTATTAATAAAAGCTGAATTTCCGAATATGCGGGTATTACTTTTAGAGACATTGTGGCTGGTGAAAACAATGATAATCCGTATGTGTGCTGCCTTTCAGTCAGTTTAAGAAAAACTAAAGTGATGACTATGTCATAATTTGGGTGGTACCGCGGTAACAATCGTCCCTTTATTAAGGGACGGTTTTTTTGTATTCTTTTATAAAATTACAGGAGTGATAACTATGAAAAAATTAACAGGCAATGAAGTACGCCAAATGTTTTTAGATTACTTTAAAGCACACGATCATATGGTGGAACCAAGTGCACCGCTCGTGCCGATCGATGATGATTCTCTTTTATGGATTAACTCGGGCGTTGCAACTTTAAAGAAGTATTTTGACGGCCGTGTCGTGCCTGAAAATCCGCGCATCGTTAACGCGCAGAAAGCAATACGCACTAACGATATTGAAAATGTCGGCTTCACTGCGCGTCACCATACATTTTTTGAAATGCTCGGAAACTTTTCCATCGGCGACTATTTTAAAGAAGAAGCGATTGTCCGTGCCTGGGAGTTTTTAACGCACAGCGACTGGATCGGCTTTGATCCGGACCTCTTGTACGTTACAGTGCATCCGGAAGATACTGATGCTTTAAATATATGGAAAGATGTTATCGGTCTCGACGAATCGCGGATTATCCGTATTGAAGGAAATTTCTGGGATATCGGCGAAGGCCCGTGCGGACCAAACAGTGAAATCTTTTACGATCGGGGAGAACACTATGATACGTTAACACCGCCTGAAGAAATGTACCCCGGCGGAGAAAATGAACGTTATCTTGAAATTTGGAATCTTGTCTTCAGTGAATTCAATCATAATAAAGACGGCAGCTATACGCCGCTGCCTAAGCAGAATATTGATACAGGGATGGGTCTTGAACGTATCGCAAGTGTTATTCAGGATGCAAAAACAAACTTCGATACAGACCTGTTCACACCAATTATTCAAGAAATTGAAAAAGTCAGCGGACAGAAATATGGTGAATCGGAAGAACTGGATACAGCTTTTAAGGTGATTTCAGACCATATCAGAACAGTTACATTCGCTATTGCCGATGGTGCACTGCCTTCAAACGAAGGGCGCGGATACGTGCTCCGCAGATTGATCCGCCGGGCAGTACGTTTCAGTAAAGACCTGAAAATCGATAAAGCATTTATGTACAATCTGGTCGATGTCGTCGGAGATGTTATGGGCGAATTCTACCCGAATGTAAAAGAGAAAGCGTCATTCATTAAAGATGTTGTGAAGGGCGAGGAAGAACGCTTCCTTACAACGCTTGACGAGGGCATGCAGATTTACCAGGGTCTCCGTGACCGTGCACTCGCCGAAGATAAAGTCATTGCAGGTAAAGATGCATTTAAACTTTACGATACCTACGGTTTCCCGTATGAGCTGACAGTGGAATATGCAGCACTCGACGGTCTCGAAGTTGATGAAGCAGGCTTTACCGAAGAGATGACTGCTCAGAAACAGCGCGCAAGAGAGGCGCGTAAAAGCGGGGACTCAATGCAGGTTCAGTCGGAGACCTTCCACAGTATTACAGAACCGAGTGTGTTTACAGGCTACGAGACTACAAGCTCAGAAAGCAGCCTGCTTTATATAGTGGCAGAGGACAAAATCGTTAATGATTACAGCGGAGAAGACCAGGTTGAAGTCATTTTCGCTGAAACACCATTCTATGCTGAGAGCGGCGGCCAGATTGCTGACACAGGGATTATTTCAAATGAAGGCGGTACAGCTGAAGTGGATTACGTGTACAAAGCGCCTAACGGACAAAATGTTCATGTTATACGTGTCACTGAAGGCGCGTTAACAACAGGCGAAACGTATAAACTTGACGTAAACAGAGAAAAGCGCAGCTTTGTTATGAAAAACCATACGGCGACTCACTTAATGCACCAGGCCTTAAAAGATGTCATCGGAGAACATGCAAATCAGGCAGGTTCACTCGTCCAGGCCGAACGTCTCCGTTTCGATTTCTCTCACCTGGAATCCTTAAACAAAGAACAGCTGGCAGAAATTGAAAATATTGTAAACAAAAAAATCTATGCCGGCTTAAGTGTTTCAATCGAAGAGATGTCGATTTCAGAAGCGAAAGAAAAAGGCGCGATGGCACTATTTGGAGAGAAATACGGCGATGTAGTGCGTGTTGTAGATATTGACGAATACTCAGTCGAGCTGTGCGGCGGTATTCATGTCAGAAATACTGCAGATATTGGAGTATTTAAAATTGTCTCAGAAAGCGGAATCGGTGCAGGCATCAGACGCATTGAAGCAGTGACCAGCAAATACGCTGTCGAGCTTTACAAAGAATACGAGCAAACAGTCGAAAATGTAGCCGGCACGCTTAAAACAAAAGCAGGCAATGTTGAACACAGGCTTGAACAGCTGCTTGAAGAGAAAAAAGAGCAGCAGGATGCATATGACAAACTGAAAGCGGAACTTCAGCAGTCTAAATTAAATGATTTAGGTGATGCAACATCGGAAGTAAACGGCGTTTCAGTTATCAGAAAAGAAGTAGAAGCAGCCGATGCCAAAGATCTCCGCGCTCAAATGGACCTGATTAAATCGCAGAATCAGGATGCGATTATAGCACTGGCTGCAGTGACGGACGGTAAAGTATCACTCGTTGTTACTGTTCCAAAAGATTTAACATCGAAAGTCCGCGCCGGTGATATTATGAAGGGCATGGCCGGTATTGTCGACGGCAAAGGCGGCGGCAGACCGGATATGGCTCAGGGCGGCGGTACAGATGTTGCAAGTATAACAGCAGCATTACAGTTTGTTGACGAGTATATTAAAGATTTTATTTAGCACCTCTAAGATGATATAATCAACATTAAATACAGAAGTAAGAATAGGAGTGCTTTTTTGTGGACCAGTTCGATAAAACAATGAAATTCAGTGTTGATGAACGTAAAGAAGAAAACGTAAAAGCGGTACTCACTAACGTTTATAACACATTGGAAGAACGCGGCTATAATCCTATTAACCAAATTGTCGGTTACCTTCAAAGCGGAGATCCAGCCTATATTCCGCGCCATAATGAAGCCCGTAATCAGATTCGCCACGTTGAACGCGATGAAATAATGGAAGTTTTAGTTAAGAACTATGTTTCCAAAGAGATAAATGGTTAGAATTCTTGGGCTTGATGTAGGCACAAAAACAATCGGTGTAGCTTTAAGCGATGCACTGGGTTGGACAGCTCAAGGACTTACCACGCTTAAAATTAATACACCGGCCGGCGATTACGGCATAGCTCAGGTCGTTGAAATTGCAAAGACCAACGAAGTGGATACCATCGTTGTCGGCCTGCCGAAAAATATGAACAATACAATCGGTGAAAGTGGTGAAAGATCGCAGCACTTCGCCAAATTACTTGCGCTTGAACTCACAGATGTTAAAATAACTCTGTGGGACGAGCGGCTGAGTACAGTAGCGGCTGAAAGATCCCTGCTTGAAGCAGATTTATCACGCAAGAAAAGAAAAGCGGTTATCGATAAGATGGCGGCAGTATTTATATTACAGGGGTACTTGGATAACCCGCACAAAGGAGCATAATTATGAGCGAAGAAAACACTGAATTTAACAAAGAAGAAGAACTGCTTACACTTTATGATGAGGACGGTTCGGAAGTACTTTACCGCAAGATGCTGGAATTTTATCACCCAGATTTCGATAAAAACTACGTAATCTTAGCTGAAGAAGGTAATTTCAGCGATGAAGAGGAAGACATAGAACTTATTCCGATGATTAATGTACCGGACGAAGACGGTGACGGCGGTAAATTCCTGCCGGTTGAAACTGACGACGAATGGGATATGATCGAAGAAGTAGTTAACACGCAGATGGACGACTATGACGAGTAAAATGCTTTCAGCTTCCAATAATTTATTGGAAGCTATTTTTTCAGATAGGAGATACAGATGAGCAAATACGATGATGTTAAATTTTCTAAAAATGTTTCATCGTACCTGACTCTGTTCATCGTGCTGGCACTGCTTATTGTAATTATTATCGGTATCATATCCGCATTTTTATACATACGCGGAGGCCTGCAGCCAGTAGACGAGAATTCCACGGAAACGGTAGAACTCTCAATTGACGAAGGATATTCCGCCGGTGACATCGGAGATATTCTGGAAGAACAGGGCATCGTTAAAAATGGTACGATGTTTGAATTATATTTACGTTTAAACAGTATTTCGAGCTACCAGGCAGGAACTTATCAGATGTCTCCGGCCATGGATTTTGAGCAGATAGCAAGAACGCTTGAATCCGGCACGGTATATCAGGAAGTGCTATACCGTGTAACAGTGCCTGAAGGATACACTCTGGAGGAAATCAGCACGCAGCTGGAAAATAATCTGCCGGTGTCGGGCGACGATTTTATGGCACTGATGGAAGATGAAGAATTCATTCAGGAACTGATAGCAGAATACCCTGACATGTTGACTGATGAAATTCTAGCTGAAGATATTAAGTATCCTCTTGAAGGCTACTTATATCCTGCAACCTACGATATTACAACTGAAGAACCTGATTTAAAACAGCTTGTGAGAAATATGCTCGATGCTACTGAGCAGAACAGCTACAGTCTGTTTACGTCCGTACCGGATTATACTATAGAATATGAAGGCGAGCCTATGGAACTCACTTTCCATCAGTTCCTGACATTCTCTTCTCTTATCGAAGAAGAGGCGACGTCTCTTGCTGACCGTTCACGCATTGCGAGCGTCTTTTTAAACCGTATGTCTGTCAATCCGGCTATGCCGCTGCAGACTGATCCGACAGTGCTCTATGCTCTCGGAGAGCATCAGGAAGTTGTCTTGTACGAAGATCTCGAAGTGGATGATCCATATAATACTTATATAAATACAGGATTAACACCGGGGCCGATTGCGTCACCGGGCCAGGAGTCTCTGCAGAGCACGATGAATCCGTCCGATACTGATTATTTCTATTTCCTTGCTGACAGTGAAGGTAATAATCACTTTGCGGAAACTTATGATGAGCATCTGGCTAACAGAGAACAATATATAGATAACCAGTAATCAGCTCTTTTCAAAAAGAGTGAATTATGGTACTATCTTTTGTAATGGATTAACAACTGATAACTTATGTTATCAGTTGTATTTTTTGTATATGGTGATCAGATGGAACTTATAAATTATGTAAAAGATTTAAATACGAATGAAGAACTGTTCCCTGCTGTTCACCGGTACGCAGTGGAAAACCGCGTGCCGATTATAGACAGCGATGCACTGAATGTTGTAAAACAGTACATCGCAATTAAAGGTGCTAAAAATATTCTGGAAATCGGTACGGCGATCGGCTACAGCGCTCTGCATTTTGCAAGCGCGGGGCAAGGTGTTCATGTTACTACGATTGAAAAAGATGAAGCGAGCCATGAAACAGCCAGAGAGAATATCAGTGAAAGTGACTACAGCAGTAATATTAAAACGATTTTAGCTGATGCTAAAGAAGCTGATCTCGGCAATGCTCAATTTGACTTTCTTTTTATCGATGCGTCTAAAGGGAATAATCAGCTGTTCTTTGATAAATATAAAAAATATTTAACTGAGGATGCTTTAATTATCGTCGATAATATTTTTGTCCGCGGTCTTATTGCAGATGATGATGTAGAAAATAAAAATAAGCGCAAACTGAGGGACAAAGTCAGAGCGTTTAATCAGTCAATGAAAGACAGCGAGTATACGACTTCATTTTTAAATGTCGGCGACGGCTTGCTTGTAATTTACTAAGGGTGTGTAACAGAATGGACAAACCGACAATAATCGGTATAGCCGGAGGTTCCGGTTCAGGGAAAACATCAGTAACAAGAAAAATTATGGAATCCCTGCAGGGGCACAGTATTGTTTTAATCGAACAGGACTACTATTATAAGGATCAGAGTGACAAGACGATGGAAGAACGTCTGCAGACGAATTACGACCATCCCTTTGCCTTTGATAATGATCTGCTGATTGAACATATCAAGCAGCTGATCAACCGCGAAACAGTAGATATTCCGACTTACGATTATACCAATCATACGAGAAGCAGTGAAACGATAAGAGTGGAGCCGAAAGAAGTCATTATCATCGAAGGTATTTTCGCTCTTGAAAATGAAGAACTGCGCAATCTTATGGATGTAAAATTATACGTAGATACTGATTCTGATATTCGTATTTTACGCCGCTTGAGCAGGGATATTAAAGAACGCGGACGTTCGATGGATTCAGTCATTGAACAGTATTTATCAGTTGTGCGGCCGATGCACCTGCAGTTTATCGAACCGACAAAACGCTTCAGTGATATAATAATTCCGGAAGGCGGCGAGAACATGGTTGCGATAGATATTATTACAACTAAGATTCGCACGCTGGTAAACGAATAAAATATTAGAAGTAATTTAAATAACGGAGGATTTACGATGGAAAACAAAAAAGAATACCCAATGACACAGGCTGGATATGACCAGCTTCATGTAGATTTAGAAGAATTGAAAACGGTTAAAAGACCGGAAGTTGTAGAGAAAATCAAAGTTGCCCGCAGTTTCGGAGACTTGTCAGAGAACTCCGAGTACGATGCGGCGAAAGATGAGCAGGGGTTTGTCGAAAAAGAAATTACTAAAATTGAAGAAATGATCAGACATGCTGTAATTATTGAAGATACAGGAGATAATAATACTGTATCTCTCGGCAAAACAGTAACATTTAAAGAAGTTCCAGACGGTGATGAAGAGTCTTATCAGATTGTCGGAAGCGCGGAAGCTGATCCGTTTGAAGGTAAAATCTCCAACGAATCTCCGATGGCGCAGTCACTTCTTGGAGCAAAACTGAAAGAAGAAGTTAACGTTGCTTTACCGAACGGCAATGAAATGAAAGTCAAGATTGTTAAAATTGACTAATTATACAATTGGAATTATCGGTGCTATGGAGCCGGAAGTTGAACTGTTAAAAAATGCGATGCTCATAGAAAAAGAAGACAAGCTTGCACATACAACAGCTTATACAGGCACATTAAACGGTAAAAGTATAGTGCTCGTCCAGTCCGGTATCGGCAAGGTCAACGCGAGTATTATTACGGCGCTTATGCTTGAGTGTTACGATATAGATTATGTAATTAACACCGGAGTCGCAGGCGCCATGGGAGAAAATCTTAAAGTGACTGATATGGTGGTATCAACTTCGGTTGCCCACCATGACGTCGATGCAACTAATTTCGGCTACAGCTACGGCCAGGTTCCCGGCATGCCGGAAGTATATACAAGCGATGAAAATCTGATCAGACGAGCTCTCGATGCTCTATCTTTAAATGATGAGATTAATGGTGCGAGCGGTCTCGTTGTGAGCGGGGATTCCTTTATCGACAGCAATGCTGAAAAAGAACATATTTTTAAGCATTTTCCAGAGGCAATGTGTGTAGACATGGAGTCTTCAAGTATTGCGCAGACCTGCTGGCAGTTTAACACGCCGTTTGTCATTATCCGCTCCATGAGCGACTCTGCAAATGATGCAGCGGATATGAATTATGAAGAATTTCTCGCGAAAGCTTGTGTTCACTCGTCCGAAGTTGTAAAATCATTATTAAGAGAACTGTGATGTGGAGGTTACTATGTTATTTTTAATGATTCTTGCAATTGTAATAACGGTTATTATCGGTTTCGTTGTATTTACTGAAACTGACACAGAAGATCCTGAAATAATCGAGTAAGCGAAGCGCACCTTAATTTTAAGGTGCTTTTTTTGTGTTAATATGAATTTAATTTCCGGGGAGATATTATGAAAATTATAGAAGATAAGTTTCTGCCAAGTCATTTTGTCAGCCGGTATGAAGATATTACGCCGGAATTTTTAAAAGCGCATAATATTAAAGCTGTAATGACAGACCTTGATAATACACTGGTCGCTTTTGACGCGGCTGATGCTGATGATAATGTTTTAAAATGGATAAAAACACTTGAAGAGTCGAACATTAAACTGCTCATTTTGTCGAACGGTAATCATAAAAGAGTGGCGGGATTTGCAGAACCGCACGGTATTGAATATATTTCTGCAGCAAAAAAACCGATGCTTACCAATTTCCACAGGGGATTAAAAATACTCGGCACTAAAAAAGCGAATACCGTAATGGTCGGCGACCAGCTGATGACGGATATACTTGGGGCAAACCGGGTAAATATCAATAGTATTCTCGTCGTGCCCGTCAAAGAAAAAGATGGCTGGGCGACCTACTTAAACCGCAGAATAGAACGTGTTATAATGAAATACTTTAAAAGAAAAAACATGATTACATGGGAGGAATAATGTGACTGATATAAAATGTGTCGGATGCGGAAGCATTTTGCAGACAGAAGATAAGAATAAAGAGGGGTATATTCCGGCAAGCGGACTTCATAAAGAAGAACCGATCTGCCAGCGCTGCTACCGTTTAAGACATTATAATGAAGTACAGGAATTAAATGTGGATTCAGGCGACTTTTTAACAATGCTGAATTCGCTGTATGAAACGGACAGCCTGATTGTCAAAGTAATTGATGTGTTCGATTTTGAAGGCAGTATTATCCCGTCATTCAACCGTATTGTCGGAGACAAAAAAGTACTTGCTGTAGTGAATAAAATAGATTTGTTCCCTAAATCCACAAATACAAGCCGCCTTGTTGAGCGGGCTAAGAAAATGCTGAAAGACGCAGGTATAACTGCAAATGATACAGTTGCAATCAGCGCCTTAAAAGGACAGAACCTGGATGGACTGATGAAAAAAATCAGTGATATGGCAGATGGAAAAGATGTATACATTGTCGGCACGACAAATGTCGGCAAGTCGACATTAATTAATAAACTGCTTGAAGACAATACCGGCTTAAAGAATGTTATTACGACGAGCAACATTCCGGGTACGACACTCGGGATGATCGATATTCCGCTCGGTGATACCCAGACCCTGTACGATACTCCGGGAATTGTCGTCGATTCACAAATTTCACATTATGTGAAAGTAAACGATTTAAAATACGTTTCACCAGCTAAAGAAATCAAAGCAAAAACTTTTCAGTTAAACAGTGGTCAGACGCTCTTTATCGGCAACCTTGCCAGAGTGGATTACACATCAGGAGATGCCAACAGCTTTTCTGTCTACTGTAATCATCACTTAAATGTGCACCGTACGAAAACTGTCAATGCAGGAGAGTTTTACGATAAGCATTATAATGGTCTTCTGGCGCCCCCTGAACTTGAAGAAGCTTACTTAAGCACAAACTTCGACATTCATGAGCTCGAGCTAGATCAGGCCAGCGACATTTTAATCAGCGGACTGACTTTTGTATCGGTGGCAAAATCAGCGGCCGTCACAGTGACTGTACCGAAAGGCGTTAATGTGTCCATACGTTCGACTATTTTTAAAGGAGTGCAGTAAAGATGAATTATGCTGTAATCGGCTATCCTGTTAAACATACTTTGTCACCTGTTATTCACGATGCAAACTTTAAAGCACTGAATGTTGAAGCGGATTACATGGCGCTGGAAGTCACCCCTGAAGAACTGGCGGACATAAAAGCGCTCGTTAATGAATATAACTTGTCAGGCTTCAACGTTACCGTGCCTCATAAAGAGAAGATTATGCAGCATTTAGACTGGATTGCGCCTGCAGCAGAAAAAATTGGCGCGGTAAATACAGTCCATGTAAAAGATGGGCGATACTACGGTTATAATACCGATATTACAGGCTATATGAAGGCATTTAACGATGCCTTTGGAACAAAGTGCCGCCGTGTGCTTATTCTCGGTGCAGGCGGTGCGGCGAAGGCTGTCCATCGTGCACATGCCGATAACGGTGATGAAGTAACAGTGATCGCGCGGAGAAGAGAAAGTTTTGAATCGTTTAAAACTGCGGACTTTAACGGCGTGCTGAATACCGAATTCACAGGGGGAGCCTATGATGCGGTAATCAATGCAACCCCGCTCGGACTGAAGGGTGAAGATGTATTTGAAGCCTTCCAGCTGGACACTTCATTTATCACAGATGATACCGCAGGAATGGATTTAATTTACAATCCGGCGGTGACACCTTTTATGAATTACTTTAATAACAACGCGAATGGTCTCGGCATGCTGGTTAACCAGGCACTCGATGCCTTTGAAATATGGACTGGGAAACAGGGAAGCAATAAAGCGGTGCAGGCTGCACTGCAACAATACATGGAGGAAAGAAAATGACATTAACAGGTAAACAAAAACGCTATTTGCGTTCACTGGCACACCATGAGAAGCCGCTGTTTCAAGTAGGTAAAAATGGTGTTACAGAAAGTTTTGTTGAACAGTTCGAAGATGTTCTGGAAAAAAGAGAACTGGTTAAGGTATCAGTACTGCAAAATTGTATGGAAGATAAAGACAGCATCGTTGAATCACTCGTCCATGGCACAGGTGCGGAACTGGTACAGGTAATGGGCAATACGATTGTACTGTACAGAGAATCAAAGGAAAACAAAGAAATTAAACTGCCATGAAAATAGGTGTATTCGGCGGGACATTTGATCCGGTGCATAACGGACATATTAATGCTTTCGCGGAAACTTATATCGGCTTGGAACTGGATCAGGTGATTATCGTGCCGACCTTTATCTCTCCCTTAAAAAAACAGGCAGGTTCCAGTGACAGTCATCGTTTAAATATGCTGAAACTTGCAGTTGAAAATTATGATTTTGCAGAAATAGATACTTTTGAAATCGATCAGCAAGAGGTAACGTATACTTTTGACACATTGAAGTATTTGCGGAACAAATATCCTGACGATGACTTGTATTTTATAATCGGAACAGATCATTTTATTTCTTTTGATAAATGGAAGAATGCTGACAAGTTGCACAAACTTGCGAAATTTACTGTGCTCGATCGAAATGACGAGCTGTATAATATTAAACCTCCGTTTATAAAATTAAATACGAACATCGTTGAAGTTTCATCGACCCTTATCAGAGAGAGATTAAAAACAAATACTGAAGTCAGGCATTTAATGCCTGAAGAGGTCTACAGATATATTAAGGAGCAGCGATTATATGAAACGTAAAAAAGCATTGAAAGTTGCAGCAGAGAAATTGCCGAAGAAAAGATTTAAACACTCCGAACGGGTGGCGGAAACAGCAGTAAAAATGGCGGAAATATTTAACGCAGATAAGGAAAAATGTTTTCTCGCCGGTATACTGCATGATTATTCGAAATACGATGAATTAAGTAAAATGTACCAGACAGTGACGACTGAAAAACTTGATCCGGAACTGCTTCAGTATAAAACTGAAGTGCTGCACGGACCAATCGCAGCAGTTAAGATGAAAAATAAGTTTGATATTACTGACGAAGAAATATTAAACGCGATTGCGCATCACACGTCAGGAAGAAAGCAGATGGGGATTATCGAAAAGATTATTTTTGTCGCAGACTACATCGAACCTAAGCGCAGCCAGCCAGGCGTCGATGATATACGCGATATTGTCTTCGGGAAGAATAATCTGGATCTCGCGGTATATTCGATTACGAAAGCGAATATCAGACATCTGCTGAATAAAGATTCTACGATTTACCACAAGACATTAGAATGTCTTAATTATTATAATATGGCCAGGGAGTGACAGGATGCAAAGTAAAGAAGTATTGGAATTAATGGTGCAGGCATGTGACGATAAACGTGCTGCAGATATAAAAGTATATGATGTAAAAGAAACGAGCCCGGTGACAGACTACTTTGTTATATGTCACGGGAATTCAGAACGCCAAGCGCAGGCAATCAGCGACGAAGTGCGGGAAGTCGCTCATAAAAACGGCCTCGATATTAGTATTGAAGGACAGAAAGCCGGCAAATGGATTCTCTGTGACGTCGGTGATGTTATCGTTCATATATTCTTAAAAACAGAACGCGAATATTATAATTTAGAGCGTTTATTTAAAGATTCCGGTGATACTATTGGAGGCTAGCGAATACAAAACATTCGCCGAAGTATACGATATCCTGAATTATGATATGCCGTATAATTTGTGGCTTGACATAATTAATGAAGTTAAAGGTGATGCCGCCTCCATACTTGATATCGGCGCAGGCACCGGAGAGATTTTAAAAATGCTGCGGGCAAAAAGAAAGCTCGGCATTGATAACTCGGAGGAAATGATTAAAATTGCGAGAGAAAATGATCCGGTGAGCGAATACAGGGTGCAGGATATGGTTACGATGGAGCTGGATGAAACATTTGAGCTCATTACAGCTACAGCCGATGTGCTGAATTATGCACCTTCCAGAGAAGCTTTTGCTGCAGTTTTAAAAAATGTATATAATCATTTATCAGCAGGCGGCGTCTTTATTTTTGATGTCCATACTGAACATAAAATGCAGAATGATTTTAATTATGAATTATATTCCGACAGTACGGATGATATTTTTTACACGTGGCAGACAGTACCCGGTGAAGAAGAACTCAGTGTTTGGCATGAATTGACATTTTTCATTCGGAATTCCGGAGACTTATATAAAAAGTACGAAGAAACTCATTATCAGCAGACTTATAAACACAGTGAAATTTTAAAAATGATTAATGAAGCAGGCTTTATAATCGATAAATCATTCAGCGACTTTGATATTACTAATGTTATTACTGAAGTGGCTGAAAGAAATTTTTATATACTGAAGAAATAACTTTTAAAGTTTTACAGGTTTATAAATTAACTTGTACGAAAAAAAAATAAAGCGCCGTTTTTCCCTATATATAGTATGAGAGGTTATTTATATGGAGGGGAAAATGATGGATATCAAATCCTTTTTTGAACAGTACAAGTTTTACGCAGCGGGTATACTTATAGGACTCGCAATTATTGTTTACTTTGCAGTCACGAGCTTTGCAGCACCCGAGGAAACTTTTAGTTTTGAGCACTCAGCTGACGAAGAACCGACGGCAGAAGAGTCTAAAGAAGAAACAGCAGTACTTTCATCGACGCTGTTTGTTGAAGTAAAAGGTGCAGTTAAACTTCCAGGCGTGTACGAACTGCCTATCGATGCGAGGGTTAAAAATGTTCTTGATATTACCGGTCTTGCTGATAATGCAGATCTTGCGACGGTAAATCAGTCTGCCAAACTTGCCGATGAAATGGTAATCTACGTTCCCTTTGAAGGGGAAATAGAGGAGGCGACAGCAGATTTATTTACAGGAAGCGGAGTATCAGACACCGGGACTGAACTCGTTAATATTAATACTGCGGGCATTGCAGAACTTACAACCTTGAACGGCATCGGCGAGAAAAAAGCCCAGGCGATTATTACTTACCGGGAAGAACAGGGGCTGTTCAGTACTCTTGAGGACTTAAAAAATATACCCGGCATCGGCGACAAAACGTTCGAAAATCTAAAACCGTATATTACTATAAACTGAGGTGGCACTATGCGAATCAACTGGCATGAATATTTTATGGCGCAGGCAATGCTGCTGTCGCTCCGGTCGACATGTGAACGTCTCAGCGTCGGCGCGACCATCGTTAAAGATAACCGGATTATCGCAGGAGGCTACAACGGCTCTGTATCCGGCGAGGTGCATTGTGTGGATGAAGGATGCTACGTAGAGGACGGTCACTGCATCAGAACTATCCACGCAGAGATTAACGGACTGCTCCAATGTTCGAAGTTCGGTGTGTCGACAGAAGGCGCTTCGGTCTATGTCACTCACTTTCCGTGTGTGCATTGTACAAAATCACTGATTCAGGCAGGTATTAAAAATATATATTATCGGGCCGATTATAAAAATCATCCGTATGCGCTTGAATTGCTGGATAAAAATAATGTACACTATGAACTGGTCGAACTCGACAGTAAAAAAGTGAATATGTATTTCGAGTCAATATCATGACTTTATTTTATTTTTTGATATCGATTATTACTGGATGCACGATAATTATAAGCCCCTTGACGGGCTTATTTTTTTATGCGATTTTACTGTACAGCTGTTATTTAAAAGGGCGGAGTCTGTGGTTTAAAATCAGTTTATCTCTTAGCGCGGCAGCTGCTGCGTTTATTTATTCAGGAGAAGCTCCGGATTTCTCTACGAGTACGCTGTCCCATATTGTGATAGAAGATTATAAATATTACACTGACAGTCTGCATTACATCGTAACCAGTGATGACAGGACTTACGAGATGTATGACGAAGCGGGAAGTGCTGCGCTTCGAATAGGGGACATCTGCACAGGCAATCTGCCCGTATCACTGCCCGCGGAACAGCGTAACTTTATTAAAAATGACGGACAGCAGACATTGAGAATTAATGAACTCTCCGGCAGGATATATTTGAATGATGCAGCTACTTTAAAATGCGAATCCGGCAGTCTGACTTTCTCGCAAAAATTTTCTTTAATCCGCTACAAGTATATGTCAAAAGTGCTGGATTCTTCTTTACACGATTATAAATTCGACATACTGACACTTTCTGTCGGCAATAAAAACTATATCAGCCCGGAATTTTTTGATGCACTGCAGAAGCTCGGGATTTATCATCTGTATGTCATTTCCGGAACGCATGTCGCTTTTTTAAGTGCTGTAATCTTCGGGATTCTAAAGTTTTTCCGGCTGCCTGTAAATATGATTAAAGTCATTATTATAATTTCTCTGATCTTCTTTCTATTTTTGAATTTCTTCTCGCCGAGCGTGCTCCGTGCTGTATTTATGGGAGTCCTGCTTCTTGTCTGTTCATTTTTCAAACAAAAACCTTATCTTGCCATCATTTCATTAAGTGCTCTGATTCAGCTTATAATTAATCCCTATGTCATTTACCATGCCGGTTTTCAGCTGTCGTATGTCACCACTTATTTTATTCTGCTGGCCCGCCCCTTATTTATGAACTATGCCAATATAGTTCAGCTGATTCTTATTACAGTAATCAGCGAGCTGTCGACTTTGGTTATCGTTCTTATAAATTTTAATGAAATAAGCATCAGCGGCCTTATATTGAACTTATTTTTCGTGCCCTTGTTTTCATTTATAATTTTTCCGAGTGTGATAATTTATAACATTCTTTTGTTTTTTCATGTACCTCCTGCAATCGATACGCTGTACCACTTTCTTTACACCTTGATGAAAGACAGTATATATTATCTTGCCGGGGCGTTTAAACACCGGTTTCCGGTAAAAAATCTCCCGGATGTGAGTATTATTATAATGCTGTTTCTGACATATCGTCTGTCTGTGCATGTTCTTACATTCAAACTCAAAAAAATTATCAGCTGTATTTTGGTATTTCTGTTCGTTCTCTTTTTGAGCCAGCAGCATTTAAACAGGGATTTTACGCTGACCATGGTCGATGTCGGCCAGGGAGATGCTTTTGTGATCCGAGATCACAAAAATAAGAAAACGGTGCTGCTCGATACGGGCGGGACATATCAGCATGATGAGAACCGGATTAATTTAAGCGATAAAACACTCCTGCCTTATTTAAAAGAACAGGGTGTGGATTTTATCGATGTAATTATCATCAGCCATCTGGATCTCGATCACAGCGGGGAAGTTCTGAATATACTCAGCAAAAAGAATGTGGGGAATATAATAATGAATACAGAAGATGTTAAATTCGATGACTGGCTGAAAACTGTAAGTTATGAACACCGGGGGCTAATTAGAAACAGCGGGGATATGGAAAGCTTTTCTGTCGGAAATATTCATTTTAATCACCTGATTGTGCCGGGTGCTGCCCCTGATTCCAATGAACAGTCCGTCGTCTTAAAAGCACACTTGAACAGCTTCAGCATTTTGTTTACAGGTGATATCGGTCTTGTGACCGAAGCAGAACTCACAGCTCTCTATAATCTGGAAAGTGATATTTTAAAAGTAGGTCACCACGGCAGCGATACATCGAGCGGGAAGGAATTTATCAATGCTGTAGAACCGGAAATTGCTTTGATTTCAGCGGGGGTAAATAACCGTTACGGACATCCGCATGCGAGTGTCCTAGAAAATTTAGCCGCGAGCAGAATTATCAGTACGAAAGATAAGGGAATGGTGGAGTTTAGTATAAATCATGATATAATATGTATCCGTGCAAAATTTGGGGACAGTGAACAGTGCCTGAAAAAAGACACAAAAAAAGAGCCGGAAGGCCGGCCCGAATGAAAAAATCGATTATCCTGCAACGATAGCGAATACTTGTGGAATAACATAAATTACAGTAAGTGCCACAAATCCAACTATAAAAGCAAGACCAGCATCGATAACGTCATTGTTTTTTGACTGAACATTTTTCTCAAACTTATTCATGTAATTACCCCCTAAACACTTACTTACAGTATAGGCTAAATTTAATTAAAAAGCTATAATAGATTTATAAACTTTAAGGAGCATCATTTATGGAATTGCTGCAACTTCTGTATGGCACTAATATTATCCGCATAGAAGATAAAATCAAAAGTATTGCTAAAGAGTATGTCGGAGCTCTCGACGATTTTAACTATACAAAACTTAATTTTAAAGAAACACCGGTTGAACAAATTATAGAGGAGGCCCAGACACTTCCTTTTCTCGCTGACAGAAAAGTGATTGTCGTCGAAGAGGCGATTCTTTTTACCGCTCAGAAATCAGGCACCTCAGTGAGCCACAATATTGATCTTTTGATTGATTACCTTAAAAATAAAAGTGATGACACGCTCATTATATTTACAGTGCTTTCAGAAAAGCTGGATAAAAGAAAAAAGGTGACGAAATTAATCACTGAGCGCGGCAAACTGATTGAAATTAACGAAATGAATGAGAGTGAGCTTACGAACTATGTCCGCTCGGTTTTCGACCAGAACGGTCTCGAGATATCCACGGAAGCCTTGAATATGCTGCTTGAAAAAACAAGTTATAAATATGAAGCTGTACATAATGAAGTGACGAAACTGGTGCTGTATGCAGAAGGGAATATTACGACTGAGGATGTTGAAGAAGTTGTCAGTGTTTCACTGGAACAGAACGTTTTTCTGCTCACGGATTTTATTTTAAAAAATGAAAAACAGAAAGCTGTCAGACTCGCTAGAGAATTGATTCTGCAAAAGGAAGAACCTATGAAACTGCTCCATCTTGTTATCGGACAGTTCAGGCTGCTGTATCAGGTGAAAATTTTAAACGGGGAAGGGTATCAGGAAGATAATATAGCAAGAGCGCTGAAAGTCCATCCGTACCGTGTTAAACTTGCACTCAGACATACTAGAAAATATCCGCTAGATGCACTCTTAAAAAAAATGATTGTCTGCCGCGATATAGACTATAAGTTTAAATCGAGTTATTTGGACAGGAATGCACTGTTTGAGTTATTTATACTGGAAATATAAAGCTAAAAAGACAAAAATAAAAAAACCTTCATAAAGAAGGTTTTTTTATTAGTTAGCCATTAATTTTGATTTAAGACGGCTTGCTTTGTTAGCATGAATTTGATTGCGTTTAGAAGCTTTGTCAACAAGTTTGACAGCTTTAGAAACTAACTCAGCTTGATTCTCAGCATTTTCACTCTTAGCAGCTTCAGCTTGTTTAACTGCTGTACGCATAGCGTTTTTCTGAGCAATATTAAGATTCTGAGCAGATTCGTTAGTTCTAACACGTTTAATCGATGATTTAATATTAGGCATAATGTCACCTCCGACATAAAGTTGTACAACTTTTATTGCAACAACAGATATTTTATCAAATATAAGCTTATTATGCAATAATCAATCCGAAATGAATTGAAGTTAGTGCTCTGCATTGATATAATTATAACATTGTAAACATGAAGAGAGTTGGATTTTAAATGAACAATATGGAACGTTTGAAAAGGCAGGAAAATATAAGGAACTTCTCTATCATTGCTCATATAGATCACGGCAAGTCATCTTTGGCTGATAGGTTACTGGAAAACACGCGCTCGGTAGAAGGCCGCGATATGAAAGCGCAGCTTTTAGATTCGATGGATCTTGAAAGAGAACGCGGTATTACGATAAAGCTGAATGCTGTCCGTTTAAAGTACACAGCTGAAGACGGGGAAGAGTATACCTTCCACCTGATTGATACACCGGGGCACGTCGACTTCACTTATGAAGTATCGCGCTCGCTTGCAGCCTGTGAAGGGGCAATTCTAGTTGTCGATGCAGCCCAGGGTATTGAAGCTCAGACGCTGGCAAACGTTTACCTTGCCCTAGACAATGATTTGGAATTGATTCCGGTCGTTAATAAAATTGATTTGCCTGCTGCAGATCCGGACAGAGTCGCAGCAGAAATAGAAGATGTAGTAGGACTTCCCGCGGAAGATTCAATTTATGCTTCTGCAAAAGCAAATATCGGTATCGAAGAAATTCTCGAACGTATAGTAAAAGACGTTCCTGCACCGGATGGTGATCCGGAAGCACCCCTGAAAGCTCTGATTTTTGACTCTGTCTTTGATCCGTACCGCGGTGTTATTTCGTCGATTAGAATTGTTGACGGCACTGTTAAGGCGGGCGACAAAATCCGCATGATGTCTTCCGGCAAGGATTTTGAAGTGAACGAAGTCGGCATCAACACGCCGAAACAGCTCGCTGTAGATGAACTGACAGTAGGAGATGTAGGTTATATATCAGCATCGATTAAGAAAGTCGGCGATTCTATGGTCGGAGATACGATTACCGGAGCGGAAAATCCGGCGTCAGAACCGCTGCAGGGTTATAAGAAAATGAATCCGATGGTTTTCTGCGGAATGTATCCGATCGACTCTTCAAAATATAACGATTTGCGCGAAGCACTTGAAAAGCTTGAACTGAATGACTCTTCGCTGCAGTATGAACCGGAGACATCCCAGGCATTAGGTTTCGGTTTCCGTACAGGTTTCCTCGGACTGCTTCATATGGAAATTGTCCAGGAGCGTATCGAAAGAGAATTCGGGATTGATCTGATTGCGACAGCACCTTCTGTTATATACAGCGTCGAGTTAACCGACGGCACAACGGTCAGTGTTGACAACCCGGCGCAGATGCCGGATCCGCAAAAGACTGAACGCATCCAGGAACCTTACGTTAAAGCGCAGATTATGGTGCCGAACGATTACGTCGGTGCTGTTATGGAATTGTGCCAGAAAAAACGCGGCAACTTTTTAACGATGGATTACCTCGATGATGTGCGTGTGAATATCATCTATGAAATTCCTTTATCGGAAATTGTCTTCGATTTCTTCGATCAGCTTAAATCTCACACAAAAGGTTACGCATCCTTAGATTACGACTTTATCGGCTACAAGGAATCGAAACTGGTGAAGATGGATATTCTCTTGAACGCAGAAAAAGTGGATGCACTGAGTTTTATCGTGCACAGGGATTTTGCTTATGAGCGCGGCAAAGCAATCGTTGAAAAACTGAAAAATATCATCCCGAGACAGCAGTTCGAAGTACCTATTCAGGCAGCAATCGGACAAAAAATTGTGTCGAGAACAAACATTAAATCGATGGGTAAAAACGTACTGTCGAAATGTTACGGCGGAGATATATCGCGTAAGAAGAAATTATTAGAGAAACAAAAAGAAGGTAAGAAGAAGATGAAAGCGGTAGGGAACGTTGAAATACCGCAGGAAGCTTTCCTCGCCGTCTTAAAAATGGATGAAGATTAACAACACCAAGAGGAGAAATCATTTGATTTCTCCTCTAATTTTAGGAGGAATTTAATGGATAGCATGTATGTCCATATCCCATTCTGCAACCGAATCTGCACTTATTGCGACTTCAATAAGGTGCTGATTAAAAACCAGCCGGTAGATGAATATATTACGGCACTCATCAGCGAGCTCGGTTCTTACGAGAAACAGACGCTTAAAACGATATACGTCGGCGGCGGGACACCGACTGCGCTGACTGTCAGCCAGCTTGACCGTCTCTTAAAATTTATGACTGATCATTTTACTGTAACGGATGAATTTACTTTTGAGGCGAATCCCGACGAACTGACATCAGAAAAACTCGATGTCCTGCATAACTACGGAGTGAACCGGGTAAGCTTAGGCGTGCAGACATTTAATAACGATCTCTTAAAAGTTCTCGGCAGGACTCATAATTTCGATGATATCTTTAACAGTATTAATCACTTGGAGAAAATCGGTCTGACAAATTACTCGCTCGATCTGATGTATAATCTCCCGGGAGAAACGTTTGATGATATAGATATGAGCCTGAAATATATCAGCGAGCTGAAGCCGAAACATATTTCATGGTACTCGCTGATTATCGAGCCCCATACTGTTTTCTACAACAAGATTAACCAGGGAAAGATGAGTATTGCAGGAAGTCTTGAAGAAGGTGAGAAGTACGATAAAGTCATCGGAGGTCTTGATGCACTCGGCTATCCTCAGTATGAAATATCGAACTTTTCAAAGAGTGAATTCGAGTCGATGCATAATAAAACTTACTGGCTGAACGAGCCCTATATCGGTGCCGGCGCCGGCAGTCACGGCTACACAGGGGAATCCAGATACTACAATATAAAACCGGTGAATCATTATATTAATAATATGAACGAGCACGGTTCTGTCATTAAAGAACAGTTAAAACTGACTCAAAATGATAAGTTTGAAGAGGAAATGTTTTTGGGACTGCGTTTGAACAAGGGTGTCTCGGAAGCCCGCTTTAAAGAAAAATACGGCCTCCCAGTCGATGCGGTATACGGCAAAGTACTTGAGAATCTATTAGAACGCAAACTGCTGGACAGACGAAGCGGTTATATATCCTTAACCGAAGCGGGACGTATGATTGGCAACGATGTTTTCGCAGAATTTTTACTGTAAAAAAGAAAGCGGGTTTAATTGTTGACATTCTTTGACCTATTTGATAAATTAGAATTAGCACTTGGGACGAAAGAGTGCTAAAGAGGTGATTCTTTGCTGACAGAAAGGCAGGAAATCATTCTTACATTTATCGTAGATGATTTCTTAAATGTAATGACACCTATCAGTTCTAAATATTTACTGGACAAATATAATTTCGATGTTTCAAGCGCGACGATCAGAAATGAAATGGTTGCACTTGAAAAAGAAGGCTTTTTAATTAAGACGCATACGTCATCCGGACGTGTGCCGTCGAGAAAAGCACTGAAATTCTACATCGAAGAACTTAAACTGAATATTGAACAATCACCGGCAAAGTCCTTTGAGCTTTTTTCTGACACGGACAATCTGGAGAATTTAACCGATGAACTTGCACTGACAATCAGCGACAGGACGAAGTATTTAACTCAGGTGTCGCTCACAGCGGATAATGAAACTGTTAAAGGTCTTTATATAACTCCGCTCACCGATACTGCAAGCATTGCTATTATCGTATTAAACAGCGGAACAGTCAGGCAGATGCCTGTTAAAACGAGCCGTGATGTAACGATTGATGATTTCCAGAAACTGAGCAATATTTTTAACGAGCTGCTGCTCGATAAAAACCTTGGCGACACCCGTGTCATCTTAAAGAACAATCCTTACGTCCCGCCGGGTATAAAAGATCTGTACGACCAGGTGACTGCACAGATTATGGCATCAGTTGAAGTGCAGAAACGAACGATTGGTCATGCGGGTTTTAATTATTTACTGCAGGACATGAGAAACGAAGTAGAAACGCTCGAGCATTTATACGGCGATATCGAATCGGAAGCGCTGTATAAATCTGTTGAGCAGCTTGCATCAAACGATGTGAATATTTACTTCGGTGATGAACTGGATGAAAGTTATAAATCACTTTCAGTCATTACAACTAATTTTGACCACGCTGGACTGAGTGGTAATTTAATTGTTGTCGGCCCGGAACTGATGGGCTACAAACATGTTATTAAATTACTCCACTCATTTAAAAAAGGAGTGTAGGCATTGACTAACGAAGAAGAAAAAGAAAAAGTTGACGAAACTGCTGAAACTGCTGCTGAAGAAACAAAGAAGCAGGAAGAAACTGAAACAGAGAACACAAAAACAGAGGATACTGCAAAAGAAATATCAGCAGAGGAAACTTCTGAAGAAAACTCTGAACCATCAGCAGAAGACGAACTTCTTTCTATGAAAGAGCAGCTTGAGGAAAGCGAGAACAAGTATTTGAAACTCTATGCTGAGTTTGAAAACTTTAAACGCCGCAACCGCCAGGAAACTGAACTGAACAATAAGTACAAAGATCAGAAGTTTGCAGAAGACTTGCTGCCGGTAATCGATAACCTGGAACGTGCGCTCGCTATTAAAGGAACAGATGAAAGTTTCAACGCTCTCCACAAAGGGGTTGAAATGGTGTACAACAATCTTGTTGAAACACTTGAAAAACATGAGATTAAAGCAATTGAGGCTCTAAACCAGCCATTCGATCCGAACTTCCATCAGGCAGTGATGACCGAAGAGTCTGATACAGAGAGTGATATTGTGATTGAAGAATTCCAAAAAGGTTATATATTAAAAGACCGTGTCATCAGACCGACAATGGTCAAAGTAAGCGAATAATATTAAATTAATTGGAGGAATATATAAATGAGTAAAGTAATCGGTATAGACTTAGGAACAACTAACTCAGTAGTATCAATTTTAGAAGGCGGAGAACCTAAAGTAATTCAAAATGCTGAAGGTAACCGTACAACGCCTTCTGTAGTATCTTTTAAAAACGGTGAGCGCCAGGTCGGCGAAGTAGCTAAACGCCAGGCAATTACAAACCCGAACACGATTATGTCAGTTAAAAGACATATGGGTACAGACCATGTTGAAAAAGTAGAAGATAAAGAATATACACCGCAGGAAATTTCAGCGATGATTTTACAAAACTTAAAAGAAACTGCTGAAAGCTATTTAGGCGAAAAAGTAACGAAAGCTGTCGTTACAGTTCCGGCATACTTCAATGACTCAGAACGCCAGGCGACAAAAGACGCTGGCCGCATTGCAGGACTTGAAGTGGAACGTATTATTAACGAGCCGACTGCAGCAGCTCTTGCATACGGTCTCGATAAACAGGATAAAGAAGAAAACATTTTAGTATTTGACCTTGGCGGCGGTACGTTTGACGTTTCTATTTTGGAACTTGGCGACGGCGTATTCGATGTACTTGCAACTGCAGGTGACAACCGTCTCGGCGGTGACGACTTTGATGATTTAGTTATCGATTTCCTGGTCGACACTTTCAAAGCTGAAAACGGCATTGACTTATCCAAAGACAAAATGGCAATGCAGCGTCTGAAAGATGCAGCTGAAAAAGCTAAAAAAGATTTATCAGGTGTATCATCTACACAAATCTCATTACCATTCATCTCAGCGGGTGAAGCAGGACCATTGCATCTTGAAACTACTCTGTCACGTGCGAAGTTCGAAGAACTGACTCACGGACTTGTTGAAAGAACTATGGGACCTGTACGCCAGGCGCTTAAAGATGCTGGTGTCAGCAAATCTGACATTGATGAAATTATTTTAGTCGGCGGTTCAACTCGTATTCCTGCAGTTCAGGATGCAATTACGAAAGAACTAGGCAAAGAACCTAACCGCAGTGTGAACCCTGACGAAGTAGTAGCGATGGGTGCAGCAGTTCAGGGCGGTGTGCTCACAGGTGATGTTCAGGACGTAGTTCTTCTAGACGTTACACCATTATCACTAGGTATTGAAACGATGGGGAATGTATCTACAGTTCTTATCGAAAGAAATACGACAATTCCTACAAGCAAGTCACAAGTGTTCTCTACGGCAGCTGATAACCAGCCGGCAGTAGACATTCACGTTGTACAAGGTGAAAGACCGATGGCAAGCGACAACAAAACTTTAGGACGCTTCCAGTTAACGGATCTGCCGCCAGCACCAAAAGGTGTACCGCAAATCGAAGTTACTTTTGACATCGACAAAAACGGTATTGTAAACGTTACTGCTACTGATAAAGGTACAGGCAAAGAACAGAAGATTACTATCGAATCAAGCTCTAACCTGACTGATGATGATATCGACAGAATGGTTAAGGAAGCTGAAGAAAATGCCGATGCTGACAAAGCGAAAAAAGAAGAAGCTGAGCTCCGTAACGAAGCTGACCAGTTAATCTTCTCTGCTGACAAAGCTGTCGAAGATCTCGGCGACAAAGTTGAAGCATCAGAAAAAGAACAAATCGACAGTGCTAAAGAAGAACTGAAAACAGCTCTTGAAGGTACTGACTTAGATGAAATCAAAGCGAAAAAAGAAGCGCTTGAGCAGGCAGTTCAAGGAGTTACAACTAAACTTTATGAACAAATGGCCGAAGAGCAGCAAGGCGCAGCGGATGCAGGTGCAGAAGCAGATAATGCTGATGACGATGTAATCGATGCGGATTATAAAGAAGTAGATGACGAAGAAGATAAAAAATAAAATCTTCAACACTTAAGTCAAAGCCAAACGCATTGGCTTTGACTTTTTTAAATGGTATTATATTGACTGTTGGAGGGAAAAATTGTGGCTAAAAGAGACTTTTATGAAATACTCGGTTTAGATAAAAACGCAACACAAGATGAAATAAAGAAAGCATATCGTAAATTATCAAAGAAATATCACCCGGACATGAAAGACGGGTCTGATGAAAAATTTAAAGAAGTAGCTGAAGCGTATGAAGTGCTGTCTGACGACAATAAGCGTGCGCAGTACGACCGTTTCGGACATGAGGGTATGAATTCCCAGGGCGGCTTCGGCGGCGGTGGAGGATTCGGCGGTGCCGGCGGCTTTGGCGGTTTTGAAGATATCTTCAGTTCGTTTTTCGGCGGTGGCGGCCAGAGAGATCCGAATGCTCCTAGAAAAGGTGACGATCTCCAGTATACGATGACGGTTACTTTTGATGAGGCTGTCTTCGGCGCGACTAAAACAGTCACGATTAAAAAAGATGTAGTCTGCGACGTCTGTGACGGTGAAGGTACTAACCCCGGCACGTCAAAATCTACATGTAAAACATGTTCAGGTGCAGGTAACGTCTCAGTAGAACAAAATACACCATTCGGCCGTGTACAGACACAGCGCACATGTCCTACATGCGGAGGGACAGGCCAGGAAATCGAACACCCGTGTGATAAGTGTAAAGGTCACGGCACAGTTCAGAAAAATGTTGATATCGAAGTGAAAGTGCCTGAAGGTATTGACAACGGGCAGCAGATACGTCTGTCGGGTCAAGGTGAACCTGGTATTAACGGCGGACCTGCAGGAGATCTGTATATCGTATTCAGAGTTAAGCAGGATGCTAAATTTACTCGTGACGGCGATGATATCCATTATGAGCTTAAAATTTCATTCGCCCAGGCCGCTCTCGGTGATGAATTGAAAGTTCCGACAATCAATTCGTCAGTCATGCTGACCATACCTGCCGGCACGCAGTCCGGAAGACGCTTCAGACTGAAAGAAAAAGGTGTGAAAAACGTCCAGGGCTTCGGCTACGGCGACCAGTATGTAACAGTGACTGTTGTTACGCCTACACGACTGTCTGAACAGGAACGGGAAGTATTTAAGAAACTTGCAGATATAAACGGTGAGACTATCAGCGAGCAGCAGGAAAATATTTTTGATAAAACAAAACGATTCTTTAAAGGTGAGTAAACTATGAAATGGCATGAAGTCAGTATCAGCACTAAAGAAGAGAACGAAGAACAGTTTTCAATATTCTTAAATACAATCGCAAAAGGTGTTTCAATCGAACATTCCGTTGATATATTAAAAGCTAAAACTGAGGATTTTGATGAGAAATTCCGGCTGAATCCGAAAGACTATCCGGACAGCGACATACGTATACTCGTTTATTTTGATGAAACATATAATATCGATGAGCAGCTGGATAAAATCAAAAAATTTATCGAAGAAACTCCTTTAGCAGAAAAAGAAGAAATTGAAATTAATACCGGCATTATAGATGAGATGGACTGGGAAAATGAGTGGAAGAAATATTTTCATAATTTTAAAGTCGGCAGAAACTTCTTAATCGTTCCTTCGTGGGAGTATGCTGACGTCGACATTGCCGATAGTGACAAGGTGATCAAAATTGACCCCGGCATGGCATTCGGTACTGGCGATCATGCCACGACGAGTCTGTGCCTGACTTTTCTGGAAGATATAATTAAACCCGACGATAAAGTAATCGATGTCGGCACGGGTTCCGGGATTTTATCAATTGGTGCTTATTTACTCGGCGCGAGAGATATTAAAGCAACTGATATTGATGAATTGTCACTGCAGGTTTCAAAAGAGAACTTTGCTTTAAATGACTGCGGTAAAGACATTGCGGTCATGCCTGCCGATCTGTTAAAAGATGAAACCGAAAATTATGATGTTATCGTAGCAAATATTCTTGCTCATATTATAGATGATATGATTGATGATGCTTACAAACTGCTGAATAATAACGGACGTTTTATTGCGTCTGGCATTATCGTTGAAAAACGAGATGATATTATCGCGCATATGAAACAGGCAGGTTTCTCAATTACTGATGTTCTTGAAGAAGAAGGCTGGGTCGCAATATCGGCTCTGAAGGTGGCATAATGCAGCGGTATTTTATCAAAGGAACAGTCTCGCTTAATGAAACGTGTGTTATGGACGATGAGCATGTGCATCATATTAGAAATGTAATGCGCGCCAAAGCCGGAGATAAGTTTAATGTAGTCGACGGGGAGGGCAATGCTTATCTCGTCCGACTGACTGATCTTGAACCGGTATCATATGAAGCGATAGAAAAAATAGAGAATGAAGTTGAGCTTCCGGTAGATATTACACTGTATTCACCCTTCTTAAAGGGAGACAAGATGGATCTTGTGATTCAGAAGTCGACCGAGCTCGGGGTTCATGACTTTATCTTGTATAAAGCTGAACGCAGCGTCGTTAAACTGGATGCTAAAAAAGAAAAGAGCAGGCTTTTGCGCTATGAAAAGATTGCGAGAGAAGCTTCTGAACAAAGCAGACGCACTAAAATACCGAGCATTTCATTTGCTGGAGCACTGAAAACTATTGATTTCACGCAATATGATCTTGTTTTATTTGCTTATGAGGATAACAATCTTACCGGCAGTTCAATAAAAGATATTCTCACGCGCACCAGTGTAAAGACGATTGCTGTTGTTTTTGGGCCCGAAGGCGGTTTTACCGAAACAGAAGCTGATATTTTTAAAACTTATGAGAATATCGCACTCGGGCGCAGAATTTTAAGAGCGGAAACAGCGCCGCTCTATGCACTTTCTGTAATTGGAAGCTACTATGAATAACTCGTTTGTGGTATCATTACGAGGAATATAAATTATTGGGAGTGTCATTAAAATGAACGCAGCAAAGTATATCGACCATACATTATTAAAACCGGAAGTTACTGATAAAGAGATTTCAGTACTGTGTGACGAGGCGCATGAACATGGTTTCTTCAGCGTCTGCATCCAGCCGTCTTGGGTTAAAACTGCCGCAGAAAAGCTTGCTGAGAGCGAAGTTAAAGTATGCACAGTAATCGGTTTTCCTCACGGTGCAACTACATCAGAAGTTAAAGCATTTGAAACTAAAGATGCTATTTCAAACGGTGCAGATGAAGTGGATATGGTAATTAATATCGGCCAGCTTAAAGCAGGCAATCTCGATTACGTAAAAGAAGACATTAAAAGCGTCGTAGATGCTGCTAATAAAGAAGCGCTTGTTAAAGTTATTATTGAATCGTCACTGCTTACAGAAGATGAGGTTGTGACTGCTTCAAGATTAGCACAAGAAGCAGGTGCGGATTTCGTTAAAACATCTACCGGCTTTAATGGCGGCGGAGCCAGTGTGGAAGCTGTTGCGCTTATGCGCCTGACAGTAGGCGAAGACATGGGCGTTAAAGCAAGCGGCGGCGTACGCTCTTATGAGGATGCCAAAAAGATGATTGAAGTCGGAGCTACAAGAATCGGCGCTTCAAGCGGAATCGCAATTGTTAATGGAGAAGTTTCAGAGAGCGATTATTAAATTACAGTTGACTGAAACAAATGTAGTATATTATAATATTAAAGTACATAGTATAGTCTATGTGAATTAGCCTTTTGCATTATCGGAGGGAGGGAAAACAAATGTCAAAAACAGTTGTTAAGCAAAACGAACCAATTGAAGATGCTCTTCGTCGTTTCAAACGTACAGTATCTAAAAACGGTACGATTCAAGAAGCACGTAAAAGAGAGTTTTACGAAAAACCAAGCGTAAAACGCAAGAAGAAATCTGAAGCTGCGCGTAAGCGTAAGTTCAAGTAATATCACTCTTCCCTCTGATAAGTGATATATTATAAAAACAGCGTACATTTTGTACGCTGTTTTTTTGTATCTCCATTTCTCATTTACCCGCAGTTAATGTATAATCGGAATCAGGAGGGATGTACATGGGCGGTTCGTATTTATATATGATTAAAGACTCAATTCAATTTTATATAGATGTTGTAACTTCACCCGTTGTTGCATTTCTATTATTATCAATATTCTTCCTTGGTGTGGTGTATCAGCTCTTCTCGCAGAGAGTGAATATTATCGGCATTCTTGCTGTTCTGTCGATATTTATCTTTTTCTCGGGTCACCTTCTTACTGGCGGCGGCAATATGCTGACATTAATCCTGATTCTGCTCAGCGGTTTTCTTATTCTAATTGAATTTTTTGTTATTGGAACACTGCTCGGGCTTATCGGAATTATCGTATTTGGAGTAAGTATATTAACAGTCAGCGGCAATGCAGTTCTATACAGTATTTTCTTAGCCGTAATTTTAGTTATGGTGATAATAGAGTGGGTGATATTTGTGAAACATAAGAAACGTAAAATTCCTTTCCTGAATCGTTTGATTTTAAATGATGCAACGGACAAGGAATCGGGATATACATCATTTGATGACCGCTCGCATTTAGTCGGTGAAATCGCGGTGACACATACGGTTTTAAGACCCTCCGGGACAATCCGCCTCGGTGATGAAAGAATCGATGCTGTTGCCGAAGGATCGTATATTCCGAGTGATGTAAAGGTTAAAATTATTTTTGTGGAAGGTACGAGAATTGTTGTCAGACCAACGGAAGATTAAAAACAAGGAGAGTGGAGAATGAATTTAGCATTTATTACAGGCGGTGCACTCGTAACTTTACTGATTTTCGTAGTAATTATTATCGTTGCTGCATTTATCCTGTCATTTGTTCCAATCGGTTTATGGATTTCAGCAGTTGCTGCAGGTGTTAAAGTAGGAATCTTTACATTGGTGGGTATGCGTTTAAGACGTGTTAAGCCTAAACGTGTTATCGAGCCGATGATTAAAGCGCACAAAGCGGGTATTCAGCTGTCGACGAATCAGCTTGAATCTCACTTTTTAGCCGGCGGTAACGTCGACCGCGTTGTCGACGCCTTAATCGCTGCTCAGCGTGCGGATATTAACTTAACATTTGAACGCTGTGCTGCAATCGACCTTGCAGGCCGTGACGTGCTTGAAGCAGTACAGATGAGTGTAAACCCGAAAGTTATCGAAACACCATTCATCGCAGGTGTTGCTGTTGATGGTATCGAAGTTAAAGCTAAGGCAAGAATTACAGTGAGAGCAAACATCGAACGCCTTGTCGGTGGTGCCGGTGAAGAAACAATCATCGCCCGTGTCGGTGAAGGGGTAATCTCAACTATCGGTTCTTCCAACAAGCACGCGGAAGTGCTGGAAAATCCGGAACGTATTTCACAAACTGTTTTATCGAAAGGTTTAGATGCAGGTACTGCATTTGAAATTCTTTCAATCGATATTGCGGATGTGGATATCGGTAAAAACATTGGTGCGGATCTTCAGACTGAACAGGCTGTTGCAGATAAAAATATTGCACAAGCTAAAGCGGAAGAACGCCGTGCAATGGCTGTAGCGCAGGAACAGGAAATGAAAGCCCGCGTACAGGAAATGAGAGCGAAAGTAGTAGAAGCAGAATCCAGAGTACCTCTTGCATTTGCTAAAGCATTAGAAGACGGAAATATTTCAGCAACTGATTATTACGATCTGAAGAATGTTGAAGCAGATACCAGCATGAGAGATTCAATAAATAAAATGACAAACCCTACACAATTTAACGAAGAAGAATAGGGTGTGATATAGTATGGAACTTATTCCACTACTAATTATCGTCCTCGGTATAGTCTCTTCAATCATCGGCAGTAAAAACAACAAAGACAAAGAAGGCGACCGCAATATTGATACTTCTAAACTGGATAGAAGACAAAACACTGCGCCGCGCAGCAGGCAGCCTGACCGTGAGACGACAACAAATGAACAAAAAGGATTCTTCCAGACGCTGCAAGAGGCATTTGATGAAGAATTCAACAACTCGGAACAACAGACACGCACAGAATCTAAACCCTCGCCGAGAGAACCGTCCAGAAGCCGCGAAACGGCTCCAAACAGTCGTCCGGAAAGACAGGCTTCAGAACGGCCGGTGCGAGAAACAATTCAGACCGCGCGCGAACGCGCGAATTCATCGCAGAATATTTCTGACATTGAAAAACGTATTACAGACCGTTCGAAGCATGCAAAACGTGCTTCGGAAGCAAAAGAAAGTGTGTATACTAAAGGTTACGACAAGCGTGCTGAAAAAACAGCAGGCCTCGGACGTGATATTGCAGATGAAGTACGCTATTCATATGATGATGACGCCACTCAGATGCATAAACGCGGCAGGCAGAGTGCCTCCGATACTTCAATAACATCTGATGATCTATCCTTTGATTCAAAATCATTTGTTAACGGTATTATTATGTCGGAGATTCTCGGAAAACCGAAATCTAAACAGAAAACGAACAAGAAGCTTGGCTGATGATTATAAACACAGCGCTGACCGGATGGGGATTCCCCGTCCGGTTTTTAATTTTTACAGCTGATTTTCTTGGCGGCAGGAACTGTTTTGTATTTTGAGACTGCGGGTTGGCATGATTGGGTGTCATGCGTATCCGGGCGCTCTGGGATTGGTATGACAGGTTTTCATGTGTATCCGGGATCTTTGGGGTTGGCATGATAGAGTTTCATATGTATCCAAGCGCTCTGGGGTTGGCATGACAGAGTTTCATGTGTATCCCAGCGCTCTGGGGTTGATATGACAGGATTTCATATGTACCCGGGCTCTTTTGGGTTAGTATGACAGGATTTCATGTGTGTCCAAGCGCTCTAGGATTGGCATGACAGAGTTTCATATGTATCCCAGCTCCCGTCACTCATATGTGTCTGAAATAATTGCAGTCCGCTATTGATAGTGGTAAATTTAAATAGACAAGTTTATTATAAAGGGGTTTGTAAATGCCTAATATTATTAATATAGACAGCCTTGACGAAGCTCAGGCTTTAATAGGTGCAAATGATGCACACATCACCTACCTGGAGGAGGAATTCGATGTTAAAATTCATACGCTCGGCAATGAAATTACTGTCAGCGGCGATGATGAAGAGAATGTCGAACTCGCTGAAGATGTGCTGCTTCATTTATTAAAAATAATCCAGCGGGGTATGTCGATTTCTTTAAGAGATGTACAGTCTGCTGCGATGATGGCGAAGAATGATACCATCGAATATTTACAAGATCTTTATAACGAGGAAATTGCTAAAGATGTTAAAGGTAAAAGCATTAAAGCTAAAACAACAGGACAGCGCCAGTATGTCGACAGTATAAGAAAGCATGACTTAACTTTCGGTATCGGGCCCGCAGGTACAGGGAAAACTTTTTTAGCTGTTGTAATTGCCTGCCAGATGCTTCGTGAAAACCAGGTTAAGCGCATCGTGCTGACGCGTCCTGCAGTAGAAGCAGGCGAGAATCTCGGGTTTCTGCCGGGTGATTTAAAAGAAAAAGTGGATCCTTATCTGAGACCGCTGTACGATGGTCTTCACGCAGTTCTCGGTGTCGAAACGACTGACCGCTTAATTGAGCGCGGCGTAATAGAAGTTGCTCCGCTCGCCTATATGCGTGGACGTACGCTGAATGAAGCTTTTGTTATTCTCGATGAAGCGCAGAACACGACTGAAATGCAGATGAAAATGTTTTTAACCCGTCTCGGTTTCGGCTCGAAGATGATTGTTACCGGCGATGAAACACAGATTGATCTGCCGGGCTCCACGAAAAGCGGGCTGGTTGAATCTGTAAAACGGCTTGAGAATATTAAAGGAATCGCTATTAAACGCATGGATGAAACAGATGTTGTCAGACATCCGCTTGTTTCTAAAATAATTCTTGCGTATGAAAAGGATACACAGCTATGATTAATATAGATTTTATTAACGATGATAATTTTGTCAATGATGCTGAGCTTAAAGAAGTATCGGAATTGTTAACCTTCGCCTACGGCCATCTTGAAGAAGAAGGCGATGCAGAAGTATCTGTTTCTTTCGTTTCAAATGAAGAAATTCAAAATATCAACAGGGATTACCGGGATAAAGACAGCGTAACAGATGTAATTTCTTTTGCTCTTGAGGAAGATGACATGAATATTATTCATGCCGAGGCGCCTCGTACTCTCGGAGATATTGTAATCAGTACAGACCGTGCAAAAGAACAAGCGGAAGATTACGGTCACAGCTATCGCCGTGAACTTCTTTTCCTCGCACTACACGGGTTCCTGCACCTTTTAGGCTACGATCATATGGAGAGCGATGACGAAGCTGTAATGAACGGTAAACAAGAAGAAATACTAAATGCATTCGGTGTGACACGCGATTAATCCGGACCGGTTTAAGCATCCTCTCCAGGGACTTTTTCAGCTGTTTAAAAAGGATAGAAAGTTTTTACTGCATCTGATTTTTGCAGCTGCGGCCATTTGTATTTGTGCTGCAGTCAATATCACTGCAGTGGAATGGCTGTTTATAATAACTGCTGTTTTTTTAGTATTGATTACAGAAACAATAAACAGTGCAATTGAATACACGGTGGATTTAGTTACCGGCGATTACCATATACTTGCCCGCTATGCGAAAGATATTGCAGCAGCGGCAGTGCTGCTTGCCAGTGTATATGCTGTAATCGTCGGTATGGTTATCCTCATACCGTATTTTTATTAATAAGGAGGACGTCAGATGAATGACGGATTATTTAAAGAAGAATGGCTGGCTGAAGTGCAAAAAGCGCAATCGCGGGCATACACACCTTATTCTGAGTTTAACGTAGGTGCTCTTTTGATTACTGAAGATGATGAGTACATTTATGGAGCGAATATTGAAAATGCTGCGTATCCTGCCTCGATCTGTGCAGAACGCACTGCGCTTGTCAGCGCATATGCTAATAATAAGAGAAAGTTCAAAGCGATTGTAATCGTTACAGACGCACCTGAACCTGCGAGCCCTTGCGGTGTCTGCAGGCAGGTAATGAAAGAATTATGCCATGATGAGATGCCGGTTTACTTAACGAGCAAATCCGGTGAAGTAATAAAACGGACGGTAGATGATCTGCTGCCGCTCGGTTTTAGCGGGAAGGATATGGATTAATGGATTTTAACGGTTTTAAATCAGGTTTCGTCAGCATCATTGGACGGCCGAATGTAGGTAAATCTACATTTATGAACAAGGTTCTTGGTCAGAAGGTCGCAATTATGTCGGATAAACCGCAGACAACAAGAAATAAAATACAAGGGGTATATACGAAAGACAATGCCCAGATGATTTTTATCGATACACCGGGGATACACAAGCCGAAACACCAGCTCGGGGAGCATATGATGAAAGTCGCGCGGAATACACTTCGTGAAACAGAAGTTATCCTGTTTATAATTAACGCTGCTGAAGAAATCGGACGCGGCGATGAATTTATTATCGATATGCTTAAAAACACGAAGACACCGATTATCTTAGTGCTAAATAAAATCGATTTAATTCATCCGGATGATTTAATCAAACAGATTGAGGTCTACAAAGACAAGCTGGACTTCAGTGATGTTGTGCCGATTTCAGCGCTGCAGGGCAATAATATTGACCGTCTCTTGTCGGTTATCGAATCGCATCTTCCTGAAGGACCGATGTATTATCCGGAAGACCGGATCACTGACCATCCCGAGCATTTTATCGTGAGCGAACTGATTCGTGAAAAGGCTCTGCATAAGCTGAGCCAGGAACTGCCTCACGCAATTGGGGTTGAAGTGTTGAAAATGAAAGGCGACGATGAAGGCGGCAAAGTAAAAGTCGAAGCGCTCATTTACGTTGAACGCGAGTCGCAAAAAGGAATGGTTATCGGTAAAGGCGGCAAGATGCTGAAAGAAATCGGACGCGAAGCGCGTATGGATATCGAAAATCTGCTCGGCAGCAAAGTGTATCTCGAGCTTTGGGTAAAAGTACAGAAAGATTGGCGCAATAAACCGACCTTTATAAGATCTCTCGGGTATAAAGACGAAGAATATTAAAACTGGGTGAGATAATGATCTATCAACAGACTGGTATGATGATCCGGCAGACAAGCTACAGCGAGTCCAGCCGGATTATTACTATACTGACTGAAAGCGGAGAACAGGTTCCGCTGATGGCACGGGGCTTTAACAAACCTAAGAATCAGTTTATTACGCTGCGGCAGGGCTACCTTGAAGCGCTCTTTACCTATAACCGCTTTAAGGGCATGGGCACACTGAACGATGTCGATGTGACCGAGCGGTATAAGAATGTGAACGGTAATTTTGATCTATATACACACGCAAGTTATATACTGGAAGTAATTACGAGAGCGCTGGAAGACGACAGAGCAGAACCCGGTTTTTACAGGCTGCTGAAAAAAGGGTTCAAACTGCTGGATGACGACAATGAAAGCTTTGGAGTAACGTCTCTTGTGCTGATAAAAATGCTGCCTGCCTACGGCGGCCAGCTGAATTTAGACAGCTGTGCAGTATGCGGCAGAAGTGATTATAAAAAATACAGCCACTATTCTTTTAAATATCACAATGTTATCTGTCATGACTGTCTGACCGAAGAAACGCTGGAACGCGCCATACCTGTCAGCAATAGAGTGTTGTATTTTGCCCTGTATTTGAAATCGGTGAAACTCGATGATGTTAAAAGCATTCAAATATCTAAAGACATCGGCAGACAGCTGCTTAAGTTTATAGAAATGCTGTACGATGAATACAGCGGTGTATATTTCAGAAGCAGGAAATTAATAGATCCGCAGTAAAGATAAATACGTATACATGAGATTGACTCATGTATACGTATTTCTTTTTCAGTAGTTATGAAAGAGACTCATGTATATGAATAACAACTTGCGTAGTCATGACGAGGTCTCATGTATATGAATAGCAATTTGCGTAGTCATGACGAGGTCTCATGTATACGAATAGCAATTTGCGTAGTCATGACGAGGTCTCATGTATATGAATAGCAATTTGCGTAGTCATGACGAGGTCTCATGTATATGAATAGCAATTTGCGTAGTCATGACGAGGTCTCATGTATACGAATAGCAACTTGCATAGTCATGACGAGGTCTCATGTATACGCAAAATAAAAAGCACTTGAAAATCAAGTGCTTTTTTAAAATAAACTATTAATCTAAATTACCAGTCAACGTTTTAACATCTTCGACAATTTCTTCTGTCTCAAATGTATTATCTCCTGCATCAACGCCCGTGTAGTCTTTAATCAGCTTGCCGGTTTCATCGACTAAATATATTGCTGTCCCGTGTAATACCTGATTGGAGCCGTCCTGAGGCAGTTTTACAATCGATTTGAAATTGTTAAGGGCATAATCCCGCAGGTATTCAAAGTCATATCCTGTAAGCAGCTGCCACTCGATATTGTCAGCAGGATTATACCAGCTCATATATTCGCTCAGCACTTCCGGTGTATCCGTGTCAGGGTCTACGGAAAAACTGATGATGCCGACATCTTCAATATTTTCTTCAGCAAGTTCCTGTGTCAGTTCGGTCATATTTTGTGTCATCGGCGGGCACACTGTGACGCACTCGGTAAAAATAAGGTTGGCGAGCCAGATTTTCCCGTCCATATCTTCAGAAGTAAATGTTTCATTATTCTGGTTCACAGCTTCAAAATCCTCGAGCGTATTGCCATAGTAGGACATCGGCTCAACTTCATCGCTGCCGCATGCAGCAAGTATCAGCACCAGTGAAAGCAGCAGAGTAGTTCTGAACATAAGGATTCTCCTTTAAAATTTAATATATGTATAAAAGGGTGCCCCAATAAATTGAGGCACCGCATCAGTTAAAACTTGATTCTTGATGACAGGAAATCGTGAAGTTCGTCAATTGCAATACGCGACTGCTCCATCGTATCGCGGTCTCTTACAGTTACTTTTTTATCTTCAGCTGAGTCAAAGTCGAATGTAATACAGTACGGCGTACCGATTTCATCCTGACGGCGGTAGCGTTTACCGATTGACTGCGACTCGTCAAATTCAATATTAAAGTCTGCTGCCAGAAGACTGTAGACTTCCATAGCATCAGCGCTTAATTTTTTCGATAAAGGCAGGACTGCCGCTTTAAACGGTGCAAGAGCAGGGTGCAGACGCAATACTGTGCGTGAGTCGCCTGATTCAAGTTCTTCTTCATCATAAGCATCTGTAAGGAAGGCAAGCGTCATACGGTCAAGACCGAGTGACGGCTCAATGCAGTATGGAATATATTTCTCGTTAGTTTCAGGGTCGTGATATCTGAAATCTTCGTTCGAATGTTCCATGTGCTGGCGGAGATCATAATCTGTACGGCTCGCAATACCCCAGAGTTCACCCCAGCCGAATGGGAATTTATACTCAATATCAGTTGTTGCGTTGGAGTAGTGTGATAATTCATCTTCATCATGCTCTCTAAGACGCGTTCTTTCTTCGCTTAAGTTTAAATCTTTCAGCCAGTTAACAGCGAAATCTTTCCAGTAGCTCTGCCATTCCATTTCAGTTCCCGGTTTACAGAAGAACTCGAGTTCCATCTGGTCGAATTCACGTGTTCTGAACGTAAAGTTACCCGGTGTAATTTCGTTGCGGAATGATTTACCGATCTGGCCGATACCAAATGGCAGTTTTTTACGCATTGTGCGCTGAACATTTTTGTAGTTAACAAAAATACCCTGTGCAGTTTCAGGACGAAGGAATAATTCGTTAGTCGAACCTTCTGTTACACCCTGGAATGTTTTAAACATTAAGTTGAACTGACGGATATCAGTATAGTCGTGAGCGCCGCAAGTCGGGCAGTCGATGTTTTTATCATCGATGATTTCTTTCATTGCTTCAAATGATAAACCGTCCGCAACGAAAGTGTCATCTTCTTTCTGCATAACATCTTCAATCAGTTTGTCGGCACGGTGACGCGACTTACACTGTTTGCAGTCGATCATCGGGTCGTTAAAGTTATTTAAGTGACCTGAAGCTTCCCAGGTTTTCGGGTTCATTAAGATTGCAGCATCAAGTCCCACGTTGTAAGGTGACTCCTGGATGAATTTTTTCCACCATGCCGCTTTAACGTTGTTCTTCAGCTCAATACCAAGCGGACCGTAATCCCAAGTGTTGGCAAGACCGCCGTAAATTTCACTGCCCGGAAAAACAAAACCTCTTGTTTTTGCCAGGTTTACAATTGTGTCCATGTTCATTATTAATGCAGCTCCTTTTTTATTATTAATTTATATATAAAAAGTCCCTGGACAGCAGAAATATGCTATCCAGGGACGAGCGTTGCCCGCGGTTCCACCCAATTTAGTAAGAAAACTCGCTTTTATATATAAAATTAATTGTTTTTGTCAGTTAATGATTGCGCCATTTAAATTGTTAAGCTCACACCGTCCTTAACTCGCTTACGGCTATTATATAATCAGAACAGAATGAATGCAAGTACGATGATATTTCTTTATCCCGGCAAATATTATATAATATTATATGTTGGGAGTGAGAACGTGGAACTGAATGAACGCCAAGAAAAAATATTAAGCATAGTTAAACAGCACGGGCCGATTACGGGCAGTAAAATTGCAGCACAGCTCTCCCTGACCCGTGCAACTTTACGTCCGGATCTGGCTATATTGACGATGTCCGGATTTCTCGATGCAAGACCCCGTGTCGGATATTTTTATACCGGCAAAGAAACGAATGATGTTATCGCGCTTAAAGTAAATAATATATTAGTCCGCGATGTTCAGAGTCTGCCGATTTTAATTACGACCGGAACCAGTATTTATGATGCCATCGTCAAAATGTTCCTGGAAGATGTGGGCACGCTGTACGTGATCGATGATGAACAATCGCTTGCCGGTGTTATTTCAAGAAAAGATCTGTTAAAAGGGACGATGAGTTTCAAAGATACAGAAAACACGCCGGTCAGTGCAGTGATGACCCGGAGACCCAACATTACGATGTGTTATCCGGATGATCTTCTTTTATATGTGGCCAAACAAATTATCGACAGACAGATTGATTCTCTGCCCGTTGTTAAAGAAGTTAACGGCAGAATTGAAGTGATAGGCAGAATTACAAAAACCAATATTACAAAAGTATTTGTAAATTTAATGGAGTGAATAATCAATGTCGAATTTTAAAATAATTGTTGCATCAGACTCGGTCGGAGAAACAGGCGAACTCGTTACGAAAGCATCCCTGTCACAATTTAAAATCGACGCGCCCGATAATGTTATCGACCGTTATCCGTACGTAGACAGCCCGGACGACGTCGACGATGTAATAGATTTAGCAAAAAGCAAAAATGCTTTAGTCGTCTATACTTTAATTACACCTGACTTAAGAAAATATATGGCCGCGGAACTCGATAAAGAAAATATTTCCTATATCGATGTGATGGGCCCGCTGATGGATGAAATAGCGAAGGCTACAGGACTCGAGCCGTACAATGAGCCCGGCAGAGTGCACCGCCTCGACGAAGATTATTTCAAAAAAATCGAAGCGATAGAATTTGCTGTAAAATACGATGACGGCAAAGACACAAGCGGTCTTGACAAGGCGGATATCGTTCTGCTTGGTGTTTCGAGAACATCAAAAACACCGCTGTCGCAATTTTTAGCATTGAAAAAATACAAAGTAATGAATGTGCCGCTGGTACCGGAAGTAAAGCCGCCGGCTGAATTGTTCGATGTCGATCCAAAGAAATGTGTGGCACTCAGAATTAATCCGGAAACTTTATATAAAATCCGCAAAGAGCGCTTAAGCCAGCTCGGCTTAAAAGATACTGCGATGTATGCAAACAGCACACGCATTGAAGATGAACTGGTTTATTTCGATGAAATTATTGGCAAAATAGGCTGTCCGGTTATAGATGTTTCGGATAAGGCAATCGAGGAAACTGCGAATGCCATTATGAAATATGTGGACAGCGAGAGTAATATTAGAGGGTGATAATTTGAGAATACCCGAGGAAACCATAGCGAAAATAAAAGATGAGACCGACATTACCGAGTTAGTTGCAAGTTATATTAAACTTGAACGGCGAGGGCGCAACTATGTTGGTCTCTGTCCGTTCCACGATGAAAAAACACCGTCCTTTTCCGTCAGTCCGGACAAGCAGATTGCACATTGTTTCGGCTGTAAAAAAGGAGGGAACGTATTCCAGTTTCTGATGGAAATTGAGAATATGTCATTCGCTGAAGCGGCTGCAAAACTCGGAGAACCGCTGAATATAAAAATAGATACGGAAACGAGCAGCGTAAAAGAAAGCGACATGACGCTGATCCGTATGCATGACTATATGACAGATCTTTACCATCACCTGCTTATGAACACGAGCGAAGGTGAAAAACCGCTGCAGTATTTGCTCGACCGCGGCTTCAGCACGGAACTTATCCGCTCTGAAAAAATAGGGTTTGCGCCGAATATGTCATACTTTGCAAAAAATGCCCTGCTTGAACAGGGCTATAACGAAGAAACGGCATATCAGGCAGGCCTGCTGTCGAGAAACGAGGAAAGCTTTTCGTATTACGACCGTTTTGTCGGCCGGATTATGATTCCGATAAAGAACCATCAGGGTCACCGTGTCGGCTACACAGCGAGAAGCATCGACGGCAGTGAGCCAAAATATTTAAATACGCCTGAAACTGAAATATTTAAAAAAAGGGAACTGTTCTTTAACTTAAATGATGCAAGAAAACATATCAGGAAGCTCGATAATATCATTTTAATGGAAGGCCATCTCGATGTTCTGAAAGTTAAAATGACTAAAGTGCAGCACATTGTTGCGACTATGGGAACGGAGCTCAGCCAGGAAAATTTAAATCTGCTGGAACGGCTCTCCTCGAATGTCACAATTATGTTTGACGGCGATTCTGCGGGACAGAACGCCACTCTGAAAGTCGGCGACACGCTTCTCAAGCGGGGGATGAATGTTTACGTACAGAAAATTCCTAAGAAAATGGACCCTGATGAATATATAGAAACGTACGGAAAAGAAAAGTTTGAGCAGTTTATCGCAGATGAGCAGCAGCATTATCTGCATTTTAAAGCAGAAGTTCTGCGCCATGAAGCGAAAGAAAACGATATGAAATTTACGCAGAATTTAACTCTTCTGGCAAATGATATGAAATATATCACAGATTCTTTAACAGCAGAACGGCTGGTTGCAGCAATCAGCTCTATTTTCGGAGTGGATAAGCATGCGCTGTCCGGACAAATTCCGGCACCAGTCCGGCAAAAGTCCGATTACGCCGTACCCGGACCTGTAGAACAGCAATTATCGCTGCGCCAGAAAAAAGAGCGTTACGTCACGAGAATTATGATGACAAACCGCGAATTCCTGCTGGAATACAGGGAAACACTCGATGAGAATGTCTTAACTTACGGGCCTTATTATGATATAATAAGAGGACTTTGTGCTTATTTTGAGGTGCATACAGTTTTCGATCTTTCTCTTGCCCTTAATTATCTTGATCCTGCACTGACGGACACACTGATAGAACTCGACGGCATGTCGATTCATGAAGATGTCTCACATAGTGAAATAAATGATTATCTGGAAGATTTAAGTGGTATAAGAAATAGTGAAAACGAAAAGCAGGAATTAAACCGCAGGCTTGAAATTGCGGAACGGGAAAACGATATAGAACTGCAAATTAAGCTGACTCAGGAACTGATTGAGCTTAACCGGATTTACAAAATGTAGTTTTTTGATAACTAGGAGGCACAGTATGGCGAAGAAAAAAGCAATTACAGCTGACACTAAAGAAATTGATTTCACAACTGTCGAACAGGCAAAGGCATACCTGCTTGAAAAAGGTAAAAAAGATGGCCAGCTGTCCCATGAGGAAGTTGCCGATAAATTAGCGAACTTTGAATTGGATTCTGATACGATGGACGAATTTTTCGAAGAATTGAACGAAAATGAAATTCAGATGATTAATGAAAAAGATTCGGCTGATACAGATGAAAAACTCGACCTCTCAGATATGAGTGCACCGCCGGGTGTTAAAATTAACGACCCTGTCCGTATGTATCTTAAAGAGATTGGGCGCGTTGATTTACTGACAGCTGCTGAAGAGGTCGAACTGGCTAAACGCATCGAACAGGGCGATGACATCGCAAGAAGCCGTCTGGCAGAAGCGAACCTCCGTCTTGTTGTAAGTATTGCAAAACGTTATGTCGGGCGCGGTATGCTCTTCCTCGATTTAATTCAGGAAGGTAATATGGGTCTGATTAAAGCGGTAGAAAAATTCGACTTTACTAAAGGTTTTAAATTCTCGACTTACGCAACATGGTGGATTCGTCAGGCGATTACACGCGCTATTGCCGACCAGGCGAGAACAATCCGTATTCCTGTGCACATGGTCGAAACGATTAACAAACTGATTCGCATACAGCGTCAGCTGCTGCAGGACTTAGGCCGCGAACCGATTCCGGAAGAAATCGGCGAGGAAATGGATCTGCCTGCTGAAAAAGTACGTGAAATTCTTAAAATTGCCCAGGAGCCTGTATCACTTGAAACACCTATCGGTGAAGAAGATGACAGCCACCTCGGGGACTTTATCGAAGACCAGGAAGCACAGAGTCCGTCGGATCACGCAGCTTATGAGCTGTTAAAAGAACAGCTTGAAGATGTGCTCGATACTTTAACGGATCGTGAAGAAAATGTTCTCCGTCTCCGTTTTGGTCTCGACGACGGCCGTACACGCACACTGGAAGAAGTAGGGAAAGTATTCGGTGTTACCCGCGAACGCATCAGACAGATTGAAGCGAAAGCCCTTCGTAAACTGAGACATCCATCGAGAAGCAAGAAATTAAAAGACTTTATGGATTAACAGTGTAAAATTTTCTCAAAATTGTTTTGACTTTGACACAATTTGAGATACAATTATATATGAGATAACATGAATAACAGATGAGGGGGTAACATTATGAATAAAAATCCTATAGTTCCATTCTTACTGATTATTTTCTTAGGAATCGGACTTGTATTCTTACTTTCTGGATTAGGTTCAACTGATGATGGCGAGGAAGACGTTGCAACAGAAGAAGGATCTGAAGGTTCTGAGGAATCAGGCGGAGATGAAGCTTCAAGCGGTGACGTGGATGCAGAAGGTATCGCTCGTGATAACTGTGCTTCATGTCACGGTCAGGACTTCAGCGGCGGAATGGGACCTGCATTAGCTGGAACTAGTCTTGCTGAGGAAGACTTCACGACAACTGTACGTGAAGGTCAAGGTTCTATGCCTGCATTCTCAGCTGATCAGATTGCAGATGAAGAACTTACAGCTTTATACCAGTTTTTCTCTGAACAATAATTTTTTATAAAAAAGACTCTCAATGCTGGGGGTCTTTTTTTTAATACAGGAGTGAGTATATGTTAAATCGAAGACTTAAGACAGTATCGGATTATATCGTTGGAGATTCACTTGTTGATATCGGATCGGATCATGCATACTTACCGATATATGCTGTAAACGAAAAGATTATTAAGACAGCCATATGCGGAGAAATCGCGAGAGGACCTTATGATTCTTCTGTTAAAAATGTCCAGCAGAATCAATTATCCGATGTAATAAAAATACGCCTTGGAGATGGTTTATCTGTACTCCGCAGCATGGATGATGCAGATACCATTACAATTTGCGGCATGGGCGGGCCGTTAATAGCGAGTATAATTGAAACAGGGATGAAGTTCGTCCAGGGTACACCCCGCTTTATTGTGCAGGCAAATACTTATCCATACCCGATTCGAAAAATAATGGCTGAACATAATTATAAAATTACAGACGAGCTGCAATTAAAAGACGGTCCTCATTTTTACGATATTATTGTCTTTGATTATGCCGAAGAAACTGTTGAATACGGTGAAGCGGAATTGCGTTTTGGTCCTGTAAATATTGAAAAACGGGAACCGGTGTTTATCGCACAGCTGGAACGTGAAAAGAGTCATATAGAAAAAATATTAAATGGTATCAACGATAGGGAAAAGAATATAGATAAAGTTGTGAGACTTGAATCTAATCTTAAATATGTCGATGAGGTGCTGGAGAATGTTAAAGATAAGTGATCTTTTAAAAAAGCTGGATGAAATTGCCCCATTTTCAGATAGTGAAGACTGGGATAATACTGGGTTGCTGGTAGGTAACGAGGACGATACCGTTACAGGTATTATTACTGCGCTCGACTGCAGCGCCGGTACTGTGGATGAAGCTGTTATGCAGAATGCCAATGTTATTATCAGCCACCATCCTTTAATTTTCCCAGAGATTTCAAAAGTGGTGAACGAAGGACCGGGTGCTGTTATCCGTAAATTAATTAAAAATGATATTAATCTGATTGCGATGCACACAAACCTCGACCATCAGAAAAATGGCGTCAGTCATATGATAGCGTCGGAACTCGGTTATCCTGAAACAGAAATTCTTCTGCCTCAAAAAGGTAACTTTAAAAAACTCAGGGTGAATATCAACACGGAAAATAAAGAAGAATTCAAAGAAAATCTCTTAAAAAATGCACCGGTGGGTGATATGGGCGATTATACGGAAGTCAGTTATGAATATAGGGTTCACGGCCAGTTCAGACCTGAAGACCGAGCCAATCCAACCATCGGGGAAGCAGGGAAACTGGAACATGTGGATGAGTATGTTATAGAATGCATTTTTGACGGCAGGGAACAGGGAGCTGTTATTGATGCAGTCAAAAAATATCATCCGTATGAAGAACCTGCGTATGATATATACAGTCTCGACAGAAAGGCCGATACCGGACTCGGCGTTAAATTTAAGTACGGAGATACGCTTGAAGCTCTCGTCAAGCTGATAGAAAACAAAACCGGTCTTAAGCCGGTTAATATCGTGAAAGCAGACGACGGGATTATCAATACCGTCGCTGTCATCGGCGGAGCAGGGATGAGTTACAGCGAGGCTGTATTTCACAGCGGGGCAGATGTGCTGATCACCGGCGACGTTAAGTATCATGAAGCTTATGATGCAAAAGACCGCGGACAGAATATTATCGATGCCGGCCATTATATTGAAGTTTTAATGACTAAATATCTTGCTGCGCTGATCGATGAGCAGATTGATGTGCCGGTACAGGCTTCAAAAGTATCAACAAACCCATTTGAATAAATGATGAAAAAAGCTGCGGAATCTGGATATTCAGATTCCGCAGCTTTTTATCTTTTATTCCATCACTTTAACAGGTGTTGGTTTTTTGATTTTTGGTAAAATCTTAGTCATCGGCACTGCTGATTGCGGTGCAGCCTGAGCTTCAATATTATAATTTTTAATATAGTCGATGACTTCTTTTACAATCGGTGTCGGAGTAGAGGCGCCTGCTGTAATTGCAACTTTCTCCACACCTTCCAGCCATTCGTTTTTAAGTTCATTTAATGAACTGATGCGGTAGGCGTTAGTGTGCGCAATTTCTTTAGAAACCTGAGCAAGACGGTTGGAGTTATTACTCTTCGGATCTCCAACTACGATGAGTAAATCAGCTTCTCCGGCCTGCTCGGCAACAGCTTCCTGTCTGACCTGTGTTGCAAGACAGATTTCCTTGTGCACCTCAATGTGCGGATATCTGACTTTAAGATCGTCCATAAGATGGCTGACATCCCACTGGCTCATCGTCGTCTGATTCGTCACGATTAATTTCTTGTCTGAAAGATAGTCCGGCAGGGCCGCAACATCTTCTGGAGTTTCGATTAAGTGAACGTGATCCGGTGCGACACCGACAGCGCCTTCCGGTTCAGGATGATCTTTTTTACCGATATATATAACATCGTAATCATCCGCAGTTTTCTCTCGAATCAAATCGTGTGTAAACTCTACATCAGGACAAGTCGCATCGATGCATACGAGTCCTTTCTCTTTAGCACGTGCTTTCACCTGCGGCGAAACGCCGTGTGCTGTAAAGATAACAGTACCGCTTTCGATCTGTTCGAGGATTTCAAGACGGTTCGGTCCGTCTAGTGTGATAATGCCTTCTTCTTCAAATGCATCCGTCACATGCTTATTGTGTACAATCATACCTAAAATATATATAGGACGCGGCAGCGACTGGTCAAGCGAAGCATTGCGCGCAATCACCATTGCGTCAACAACGCCGTAACAGTAACCGCGCGGTGAGATTTTAATAATATCCATAAGTTGAACTCCTCCTTACATCTGATTATACTTACTTTTTGCTGATATTCAAATCATCCAAATGACTGAACGATTATTATAGCGTAAATATGCATTTTTAGTTATAATTGATAAGGAGTTTGAAAGGGACAGGTGACATATATGTCAAATGCATTTAAAAGATTTGAATTTAACAAACAAATGCTCAGTGCAATAGAGCGAGTAGGATTTACACATCCGACGATGGTGCAGGAACGCGTAATCCCCCGTATATTAAAAGGCAGCAATGTCGTTGCACAGTCAGCCACAGGCAGCGGGAAAAGCCATGCTTTTTTACTGCCGCTAATTTACAATATCGACGCGGAAGAGAAAACACCGCAGGTTATAATCCTGGCGCCGACGAGAGAACTTGCCAAGCAGCTTGAGAATATGGCTAAAAAAGTTCTCGAATCATATGAAGATATAAGTGCACGGGCATTTATCGGCGGCACGGAAATGAAACGCGATGAAGAGCGTGCACGTCAAAATCCGCAGCTTGTAATCGGTACGCCGACAAGAATCAAGGATTTAATCGATAATCAGGCGCTTGATATTCATGCAGCGAAATCTGTCGTTATCGATGAAGCCGATTTAATGGTCGATCTCGGTTTTATGGGAGATGTCGACTATATTTCTAACCGTATTTCGACTTCAAGCCAGTTCCTGGTATTTTCTGCCACTATCCCTGACCCGTTAAAACATTTTATGGAAAAATATATTGGCGAAACGGAAATTATCGTAATTGATACGCCGCTTAATAAAGCATCTATCCATTACAGTCTCGTGCCTGTCAAAGGATCGAGCAGATTAGAGAAAACACTTGAACTGACTAAAAATATTACGCCGTATATCGGTTTAATTTTTGCCAATTCAAGGGAACGTGCCGATGAATTATTTGCTTACTTAAAAGAAGCCGGCATTAATGTGGGATTATTCCATGGCGGTTTAAAACCGCGTGAACGGACGCAGGAAATTAAAAAAATCGAGAATCTTGATTATCACTGGGTTGTTGCAAGCGACCTTGCAGCAAGAGGACTTGATTTTGACGGTGCGTCCCATGTCATTAATTACGATATTCCAAAGCAGATAGAATTCTTTACACACAGAGTAGGCCGTGTCGGCAGAGGACAGTACAGCGGTGTTGCAATTACACTTTACGAACCGAGTGAACAAAACGAAATTGATGCACTTGAAGGTAAAGGATATGTTTTCAATCATGAAGATATCCGCGGTGGTGAATTGAAAGAAATTAAAGACCGCACGCAGCGCGCAGCGAGAAATACACGCAGTAAGACGAATAAAACACAAAATTACAAAGTACGCAGCCCTAAAAAAGTAAAACCGGGCTATAAAAAGAAAATTAAGTTCCAGAAAGAAGAACTTGAGCGCCAGGAAAGAAGACGCTATGCAAAAGCAAAATCACGCAACGAGAAGAAGAGAAATAAAAAAGATAATAAGTAGGTTGATGTAAATGCTATTGGGATCACATGTTTCGATGAGCGGTAAGAAAATGCTGGAAGAGTCGGTAACTACTGCAGCAGGTTATGGTGCATCTACATTTATGATTTATACCGGTGCACCGCAAAATACACGCCGTAAAAAAATTGAAGATCTGAATATCGAAAACGGGCAGAAAGCCATGGCGGAACTCGGCATTGAAAATTTCGTCGTGCACGCTCCTTACATTATTAATATCGCAAATACTGAAAAAGATCATGTCTTTAATTTAGGCGTTGAATTTTTACAGGAAGAAATCGTCCGTACTGAAGCACTCGGTGCAAAACAGATTGTACTTCATCCAGGTGCCCATGTCGGTGCCGGGAGTGAAGCGGGAATCAGGCAAATTGTTAAAGGACTTAACGAAGTTCTGTCGAATGACAACGATGTGCAGATTGCCCTTGAAACAATGGCTGGCAAAGGTTCCGAAATCGGCCGTACATTTGAAGAAATCGCACATATTATGGACGGCGTGATAAATAATGAACGCTTAAGTGTAACATTTGATACTTGTCACGTTCACGATGCAGGCTATGATATTAAAAACGATTTTGACGGTGTTTTAAATGAGTTTGATAAAATTGTCGGCATTGACCGCATTAAAATTCTTCATATGAATGACTCTAAAAATCCTGCCGGTGCTCATAAAGACAGACATGAAAACTTCGGTTTCGGTCATATCGGATTTGATGCACTGACTTATATTATTAATCATCCGGAGTTCACTGACGTGCCAAAAATATTAGAAACTCCATTTGTCGGTCCGGATAAGAAAAATCGTGTCGCACCGTATAAACACGAAATAGATATGATCAAATCAGGGGAATTCGATCCGGGTTTATTAGTAAAAATTAATCCGGCAGTATCGGAATTAGAATAGTATAATTCAAGGAGCACCTCTTGCAGGTGCTCCTTTTCGTAATCATTCCTATTTACAAATCGTAACGATTACTGTAAAATAAATCAGGAGATAAATAAAAGGAGTCTTGTTAATGACTGTGCCTGTATTTGAAATTAAAGACGTAACATATGAATATAAAGATAAATTGGAGGCGACACCGGCTCTCCAGCATATATCCTTTTCGATTAACCAGGGAGAATTTTTGGCTATTGTTGGCCCGAACGGTTCTGGAAAATCCACGCTGCTGAAATTAATCCTCGGTGTTTATAAGCTTCAGCAGGGCAATATACTGATTAACGGCAAGAGCCGCAAATCTTTTAATGCCTGGCAGGAAATCGGCTACGTTTCCCAAAAAGCGGCAGCTCATGCGAAGGGATTTCCCGCTACTGTAGAAGAAGTGGTGCTGAGCGGACTGACAAAGGAAAAGGGATTGTTTAAAAGATTCAATAAAAAAGATAATAAACAGCTGGATAAAACTTTAAAGCTGCTTGATATTGAACATATTAAACATCAGAACGTATCAAACCTGTCCGGAGGGCAGGCTCAGCGGGTGTTTATCGCACGGGCTTTAATTAACGAACCTTCAATTTTAGTTCTCGATGAACCGACGGAAGGAATCGACAGCAAGCATGTTAAAGATTTTTATAATGTTCTTCTGAAATTAAAAGAACAAGAGGTAACAATCCTGCTCGTAACTCATGACATTGGTGTTGTCGTCGACAATGCCGATAAAGTCGCATGCTTGAACGAGCATCTGCACTTTCATGGTACGAATAAGGAATTTCAAAATCTCGGTGAAGCAGAACTGTCCAAAATTTACGGTTTCCCGCTGCAGCTCGTGTCGCACAATCACCAGAGGGAGTGCTGTAAATGATAGAGGCAATATTAAATTATGATTTTATGAAATATTCATTTATAAGCGGTCTGATTGTCGGCCTGATTGCACCGCTCCTCGGAACTTTTATCGTTGTAAGAAGGCTGTCGCTGATTGCAGATGCACTCAGTCATGTGGCACTCGGCGGCATCGCTTTTGGCGTTTATTTAACATCGGTCTTTAACTTTATCATTAATCCGGTAATTTCCGGTATCGTGTTTTCCGTTATAGGTGCGCTCGGCATCGAGAAGCTGCGCGGACTGTATAAACACTATTCGGAAATTGCAATTCCGATAATAATGAGTCTCGGTATTGCACTAAGCGTTTTATTCCTGTCATTAGCCAACGGCTTTAACCAGGATTTATTTGGCTACCTGTTCGGAAGTATAAGCGCCGTCAGCTTTAATGATCTTATTTTAATTATAATTATCGGTGCTATCGTTGTTTTGTTTGTCTTCTTTCTTTACAAGGAAATGTTTTTCATTTCGTTTGATGAAGAATACGCTGGTGTTATGAAGCTGAGCAAATACATTCACATTATATTTATCGTACTTGTTGCCCTGGTAATCAGTGCTTCGATGCGGATTGTCGGCATACTGCTGGTCAGTGCCATGATGACACTGCCGGTGGCAAGTGCGATGAGAATCACATCGAGTTTCAAGCAGCTTATGATAGTCAGCATAATTTTTGGGGAAATCTCGGTAATAGCCGGGCTGTTCCTTGGATTTCATTTGAATATCTCGCCCGGCGGGACGATAGTACTTGTCTCTATCGCTATCTTATTATGTACGCTGATATTAAATCGTGTAGGAGTTGTTAGGAATGCACAAAGAACTAGTTGATTACAAAGAAATGCTTAAAGAAGCTAAGTTTAAAGTAACTAAAAAACGTCTGCGCATGATAGAACTGTTCATGGAAGACGAACGGTACTTATCTGCCAAGGAAATTCAGGAAATGATGAATAAGGAATATCCCGGAATCAGTTACGATACGATATACCGGAATCTTCATACGTTGAAAGATATCAACGTACTTGAGCAGACGACTTTTGGCGGAGAAATGCAGTATAAAATTTCCTGTACTGATCACCACCATCATCATTTTATATGCGAACGCTGCGGTGAAACGAAAGTCGTTCACTACTGTCCGGTAGAAACTTGGGAAAAAGAATTGAACGGCGTGAAAATCAACAGCCACAAAGTAGAACTATACGGTCTGTGTGAAGCATGCCGGTAAGATAGATAAAAAAACCAGTCCGCAGCTCTTTTTGAGGAGTTGCGGACTGGTTTTTTGTTTTTTAAGTGACTATCGTGCCATTGTGATTGTCACAGTGGCGCGCTGGATCTTCTACTGTGCCATTGTCACTTTCACAGTGGCCCGATGAGCATGCTAAACTGGACCCACTCATTTTTCAGTTTCCCGGTTCAGTCTATTCTTAACAAGTACTGAAACCGCAAGTATAACAACCAAAAGTACGATAATCGATGGACGTATGCTTGTATCTGTAAACCAGAAACCGAGAACCGTCATTAGTATCAGACCGATAACGGTCAAAAATATTATGTTCAAAACTTTTTTCATAAAACTGCACCTGACTTTTATTGTAATAAATTAAATTCGATATTTACTATATATTCATATCTCAAAAATAGCAAAGACAAAAAATCCCGCTGCATATCGCAGCGGGTTTAAAATATTATTTAACTTCAGCTTCGGCTTCTTCTTTTTCAAGACGTTTTTTCTCGTGGTAAGCTTCAGCCATAATGTCGATTTCTTTCTTCAGTTCGTCGACCATAGTTTCCTCCGGTACTTTACGTACCGTTTTACCGTGCATGAAGAGCAATCCTTCACCGCGGGCACCGGCTATACCGATATCAGCTTCGCGCGCTTCACCCGGACCGTTTACCGCACAGCCGAGTACAGCAACTTTAAGCGGTGCTTTTACATGTGAAATATATTCTTCCATTTCATTTGCGATTGAAATCAAATCAATTTCAATACGTCCGCAAGTCGGGCAGGCAATCAATGTTGCTGCGTTACTTGCGAGACCGAAAGTTTTCAGCAGCTCTTTACATACTTTAATCTCTTCAACTGGATCTGCCGATAAGGAAATACGCATTGTGTTTCCGATACCTTTAGAAATAATAGTACCGAGACCTGCAGCACTCTTAACAGTTCCCGCAAACAGCGTTCCGCTTTCGGTAATACCGATGTGGAGCGGATAATCGAATGCTTCAGCTGCTTTTTCGTAAGCTTCTACAGCAAGATTAACGTCTGATGCTTTCATGGAAACGATAATATCATGAAAATCGAGGTCTTCTAATATTTTAATATGGTGCAAGGCACTTTCAACCATGCCGTCCGCAGTAGGGTAGCCGTATTTTTTTATAATATGGCGTTCAAGACTTCCTGCGTTAACACCGATACGGATTGGAATGCCTTTAGCCTTACAGGCTTTTACGACTTCTTCCACTTTTTCACGGCGTCCGATGTTACCCGGGTTGATACGGATTTTATCCGCGCCGCCTTCTACTGCAATTAATGCCAGTTTATAGTCGAAATGAATATCGACAACAAGCGGTATATTAATACGCTTTTTAATCTCTGCGATAGCGAGCGCATCTTCTTCTTTTGGACATGCAACGCGAACGATCTGACAACCTGCTTCTTCAAGCTCGTTAATTTGAGCAACAGTAGCTTCAACATCATGTGTTTTCGTTGTTGTCATACTTTGAATGATAATTTCATCGGCTCCGCCGATAGTAAGATCGCCAACTTTAACTTTTCTAGTTTGTGTACGATGTGTAATTCCAGACATATACAAGCCCCTAATCTAAAATTCTTTCTATTTTATAATCTTATTATAATAAAAAACCGAGACAAATGTAACCATCTTGCATTACGAATGCGTTTTCTTTTGCTTCGGCAGCTTTTTAAAGTAATAAATATACGGTATCAGAGCGATTATCAGTATAATCCAGTAGAAGTTTTCCGTAAAGACAGCAAAAAGACCGATTGGCAGAGCAAGAATCATCATTATATAGGAACCGATTTTAAACCAGTTCATATAATCTGTTTTTCTGCCAGCGAAGTTTGCGATAAAACTTAACAGCAGCGACAGAAACAGCATCAGCGTAAAGATAAAGAAATAAATGACCACAATATATAGAGTAATGTAGATAAATATATAGAAGTATAAACTCGACATCTGACTGGATACAAACTGTTCCAGCGATTCATTATCTGTAATATCACCTATAAAACTGTAACTGAAAGTGCCGTTTTGAATTTCGCTTATGTATATACCATCCCGGAGAAAGGCAAACAGTACAGCTTCATCGAGTGTATCACTTTCATCACGTGTAATATCCGGTGTAAACAGAATTTGATGTTCATTTAAGCTGAGCTGCTTTTCTTCTCCCTGATATTCACCGCCTTCAATTTGAAATTCGGGAATTTCATCGCCTATTTCCGACAGATGCCCGAAAGTATTTACCGTAGCAAGCAGCGACGTAATAAACGGCAGAGAGATAAAAATCGACACGAGCAGCATGTTTAACAGCAGGTACCTGAAGGGTACAGTACGAAATAGAGGATACTTTTTAAATGTAACCAGGCGTTTAATAAAGTTAAAATATTTCATTCTCTCATCCTTAATGCGTGTAATAATAAGACCTTAGTCTTATTTAAAAAAACCTTAAGCAATCTAATTGTTATTTTAACATCAAATTGCTATATTTAGGATGTAAACAATTTTGAAGGGAGATTTTTAATTATGGCTTTTGAATTACCAAAATTACCATATGCTTATGATGCTTTAGAACCTCATATCGACAAAGAAACGATGGAGATTCACCACACTAAGCACCATAACACTTATGTAACAAAATTAAACGACGCAGTTAAAGGTACTGATCTCGAGTCTAAATCGATCGAAGAAATTGTTAAAAACCTAGACGCTGTACCAGAAAACATCAAGACTGCGGTACGTAACAACGGTGGGGGACACCTTAACCACTCAATCTTCTGGGAACTGCTTTCTCCAGAGAAAAAAGAATTATCAGGTGAATTAAAAGAAGCAATTGAATCTGCTTTCGGATCAGTTGACAAATTTAAAGAAGAATTTGAAGCAGCAGCAGCTGGCCGTTTCGGTTCAGGCTGGGCATGGCTTGTAGTTAACAATGGTAAATTAGAAATTACAAGTACTCCAAACCAGGACAACCCTGTGTCTGAAGGTAAAACTCCAGTATTCGGTGTCGACGTTTGGGAGCATGCTTACTACCTTAAATACCAAAACAAACGCCCTGAATATTTAAGTGCGATTTGGAATGTAGTAAACTGGGACAAAGTTAACGAATTATATCAGGCTGCTAAATAATACAGCATTGAAAGACGGGGATGTATCCCCGTCTTTTTTTATTTTAGTATACCGGCACTAAAATATGTTAAAATGATGTGGACTTTATAAAAGGGTTTGATGCAGGTTGAAACGGGCAAAAATTAAAAGCTTGGATGCTATAAATAAACAGGTGCTGAAGTCGCGTATAAATATTATTATGCTGATAATTTTTATATTATTTTTAATTCTTATTATACGTCTTGGCTACCTGCAGATTGTTCTCGGTGATACGTATCAGGAACAGGTTGAAAATGCGCAGTATGTAGAAATTAATCAGAGTGTGCCGCGCGGGGAGATTTACGATCGAAACGGCAATCTTCTTGTCGGCAATACTGCCGAGAAGGCTGTTTATTTTACCAGACACAGAAATATGTCAAATTTCGAAATAATGGACGTTGCAGAAACACTCAGTACATATATAGATATGGATACTGAAAGTTTATCGCTGCGCGATAAACAGGATTACATTATTAACAATTATCCGAAAGAGCTGTCGGCAATAATGCCTGAGCAGGTTACACTGCTTGAAAACGGCGGGATTTCCCAGAATGATTTTAATGAAGATGCTTATAACATTATCGATGAAGAATTTGCAGATTCGGTGTTAAGTGACGAAGATTTAAATATTATTGCTGTATATGTAGAAATGGTATCAGCAAGTGAACTTAATCCTGTAATTATTAAGAGTGAAGATGTTACTGAAGAAGAGTTCGCCAAAGTTAATGAAGACTTGGATCAGCTGACAGGGATTTCGACCGGCCTCGACTGGCAGCGCGACTATCCTTACGATTCGGCACTTCGTACAGTGCTCGGTGAAGTATCGACGAACGATGAAGGACTGCCGAGAGAACTCGTTGAATATTACCAGGCGCTCGGTTACTCGCGCAACGACAGAGTAGGAAAATCCTATCTTGAGTTCCAGTACGAAGACGTTCTCCGCGGTAAAAAACCGCAGGTGAAATATACGACGGATAAGTCCGGCAGAGTGACCGGTGAGGAAACGATTAAAGAAGGGAAAGCCGGAGACGACTTGTATCTGACTATAGATATTGAGCTGCAGCTCGAACTTGAAAAAATCGCAGAACATCATTTAACAGGAATCAGGGAACTGGCTGAAGAAATTGTTGCGAGGGACGAAAACAGCGGTGATATCGACTATACTATTATTCCAGAATATATCGATACCGTACAGCTGGTCGTCCAGGATCCGAATAATGGAGATATTCTCGCCATGGTCGGAAAACATATTAATGAAGACGGCGATATCGTTGATTACGATTACGGTACGCTGACTGCAACATACGTGCCCGGTTCATCCGTCAAGGGGGCCACTGTTGCTACAGGCTACCAGGAGGATGTTCTCGAAGTCGGAGAAACACTGATTGACGAGCCGATGACATTTTCCGGCACAGATACTGTAAGTTCCTTCTTTAACCGGAATGATCAGGTGCCGGTCGATGACCAGCGGGCGCTTATGGTTTCATCGAACACTTACATGTTTAAAATCGCTCTCGCGATTATGGGCGAGGAGTACAGTGCGAACATGCCGCTGCCGACCGATGTAACCGCAGCCGGTTACGCGCTCAGGAACGGACTGAACCAGTTCGGTCTCGGTGTGTCGACAGGCATTGACCTGCCGAACGAAGCTCGGGGTCTGGCACCGCAGCTGACGAACCCGATGAACTATCTGTACTTAAGTATCGGCCAGTATGACACGTATTCAGCTCTGCAGCTGTCACAGTATATGTCGACATTTGCAGCAGACGGCAAACGCGTGCAGCAGCATCTCGCAAAAGAGATTCGCGGAAGTGATGCCAATGACAAAGGACCCGTATTAAATTCATACGGCACTAACGTTCTGAATACCATTCCGATTTCAGACAGTGAACTGTCTCAAATCCAGGCGGGCTTCTACGATGTGTTTAACACCCACGATCAGGCGAGAGATATGTACGGAACGGGGTGGGACGCCTACCATGAACTTGAACCGAAAGCTGCTGGGAAAACAGGTACAGCCGAGAGCTTCAGAGACGGAGATCCTGTTTTAAATCAGACTTATCTCGGATATGCGCCTTACGATAATCCGGATATGGCATTCTCCATCATCTTCCCGACTATGCCGAGTACAGTGCCGTTTTTCCCGGCTCAGTTCATGGGCCAGGATGTTATACAGAAATATTATGAAATTTATTACGGACAAGCGGAAGAATCGCTGTATAATTATGATGCTTCTGACTTTTATTCGCAGCTGGAATATGGACAATATTGATTATTTTTAAGACCTTAATCCCCGGATTAAGGTCTTTTTTTCATATTTACATAAACTTAACAATTCATTAATTTTACATTTACAATGGTCCGCTAGAATAAGTATGTAAGATAAATTACTAGACAATTAACTGGAGGAATTTTAGCTATGAAGAAGAATTTATTTCTTGCTGCGCTGTTAATGAGCTTAATGTTCATTCTGGCGGCTTGTTCTGATTCAGGATCAGAAGAAGATACTGGCAGCGAAGATGCTTCAACCGAAGAGGGTACTGAAGAAGGTACTGAAGAAAGCACAGACGAAGAAAATACTGAAGATGCAAGTTCAGAATCGGGGTCATCTGCAGACGTTACAGGTAATGTAAACGAAGATGACGACCAGATTGCCGGTGAAGGTTCATCTACGGTATTCCCTATACTTAATCTTTTAGTTGAAGACTTTAACGCTGACCACGGTGTTGCTGTTGAACTCGGCGGTAACGGTACCGGTTCAGGTTTCAGTGCACTGATCGAAGGCACTGCACAATTTGCTAACGCATCACGCGGTATCCAGCAAGAAGAAATCGATGCTCTTGAAGACGGCGGCATTGAATGGACAGAATTCCTAGTAGCTACTGACGGTTTGACTGTTGCAGTTAACCCGGCTAACGACTTTGTAGAAGATTTAACATTCGACGAACTCAAAATGATTTACTCAGGAGAAGCTGAGAATTGGTCTGACGTTCGCGAAGACTTCCCTGAAGAGCCGATTACTGCATATGGACCGGACCAGTCACACGGTACACACGACTTCTTTAACGAAGAAGTAATGGATGAAGAAGGTGTTCAGGGTCAGCTGATCCAGGATACCAACCAGGTTGTTTCATCTGTCGTAGGAGATCAGAATGCAATCGGATTCTTCGGTTACAGCTTCTACCAGGAAAACCAGGATTCATTAAAACCGGTTTCGATTACAGGTCCTGACAGCGAAGAAGCTGTTGAGCCTTCATTCGAAAACGTAATGGATTTCTCTTACCCATTATCCCGTCCGCTTTACGTTTATGCTGACAATGCTGCAATGGAAGACAACGAGACATTCCACACATTCCTGGAATACACACTTAAGAACTCGCAGTCTGCTGCAGAAGAAGTTGGATATGTACCACTTGAAGACGAAGCGCTTGAAGAGGAACTTTCTAAACTTCCAAACCTGGAACAATAAGAAGATAAAATCTTATAACAGATGGACGGGGAGGCTTTTATCCCGTCCATTTTTAAAGTAAAGAGAGGCTTATGATGAGCAGTAAAAATATTAGAGAACAAATCATTAAAAATACAAGAAATAAATCCAGTGTGTTTGAGAGAATGATTCCAGTCATTTTACTATTAATAACTTCAATCTCCATTCTCGCTACTATTGGTATTCTGTACACGTTACTTTCAGAGTCATTTGAGTTTTTCTCCCGGGTGCCTATTACTGAATTCCTGACTTCAGCTACATGGCAGCCTTACGTCGGTGACGGGGAGTGGGGAATATGGGCACTCATTATGGGTACGCTTAAAATTGTAGTCATTGCAGTTATTTTCGCTGTGCCGATCGGCCTTGGCGCTGCTGTCTACTTGAGTGAATACGCAACTGAAAGAGTCAGACGTATTATTAAACCTATTTTAGAAGTGCTTGCAGGTATTCCGACAGTAGTTTACGGTTTCTTTGCAATTAATTTTGTCAACCCTATCCTCCAGGGTATATATAGCGGTTTTGGTTTATACAATGCAGTTTCTGCCGGGATCGTAGTCGGTATTATGATTATCCCGATGATCGCAAGTTTAAGTGAAGATGCTATGAGTTCAGTGCCAAGAGCGATGAGAGAAGGTTCGCTCGGCATGGGAGCAACGCGCTTCGAAACAGCAGTCCGGGTAGTTATTCCGGCAGCCTTTTCCGGAATTGTCGCTTCATTTGTACTGGCAATTTCACGCGCGATTGGTGAAACAATGATCGTTTCCATTGCGGCCGGTTCAACACCGAATGCAAGTTTTGATGTCACAGAGCCCCTGCAGACGATGACAGGGTTTATCGTTCAGATCACTTCCGGAGATTCCGCTTTCGGCACTGACTTATATTACAGCCTGTTTGCGGTCGGTATGACGCTGTTCGTTATGACTCTCTTAATGAACGTGATTGCATCGTGGTTTAAGAAGAGATTTAAGGAGGAGTACTAATAATGACGTTGATAGATAAAGATATTATTGCAGGAAAACGTTCCGGCAGACAATCTAAAAACCAAATTTTTAAATGGCTATTCTTCCTCTGCACGATGTTCGGTCTCGCAGTTCTGATTATGCTGATTACAGACACGCTGATGGATGGCTGGGACCAGCTGAATATGGATTTCTTAACGAGCTTTAACTCCAGCAGAGCTGAGAATGCAGGTTTCTTCGGCGCTATAATCGGTTCGCTCTGGCTGATGCTCGTGACCACACCGGTTGCTATCATTTTGTCAGTCGGCACAGCTTTATATTTAGAAGAATATGCACCAAAAAATAAATTTACAGATTTCATAAAAATAAATATATCAAATCTCGCAGGAGTCCCTTCAGTCGTCTTCGGTCTTCTCGGCCTTGCAATGTTCGTGAGAGCACTTGCCCTAGGCAACTCTGTCCTTGCTGCAGGTCTGACGCTCGCTTTAATGATACTTCCAGTGATTGTTGTTGCATCACAGGAAGCAATACGCGCAGTGCCTGCCTCAGTCCGGGAAGCTTCAATCGGCATGGGAGCCACTAAATGGCAGACAGTCTCAAGAATCATCTTGCCGGCGGCAATCCCCGGTATTATCACGGGTATTATTTTAGCTATTTCACGTGCTATCGGGGAAACAGCACCCCTCGTAGTTATTGGAGTTCCGACGACGCTGCTCGTGACGCCTAACAGCATATTTGACTCATTTCAGGCAATGCCGATGCAGATTTACAGCTGGGTTAAAATGCCGAATGAAGAATTCCAATACATCGCAGCAGCAGGAATTATCGTTCTTCTAGTCATCTTGCTTCTGATGAACTCAGTCGCAATCTTTATCCGCAATAAGTTTTCGAAAAGATATTAATTTTTAAGAGGAGTTTTATAAATGGCAGAACTAAACAGTGTTAAAACTAAAGTAAACATTGGTACTCAGGCAGCGGACGCAAAAAGACAAACAATCATTCAGGAAGATAAAGAAATTGTTTTTCAGTCTAACAACTTTAATCTCTGGTACGGTGACAACCATGCACTCCAGGATATTAATTTAACTTTCCACGAAAACGACATCAACGCTATCATCGGACCGTCAGGCTGCGGTAAATCGACTTTTGTTAAATCTTTAAACCGTATGACGGAATTAGTGCCGATTGTCCGGACAGAAGGTGATATCCAGTTCCGGGGGGATGATATTTTCACGAGCGGCATGTCTGTGGAAGAATTAAGAACACGTGTCGGCATGGTTTTCCAAAAACCGAATCCTTTCCCTAAATCAATTTATGATAATGTGGCTTACGGTCCGCGTGTTCACGGCATTAAAAAGAAATCCGTTCTCGATGAAGTGGTAGAGAAATCATTGCGCAGCGCATCGATCTGGGACGAAGTCAAAGACCGTCTTAATGACAATGCAGACGGCTTATCAGGCGGACAGCAGCAGCGAATCTGTATCGCACGTGCACTTGCAGTAGAGCCTGAGGTTATTTTAATGGATGAGCCGACAAGTGCCCTCGATCCGATTTCAACAACTAAAATTGAGGATTTAATGCAGGAACTTAAAAAAGATTACAGTATCATTATCGTGACGCATAACATGCAGCAGGCTGCACGGGTATCCGACAGAACTTCTTTCTTCTACCAGGGCTACGTCGTTGAATCAGATGATACGAATGTGATTTTTGAGAATCCTTCTGATAAACGTACAGAAGATTACGTTTCAGGCAGATTCGGCTAAAAATGACTGTCTATCGTGAAAAATTCCAGCAAGAACTGGACGCACTGATTGGCGAATGTATAAAACTTGGGGAAGAATGTCACAAAAGACTTGCGGGAACTGTGGAAGTACTTCTTGCAGATGATATCGAAGATGCGCGGAAAGTCGTCCGCAATGATGCTGAGATTAATAAAATGGAAGCTGATGTAAATGCTCATGCGATTAATTTAATTACTACCCAGCAGCCTGTTGCCACGGACTTAAGAACGATTATTTCCTGCATTAAAATTGCTGATAATCTCGAACGGATAGGGGATAATATAAGTAATGTGGCAGAAGTCCGAAAGCGTATTAAAATTACAAATGAACGGACGCTGCTCCGTTTTAAAACAATGGAACGTCTGGCGTCATTAATGCTGGAAGACGTTTACACCGCCTTTAAAAAATCGGATCTTGATCTGCTCGATGAAATTATTTTAAGAGACCAGGATATCGATGCGGTATTCGTTCAGATTACCACTTCGGATATTTTCGAAGAATCCGATGCTTTTTTAACAGGTCAGATACAGCTGACCGCAAAATATCTTGAACGTATCGGCGATCACATTAAAAGTATTGCGGAACACATTTACTATATTCACACCGGCGACCCATATGAAAAATACAAGAGCGAATAAGAACAGCCTCCAGTAATTCTGGAGGTTTTTTCTATATTCATATAGAATAACTGTAAGCAAGAAATAAATAGTGAGGGGTTATTAATATGTCTAAAAAAGAGTTGCGCCAAAATATGATCAGCACTTTAAAATCTATGGACAAAGATGCCAAATCAAAAGCTGAAGACAGCATTACAGCGCACGCTAAAGATTTTATTCAAAAGCATGCTTTTAAAAGTGTGGGGATAGTCCTGCCGATGAAAATAGAATACGACACCTGGAAATTAATTGATGAACTGCTTGACTCAGGTATTGAGGTATACTCCCCGCAGTGTCATTACGATGACAAATCGATGACTTTCCACCGCCTGACGTCAAAAGAAGAAGCCACGCTTGATGAGAAAAATATTCCGATTCCAAATCCCGAAGCACCGGTCAACAACGATGTGGACCTGCTAATTGTGCCGGGGCTGATATTCAGCACGGACGGATACCGGATCGGTTACGGCGGAGGCTTTTACGACCGTTTCCTGACGAGTTTTAAAGGCAGTACGGCTTCTTTAATCTTCAGCGAACAGCTGGGAGAGACTATCGTCATGGAACATGACCTGCCTGTCGATACTCTGATTACCGACAAAGAGATATTGAGTGTAAAAGCAGTGAGAGAACATGAAGAATAAATGGCAGGCAGCATTTGAAGTTGCGAAATATACAAACTATGACTTTCTTCATTATGACCAGGATACAGACATGATCTGGCTGAAAGACCGCAAAAAGAAAACACTGCTGTGCCTTTTGGATATGGATTTATCCGATCGTGAACTGGAGTCGATTACTGATAACATCTTCAACTCCGCGGATAATCTTTCAGCAATTGCAGGTTTTCCTGTTAAGACAATTAACCTGTACCATTTAACTGAAAAAAAATTCACGCGCAAGTTTAAGTCGAAAACATTGAGAGTCAATCACAGAACCGTCAGTAATCTCGAGAAAATTATATCAAATCCATTTTATAAAATTGATATGAAATATAAAAAACCGAAAGATGATGCATTTTATAAGCGAAGATTAATGTCGCGCCATCCTTTTGAAAAGTATATGATTAAATTTACACCGATGACGCTCTTGTTCGTAACATTAAATACCATTGTCCTGTTAATTAATTTGATATTTGTTCATCTGTTTAATACTTATGAATTGACCAATCTTCTCGCAGTCAGCCATTACGAAGTTGCATCCGGTGAATATTACCGGCTGGTTACGAGCACCTTCTTGCACGTCGGAGTCAGTCATTTTCTTTTTAATATTTTTGCGCTGTACATACTCGGCAAATTCGTTGAAGGAATATATACACCGTGGCATCTGCTGATAACTTATCTTGCAGCAGGTACGATTTCGAGTCTTTTTTCTCTCGTATTTATTACAGAAGGTATTTCCCTCGGAGCGAGCGGGGCGGTTTACGGTCTGCTCGGTTTAATCATTGTACATTTATTAATTACGAGAAAAATCAAAGCAAAACTGCTTATCCAGATTATCGCAGTATTCGCAGCAGTTTCAGTCTTATCGATGTTTGTAGCAAATGTTAATCATTATGCACATATCGGCGGTCTGATTACAGGCGTACTCCTCGGGGTAATATTTAATTTCCGCCGGGTTAAATTAAAATATACGATTATTGCTGCGGCAGTGCTGATTTTATTCACCATGTTCAGCCATTACGGCATGAACCGGCAGACATCGATTCATCCTATGGACGACGAAGCACTGTACTATTATGAAAAAGGCGATTACGACGCGGCCCTTGCAGTTGTTAATAATTCGATTAACAAAGATGCGGCAACAGATATGACTTACTATTTACTCGGAAAGCTGTATATAGAAGCAGGAGATGAGAAAAAAGGCCAGCAGTACGTCGATCAGAGCTATGAGATGGATCCGTCCAATGAACTTGCGGCAAAAGAAAAAATACTCGAGTTCCGCAAGAATCAGGACTATGACAATATGAATGCAGCCATAGACAAACTGGAAACACCAGTCGAAGATGAGGAACTGCAGATTTTAATTGATGAAGCGAATTAATATATAGAAAAGCATTAAAGAGGCTGATAACGGCCTCTTTTTTTATGTTTTCAAAAAGTATATTAACTATATGTATAATTATACTTGATTATGTAATTTTATGATGTTAGTATTTAAATTATCAATTAATTAAAAAAACTTATGAGGTGACATATATGGCACAGAAAAAAGTAGTATTAGCATATTCAGGCGGATTGGACACAAGCGTAACGATTCAGTGGTTTATCGATAAAGGTTTTGATGTAGTAGCGGTATGTCTTGATGTCGGTGAAGGCAAAGATCTTGAACAGGTTCATGACAAAGCACTAAAAATGGGTGCCAGCGAATGTCACATCATAAATACACAAAAAGAATATGCAGAAGAATTCGTTGCATATACAATTTACGGCAACTCGATGTACGAAGAGAAATATCCTCTCGTATCTGCACTCAGCCGTCCGTTAATTTCTAAGAAACTTGTGGAAATTGCACACGAGACAAATGCGGATTACGTTGCACACGGCTGTACCGGTAAAGGGAATGACCAGGTGCGTTTCGAAGTGGCTATTAAATCACTCGATCCGTCAATCAAAGTACTCGCACCTGTCCGTGAATGGACATGGTCAAGAGAAGAGGAAATCAAATATGCGAAAGAGCATAATATTCCAATTCCTATCGATCTTGATTCTCCATATTCTGTCGACCAGAATCTGTGGGGCAGAAGCAACGAATGCGGTATCCTTGAAGATCCTTGGGCAGCACCGCCGGAAGATGCCTACGATCTTACTGTAAATATTAAAGATGCTCCGGACGAAGCTGAAGAATTATTAATTACTTATGACAAAGGACTGCCGGTCGCTATCAATAACGAGAAGTTCGAACTGCATGAATTAATCCTGCATTTAAACGAAGTCGCGGGCAAACACGGCATCGGCAGAATCGACCATGTAGAAAACAGACTGGTCGGCATTAAATCAAGAGAGATTTACGAAACACCGGCGGCAAAAGTAATTTTAACTGCTAAACACGATTTAGAAACGATTACTTTAACGAAAGATATCGCTCATTTTAAACCGGTAATTGAACAGAAATATACAGAGCAGGTTTACAACGGCTTATGGTTTACACCATTATCCGAAACGCTAAGAGCGACTCTGAAAGATATGCAGCAGCCGGTCAGCGGTGATGTGCGTGTTGAATTATATAAAGGAAACGTCACTGTTACAGGACGCAAATCTGAAAACAGTCTTTACAATGAGAAACTGGCAACTTATACGAAAGAAGACGCCTTCAATCAGGAAGCATCTGTCGGCTTCATAGAAATCTTCGGACTGCCTACTAAAGTGAAAGCGATGCTTGAACAGGGAGTTGCTGTGGATGAGTAAAAAAGCCTGGGGCGGCAGATTCCAAGAGGATTCAATTTCATGGGTGGAAGAGTTTAATGCTTCCATCCATTTTGATAAAGTCCTGATTGAAGAGGATATTAACGGCAGTATTGCACATGCTAATATGCTTGCAGCCCAAAATATTATTACCGAAGAAGAAAACAGCCTGATTAAAGATGGATTGATGAGCATCTTAGATGACTACAACAATAATAAACTGGTCTTCAGCGTATCAGAGGAAGATATTCATATGAATGTCGAAGCAAAACTGATTGAGAAAATCGGCGCAGCAGGCGGCAAACTGCATACAGCCAGAAGCAGGAATGATCAGGTTGCGACAGATATGCATTTATACGTTAAAAAAGAAGTTAAGACAGTCATTGAGAGTATTGAATTGCTGCAGCAGACAATTATCGAACTTGCAGAAAATCACATCGGTGTCATTATGCCCGGTTACACGCATCTGCAGCGTGCCCAGCCGATTTTATTCTCTCATCATATACTGACCTACTTTTGGATGCTGGAACGCGACAAATCGCGTTTTAACGATGCTTTAAAACGCATTGACGTTTCTCCATTAGGTGCAGGAGCAATCAGCGGCACAACGTTTAATATCGATCGTTTCCAGACGAAAGACGAGCTCGGTTTTTCAGGCATATACCACAACAGCATGGATGCGGTGAGCGACAGGGACTACATCGTTGAAACGTTGTCGAATATTTCGCTTTCGATGGTGCATTTATCGAGATTATCCGAAGAATTGATTTTCTGGACGACGGATGAAGCGAATTTCGTCACGCTGAGCGATGCGTTTACGACGGGCTCTTCGATGATGCCACAGAAGAAAAATCCGGATATGGCCGAACTGATTCGCGGAAAAAGCGGACGGACTGCAGGACATCTCATGTCTATGCTCATGCTCTTAAAAGGGCTGCCGCTGACGTATAACAAGGATATGCAGGAAGACAAGGAAGGCCTGTTTGATTCACTGACAACCATAAAGGGCTCCCTTAAAATTATGAATGGCATGCTTGAAGCACTGACGATTAACGAAGAAGTGCTGGAAGAAGCTGTAACCGAAGATTTTTCCAATGCAACGGAACTCGCGGATTATCTAGTTGCTAAAGGTATTCCATTCCGACAATCTCATGAAATTGTCGGAAAACTGGTACTGTCATGCATTAATAAAGGGATTTATCTTAAAGATCTGCCGCTGACGGAATTTAAAGCAGCCAGCAGTGTAATCGAAGAAGATATCTACGGCATCTTGTCGCCTAAAGTTGTCGTCAACAGAAGAATCAGCTACGGATCAACAGGTACAGAGTCTGTTAAGCAGCAGCTGGAAGTCGCTAAAAATCATATGTAATATTAAAATACTCCTTCTGGTAAATCCAGAAGGAGTATTTCTTTTTCGTTATTCATTAATTAACCGAGATCCGGATAGCCGAATGTAAATATAGTTGCAAGCGTCCAAAGTCCAAAGACCAGAACTGTTATTGCACTGAATGCGGCAGCCAGGATGTTTTTAGCTTTCATCGAGTTTAAAAGCCCGATAATTCCAAATACTGCAACTAAGCCCATTAAAATTGCGAGAGCGTTAACTCCGATTCTAATAGTCAGTCCACCAATACTAAATAATTCTCCTGTATCGAAGAAAGGCATTATATTGACCCCCTAATCTTTCTCTTTAAACAATCACTTAACAATATTGTATAATTAATATATAGTTTTGTCGAGAACATTTTGGAGAGTGATTATTAATGAAAATTACAAGATTGCCTTTAGGGGCTTTATCAACAAACTGTTATATTGTGAGCAATGGAGAAAGCGTACTGGTAGTAGATCCGTCGGCGGAAGCAAATGTAATTACCGGTAAATTGAAAGATATCGGACTGCCTGTGGACGGCATCCTTTTAACCCATACGCACTACGATCATTTCGGAGCACTGGATGAAGTTCAGGAATTTACAGATGCTGAAGTCTATATGTCGGATATCGAAACAGACTGGCTGACAGACACCTCTAAAAACGGCTCAATCCGCTTTACTGAGGAGATTACTTCATCAGTGAGCCCGAATATCCTAAAAGAAGGCCCGGCAGCTGTAGGGGCCTTTAAATTCGATGTGATTCATACACCAGGACATTCCCCCGGATCGCTGAGCTATAAATTTGAAGATTTTGTTATTTCCGGTGATGTCTTATTTCACAAAGGAGTGGGACGCACAGATCTTTATGGCGGCAGCACACCTGAACTGATGCATTCTATCAGGGAAAAACTGTACAAGCTCGCTCCGGAAACGACTGTTTATGCAGGACATAATGTACCGACAACCATCGGAGATGAAAAAGAGAATAATCCTTACGTGCGTTAAAAGGCAGCAGCCAAATAGAAAGAGCAGGAACACCGATGTGTTCCTGCTCTTTTTTTAATTAATGCTGGTTTCCAAAAGATGGTTCCAGTAAGAATGTTGTGTAATATGTAAAGCCGACAAAGAACAGAATCAAGTAGGCAGCAAATACGTACATGTACATTCTTTCAGTTAATTTCATATAGCCTAGTAAGACAAAAAGTCCTGTCTGTGCAACGAAGAATAATGACATTGTTACCATATCTCCGATATAGAACAGAATGGCAAACATCGCTGTCCAGAACCCAATCATTTTAAATACTTTATCCATGTGTTACATCCTCCCACCTGAATAATTTTACATATCATTAAATTCAATTATAGATAATACAACGGCTAATGTAAATAGTAATTGCATTTATTTTGATGTAAATAAATTCCAAAACTATGTAAGTTTGTGTAAAAAGTAAACCAGTTTTGCTATTTTTGTGTTTAAGTAACTTTTTTAAAAGGAAATCGCACTTTTGGCCTATATATAGGGTAGGAGGTGTTTTTTTGAAAAGCTTGGCAGAAACATTAATTAAGGATGCATATGACAGCGGCGCAAGCGATATTCACATTACGTTTGAAAAAACCGAAGGGTCGGTTAAAAAACGTATCCGCGGAAAGATGGTAGCCGTCCGCACCCTGGAACTCGATATGCTGAAACGGCTGATTAACTATTTGAAGTTCATTGCGGAACTGGATATTAACGAGCACAAGGTTCCCCAGAGCGGCCGGACGAGTTTTTATATCGGTGATTTGCAGTGCAATATCCGCGTCAGTACACTTCCGCTCACAATTATGAAAGAAATTGTAGTCATCAGACTGCTGAACACAAGTGCAGGAAAATCTTCCGAAAGTCTTTTTTATAGAGACGAAGATTACAAATTTCTCGCTTCGCATATGAAGCTGTCACAAGGGCTGATTCTCTTTACAGGGCCTACAGGGTCGGGAAAAAGTACAGTTATGTACAGACTCGCGACGGATGCCGCAAAAGACGGTACCAGACAGATTATCAGTATTGAAGATCCGGTGGAATTTGATATCAGCGGACTGGTGCAGGTCGAAATTAACGACAAAGCGAATCTGAGTTATGCGCCGCTTATCCGGGGAGTGCTCCGGTGCGACCCGGACATCATTATGTTCGGTGAAATCAGGGACAAAATCATCGCAGAAGAGCTGCTGAAAACAAGTCTTTCAGGACATTTGGTACTGAGCACTTTTCACAGCAAAAGTGCTCTCAGCACGCTGACCCGGCTGAAAGATTACGGTCTCTACAAAGAAGAGATGGCAGAAAGTATTTCACTCATTGTCAACCAGCGGCTGATTCATACTGAAGCGGGGGCGTTTATCGTGTATGAGCATCTTGACAAAGAGATGATACAAAAACATTTAAACGGCGGGACAGTAATGTATCCGACTATCCAGGATAAGCTCATCGAGCTGCACGGGGAAGGAGCGTTGACGGATGAAGAATATAAACATTACAATCGGTCCTTCCAATAAACTCGGCAAATACGATGCTCATTTTTTAATCAAGCTCGCCGGTCTTTTAAGGAACGGTTTTACGATGCAGCAGGCATTAACCTTTTTAACCGAACAGTACGAGGTCATTAAAGAGCCGGATAGAAGAAAGCTCTTAGAATTGATTAACAGCGGTGCATCGCTGAGCGCCGTCTTGAAATATCTCGGCTTCTCTAAATCGATTATTATGCAAGTATCATTCGCTGAAATACACGGTGAGATCATTTCAAATCTTGAACAGTCGGGGGAATATTTAAACACGCGCCGGCAGACAATGCAGCAGCTGGTTAAAACACTGCAGTATCCTCTCGTGCTCGTTGCAGTATTCATCATTATGCTCGGGCTGCTGAATTACACAGTAATACCGCAGTTTAATGAGCTGTACAGCGCAATGCAGGCAGATAAGACGATACTCGTCAGCATGCTCACGCTCATATTAAATTATCTGCCGTATGCGGCTTTCAGTATTTTAGGGACGGCGGTTCTTATACTCCTCGTAATACTGCTGATACTGAATTTGAAAAATACAAAACTCGCAGCAAAGCTTCTGCTCGGTATACCTATTGTTAAAACTTATTTTAAATATTATGTCACCTACCGCTTCTCGCGCGAGTTCGGCTACTTTTTAAATAACGGTCTCGAAGTGAAAGAAATTATACTGCTGTTTAAAACGCAGACCATCAACCGTTATTTAAGCCTCGCTGCAGAAACGATAGAAGAACAGCTTCTTTTCGGCACATCGCTCGGGGAGGCGGTAGAAGAGCTGGACATGCTCGATAAACGGCTCGCGGTATTTGTCAATCACGGCGAGTACAACAGCAATGTTGGACAGGAACTGATTATTTACAGCGAATACTCTTTAGAAAATATCATTATTAAAGTTGAAAGCTTAACGAAGAAAATCCAGCCCGTCATATTTTTAATTCTCGGGCTTCTGATTATCTGTTTATATTTAGTCATCGTGTTACCGATATTCAATATGCTCAGTTCGATAAAATAGGAGGAAAATATTATGAGAAAAACAATCAACCGTAAATTTAAAAACAAGGAAGAAGGCTTTACACTGATCGAAATGCTGCTGGTGCTGCTCGTTATTTCCGTGCTGATTATACTTATTATTCCGAACATCGCCGCCCAGAGCAGAAACGTCCAGGACACGGGATGTGAGGCGCAGGTGCGCATGGTCCAGAGTCAGATTGAAGCTTATACGCTGAACGAAGGCGGAACACCTGCAACAATTCAAGATCTTGTACCTGACTATTTAACAGCTGAACAGGTCAGCTGCCAAAACGGCGATACAATTACGATAACTAATGGCGAAGCCACGAGACAGTAGCGGCTTTACGATGATGGAAATGATGCTAATCCTGACGATTGTCAGCATCATTTTATCGATTTCCGTGCCGCATCTACCTGTATACCGGCAGCACGATCTTGCGGATGAAATCGAAAATATCAGCTATGTATTCCAGGGTGCCCAGATGAATGCACTGGCAAAACAAGAGTCATATACAGTATTTATGGAATATAATAACCAGTCTATTACAGTACGCGATAAAACACGCACTGTTATTTCACATTATGAGCTGCATGCATGCCGGCTCGAAGATTTCGGCATGAAGCAGTTTTCCTACAGGCCGAGCGGGGACACGAGTGCTTTTGGCACAGTGTATTTATCCTGCGGAGAGAAAAACGTTAAATTTATTTTTCAGATATTGAAGGGGAGGTTCCGTATTGAACAATGAAGGCTTTCTGCTCTACGACAGCATGGTGGCGCTTTTAATATTTACTGTCATCGTTCTTATGCTGCCCGGGCTTATCTACATTTCCGTTCTCGACGGAGACAGCATGGCACAGCTGAAATTTTACCGCGAACTGTATACTTTAAGCAGCCGCTATGATTCCTCCGCCGATTATATCAGTAAGGCTGAAGAACTATTTAACAAGGCGGGGGTGCCATGTGATGAACGGCTCAAAAAAATATGCAGCTGACGGTTTTACCTATATGGAAATGCTGCTGTCGCTTATGACTGCAGCACTGATTATGGCAGTCATGCCGGCGGTGATAGCTTTGTTTCAAACACTCGAGCTGCAAGAGGATTACTACGACACTGATATCTTCACACTGGATATTATGGAGACATATAAGGCATCCCGGAAAATTGAAGCTGCCGGCACAGCTGTTCACTTTACAACAGACAGAGGAAAGATTACCTACAGATATTCCAGCGGCAGAATTATTAAAAGTATCGAAGACGAGGGGTTTGTTACTTTAATGTTTAATATCGAGGAATTTATTACTGCTGAAACAAAAGAAGCGGTAAGTCTGGAGTTGAAAGGAGCAGCCGATGAGACATTTATCTTCAAAAAATGACGGATTTTTCAGCCTGTCAGTATACTTTTTACTTATATATTTAATCGGAGTATACTATCATTACTATAATAGGTTTCAGCTGGTACTGGATATCCGTATGAATTTAATTGAAATTTATATTTCAAGAATTGATCAAATAATAAATTAGGTGAATGATAATATGATATTAATCGGTTTTATGGGGTGCGGCAAAACGACAATCGCACATGAACTCGGCATACAGTTAAATAAAAAAACAATAGACCTTGATGATGTGATTCCAAAAATTGCGGGACAGCCGATTCCGGACATTTTTGCGGCTGAAGGAGAAGCGGCATTCAGAGAATACGAATTTCAGGCGCTTCAGTCGATATTGAAAGAAAATGCTATTATTGCGACAGGCGGTGGAGTCGTTACTTATGAAAAATCATATGCGCTGCTGAAAGAACTGACAGACATGCCGGTGTTTTTCTTAAACGCACCGTTCGATGATCTGTACAGCCGGATTCAGGAAGATGATAACCGTCCGCTCGGCAATCAGGATATTGAAAAAGTACGGGCACTTTACAATTCGAGACTGGATAAATATTCAGCGCTTGCCGACAGGGAAATCAGCACTTCAAAGACTGTTGCAGATACAGCAGCTGAAATCATAAGCTATATGGATGATGGGAATTTTAAAGCCTAAGTATTCAGCTTGCCATTTTAAATAAATTATGAGTATAATGAATACGGATTCACAAGACAGTTACGGATGAATAATACTGGAGAGAACGCGTTCAGCGTCGCCGAAGGAGCAAGCCCCTGCGGGGTGAATCTCTCAGGCAAAAGGACAGTGTTGCGACGTAATCCTGAAGATTATTTCAACAGGACAGCGATTATTCACTGTCCTGTTTTATTTATTTGAGGAGGAAATTGTAATGAGTGAGTTAAAAAGAACACCTTTAAATGAGTACTACCACGAAAACGGTGCTAAACTGGTCGATTTTGGCGGCTGGGAAATGCCCGTTCAATTCTCAAGCATCAAAGAAGAACACACAGCAGTAAGAGAAGATGTCGGTATTTTTGATGTCAGTCACATGGGAGAAATCCGTGTTACAGGCAGCGAGGCTGAAGAATTCTTAAACTATGCACTGACTAACGATGTTACGAAGTTAACAGATGTAAAAGCTCAATACACTACGATCGCTAACGAAAAAGGCGGGGTCATTGACGACCTTGTTATATACAAGCTCGCTGAAAATGATTACCTGCTGATTCCAAACGCAGGCAATACTGAAAGCGACTTCGCTTGGCTTAAAGCTATCGAAGGATACGATGCAGTTGTGGAAAACGTATCAGCGGACTACGGTCAGCTTGCAGTGCAGGGGCCAAATGCAAGAGCACTGGTACAGAAATTCACAGAAACTGATTTATCCGGCCTTAAAATGTTCAACTTCGTAACTGGCGCTCAGGTGGACGGCAAAGATGTAATTATTTCACAGAGCGGATACACAGGAGAAGACGGATTTGAGCTTTACTGTAAACCGGAAGATACAGTAGACCTGTGGAAACTATTTGTAGACAACGGCGCTCTTGAGTGCGGACTCGGCGCCCGTGATACACTCCGTCTTGAAGCAGGACTTCCGCTTCACGGCCAGGATCTGTCACCTGAAATTACACCGCTTGAAGCACGTATCGGATTTGCTGTGAAAGTGGATAAGGGCGACTTTATCGGTCAGCCGGCCTTAAAAGAACAAAAAGAAAATGGTGCACCGCGCCGTCTGTCGGGCTTTGAAATTACGGGCAAAGGAATCGCGCGTACAGACTATGAGGTTTATGACACCGAAGGAAACAAAGTAGGGTACGTAACAAGCGGAACGCAGTCACCGACAACGAAACGTTCAATCGGTTTCGCTTTAGTTGATACTGATTTTTATGAACTGGATAAAGAATTCATAATCAAAGTGCGCAATAAAGATGTGCCTGCAAAATTCGTTAAAACACCATTCCACAAAAACTAAATGATTAATTATTTTAAAAGCCTGCAGCTTGATGCTGCAGGCTTTTTGTCTGATATTTTTTCTTTATCTCGACGTAATCTGTTCGTTTGGACGAATAACTCAAAATACGCCAAAAACCAAAAAAAGACGCCTGACCGCAGCCGGTCAGGCGTCTTTTTGTTATTTTAACGGTTTTTAGATTTAATTTTACCTGTCCATTTAGCAATTCCCTGCTTTAGAACGTTGATGTCCTTATGGCCGTCTTTTTTCAGCATACGAGCCGCGCGCAAGGCAGTACGCCCGTTCTGATCATATAAGTAAACCGGCTTATCTTTTCTAATACCGCCTTTTTTTAACTGGAAGGACGATATCGGCATATTTCTCGCTCCGAGTATATGGCCGTGTTCAAATTTTTCCTTCTCGCGTAAATCAATCAGCTGCACTTTGCGCAAATCCTGATTGAATTCTGTCTCAGACAGCATGTTCACGCCTCTCATACTTAAAAATGCATTTATCACCAATGCGATGATGACAACTGCCAGAATAATTAAAGCAATAATCCAGCTTTCCACTTAAAAACCTCTCCTTGTATATGTGTATTATTTTCTCCGCTGTTTACGCTTTGCTTTGCGTAATGCTTTTTTATATTTTCTCTGATCTTCAGTTAAGATAAAGAAATAATAAATGCCGTATAAAATTGCAGCTATCACTAAAAGAAAAATTAATGAATTGACAATCATACCGAGCACGAGATCAAGATTCATCAGAAGCCCGATTGCTGCAACAATCAAAACGATAATCACCAAAGCTCTTTTCACTTTTTATCACTCCCTAAAAGATGGTTGAATGAATGTATTGCAACTTCAACCTGATCGTTCTCCGGCTGTTTTGTCGTTAAATACTGCAGCCACAGGCCCGGCAGCCCGAGATACTTCAGCACGGGCACCTCTCTCAGCTTGTTCGTCAGCTGCAGCACTTCAAAAGACAGTCCGAGGACGACGGGTATCAGCAGAATTCTGTTAATCACTCTCACGTAAAGCGGATCGACGGGAACAAACATGTAAACGATGAAGCCGACCAGTACGGTAAACAGTATAAAGGAACTTCCGCACCGGTAATGCAGTCTCGACTGTGCCTGAACGTTTTCAACTGTCAGCGGCTTATCTTCTTCGAAGCAGTTAATGACTTTGTGTTCAGCACCGTGGTACTGAAACAGTCTTTTAACCATCGGCGTCAGCGAGAGCAGGTATATATAGCCAAGCAGTATAATCAGCTTAATCAGTGTTTCAAGGGCTACCTGTCCGAATTTCCCTGTAATCATACCGGAAAATACTTCCGCGACAAACACCGGTACCAGTGTCAGCACAAATTTACCGATCAAAAAGGTAAGTATACCGATAATCACAGTGGAAAGCACCACTTTCGCTGTATTTTTCGAATTTTTTTCTTCTGCTATTTTATAGTCTTCCGCCGGATTCCGGTCGTATCGGTCCGCAGCAAAATCCATATGTTTCATGCCAAATACACTGGCTTCAAGTATCGCAACATTCCCGCGGAGAAGCGGTATTTTTTTCAGTTTGGCCAAAAGCGGCTTATCCGGCCGCGGCATATCAAAATAATCGATTTCTCCATTCGTCCGCCGGATGGCTGTCGACATATGGGTTTTTGACTGGAACATGACGCCTTCAGGCACTGCCTGGCCGCCGTATATCGGTTTAGTCATAGGCTTCATTCTTTCTACAAGTATTCTGTCGCCGACTGAAGCCTTTCAATGGCTTCGTTAAGCAGCTCATCATCTTCAGCGGCCAGTGCATCCGCAATCTGGTTTACAGCTTCAGTAATTTCTTCATTGGCGAGTACAACATTGGAATGTTCGCGTTCAAGCACATCGGTAAGTTCCAGTTCACCGACAGCAGCCTCATACTTCTCGACAGTATCCGTTACAGCGTCTCTGGTTTTTACAACATCTCCTGTATTGAGCTGCTCGCCGTTCCGGTAGGCAGTAATATATTCGTTCATTTTATTCAGATTTTCAGTAATCCCGCCAGCATATTCCGTGACGGTCTCCACATATTTTTCGACATTGGGATTATCCCGGTCGCGTTCGAAATTTACAATCTGCGTATCGAGGTTTTCCAAATGCAGAGCCAGCTGCTGATTGCGCACCTGTTCAGTCTGCAGCAGCCCTTCCAGTTCACTCTTGTACTCCTCTTGTTCAATAAGAGTCTCTTCCGGTGAACTGTTTGAACATCCCGCAGCCAGTAATATTAGTATCGTTGCAGATAATCTAAGTTTCATCGCACATTCTCCTATATTTCATTAGACTATTTTAACATGTTAGCGTTAAAATATAAAAAGAAAATGAAATAGATATTAATTTCATGTAAAATGATAATGGAGAGGTGGCGGAGAAATGATTAAATTTGATAAAGTACAGCAGTTGCTGGAGAGAGAAAATCTTGATGCATTACTCGTAATGAGCAGTTACAACAGACGGTATTTAAGTAATTTTACCGGCACGAGCGGGGCACTTGTTATTACACCGGAGAGAAGATACTTAATATCCGACTTCAGGTATAAAGCACAAGGTGCTGAACAGGCCAAAGACTTCGAATTTGTGCTGCAGCAGGGAGGCCTGCTTGATTTCATCGCATCATTTATGGAATCGAAAAATATTAAACGTATTGGTTTCGAAGGGGAGCACGTAAACTACAATACATACAGTAAGATTAAAGACGATTTTGAAGTGGTGCCGTTAACAGGCGAAGTAGAAAAAATCCGCTTAATTAAAACAAAAGAAGAAGTGGACTTAATTCAGAAAGCATGTGAAATTGCAGACCAGGCTTACGAATATATTTTAACTTATGTCAAAGAAGGCATGACTGAAATGGAAGTTAAAAATGAGCTTGAAGCGCACATGACCAAACTTGGAGCAAGCGGGCCAAGTTTTGATACGATAGTTGCAAGCGGTCACAGAGGAGCACTGCCTCACGGTGTTGCTTCTGATAAAGTGATTGAATCCGGCGATATGGTAACACTGGATTTCGGTGCCTACTATAAAGGATATGCATCCGATATTACACGTACTTTCGGTGTCGGTTCTGTCTCTCCGGAAATGGAAGACATATACAACGTCGTGTTGGAAGCTCAGCTGAAGTCGCTCGAAGAAATTAAAGCGGGCATGACCGGCAGCGAAGCAGATGCAGTAGCAAGAGACGTTATCAAGAGCTACGGCTACGGCGAAAACTTCGGCCACTCACTCGGCCACGGCTTCGGTCTCGAAGTTCACGAATTGCCAGGCCTCGCACAACAAAGTACAATGACTCTAGAGCCTGGGATGTGCGTGACTGTAGAACCGGGTATTTATGTAGACGGTCTTGGCGGCGTGCGTATCGAGGATGATACAATTGTCACTGAAACCGGACTTAAAAAATTAACACACAGCAGTAAAAAACTGTTTATCGTATAAGACGGACAGATTATTAGGAGGAAAATCATGATTTCAGTAAACGATTTTAAAACTGGTCTTACAGTAGAAGTAGACGGCGGTATCTGGAGAGTTTTAGACTTCCAGCACGTTAAGCCTGGGAAAGGCGCGGCTTTCGTCCGCAGTAAATTAAAAAACCTGCGTACAGGCGCAACACAGGAAAAAACTTTCAGAGCAGGAGAAAAAGTCGGCAGAGCTCAGATCGACAACCATAAAATGCAATATCTGTATGCGGATGGCGACAGCTACGTGTTCATGGATAACAACACTTACGAACAGCTTGAAATTCCGGGCAGCCAGCTGGAATATGAGTTAAAATTCCTGAAAGAAAATATGCCGGTCGCAATTATGATGTATGAAGGCGAGACACTCGGAGTAGAACTTCCGAAAACTGTTGAGCTTGAGGTTATCGAAACAGAACCGGGAATCAAAGGCGACACTGCGAGCGGTGCGTCTAAATCAGCAACACTTGAAACAGGGGTTACTCTGCAAGTGCCTTTATTTGTTAACCAGGGCGATATGCTCGTTGTTAACACTGAAGAAGGATCTTACGTTTCAAGAGCGTAGTCATTTTAAGAGCAGTCGGATTTACTGCTCTTAATTAATACTTGAATTGGTATGACCACCTATGTAAAATGTAGACATATTATTTTATGGGAGAGTAAAACTAATGAATTTAGAACAAGTCGATTCTTTAATTGAAAAAATGGAGCGCGCATCGCTTACTGAAATTTCATATAAAGACAAAGATGTGGATATTAAACTTAAAAGAGAATTAACACCGGCAGCTGCACCAGCGCCTCAAACTGTACAGACACAAAGCGCACCAGCGGCGCAGGCTCCGGCTAAAGAAGCTCAGCCTGAAGATGAAGGCCTTGTTGTCAGAGCACCGATGGTCGGGACTTTTTACAAAGCACCTTCACCTGAAGCTGAAGCATACGTTAAAGTAGGAGACACAGTAAGCAGCACATCAGTCGTTTGTATTTTGGAAGCGATGAAATTATTCAATGAAATACAGGCAGAAGTATCCGGTGAAGTTACAGAAATTCTAGTAGATGACGGAGATATGGTTGAATACAATCAGCCATTATTTAAATTACGATGATTAAAAAAGTATTAATCGCAAACCGCGGTGAAATCGCGGTAAGAATCATCCGTGCCTGTCACGAACTTGGAATCGAAACTGTCAGTATATACTCTGAAGCAGATCAGGATAGTTTACACCGGAAACTAGCGACAGAATCTTACTGTATCGGGCCAAAACTTTCAAAAGACAGCTACCTGGATATGATCGGGATTATTACGATTGCTCAGTCAACAGGCTGCGATGCCATTCACCCGGGTTACGGTTTCTTAGCTGAAAACAGCGATTTTGCAGAGATGTGTGAATCATCGAGTTTGATCTTTATCGGACCGATGTCTGAAACGATTTCTCTAATGGGTGTAAAAGATGTCGCGAAGAAAACGATGATTGAAGCGGATGTTCCTACAGTGCCGGGCAGCGACGGTGTAGTGAAATCACTGGATGACGCTTATGAAATTGCTGAAGACATCGGCTATCCGATTATTATTAAAGCAAGCCACGGCGGCGGCGGTAAAGGAATCAGAGTCGCACGGAACAAAGATGAGCTGACACAGAATTATAAATTAACAGAGCAGGAAGCTGAAAGTGCCTTCGGCAATAAGAGTCTTTATATTGAAAAATATATTGAAAACTTCCGCCATGTTGAAATTCAGGTCCTCGGAGACTATCACGGCAATGTCATTCATTTAGGTGAACGTGACTGTACAGTTCAGCGCCGTATGCAGAAACTCGTAGAAGAAGCGCCGAGTCCGGTCATCAGTGACAAAACGAGACGCGAAATGGGAGAAACTGCAGTCCGGGCAGCGAAAAGCATCGATTATATCGGTGCCGGCACGATTGAGTTTATTTATGATTTAAACGACCATAAATATTACTTCATGGAAATGAATACACGTATTCAGGTTGAACACCCGGTAACGGAAATGATTACCGGCGTAGACCTTGTGAAATCGCAAATACGTGTGGCAATGCATGAACCGATTCCTTATAAACAGGAAGACATTAAATTTGAGGGTCACGCCTTTGAATTCAGAGTCAATGCCGAAAACCCGTATAAAAACTTTATGCCGTCGGCAGGGAAGATAACAGAATTCCTTCAGCCGGGCGGATTTGGAGTGAGAATGGATACTGCATCATATGCAGGCTATGTCATTCCGCCGTACTACGATTCAATGATTGCGAAGCTGATTGTACACGGTAAAAACCGTGACGAAGCAGTACAGACAGCAAAACGCGCGCTCGGTGAATTCCAAATCTCAGGCATCGATACGACAATTCCGTTCCACCAGAACATCTTATTGAATGACGCATTTTTAAACAATGATTATAATACAAATTTCCTGGCAGAACAGGATATTATGAAGTAGCAGTTAAAATAATCCACTTTTTCATTATTAAAATGAAGGAGTGGATTTTTATATGAACTTAACAAATCAGTATAATAATTAGTTAAATACTTTTTCGTTCAATTATAATAATGCATTCCTAAACACTATAAAATTGTCAAGTAGAAAACAATCATTTATAATAATATAAAAGGAGTGGTTATTTTGCGAAAAACTAATATGAATAGTGCAAAGCGACTCAACGGCAGTAAAAATGGATTTATAAAGATTTCACTACCTACTAAACATGGATCTAGCAAAGCTTTTGTTTCAAGACACACACTAGGTAGAAAGACAGCTGTATGGAAATCTGTCCGAAATATCAGTACTGCAGAGCGTCTGATTCACAATGATAAAAAGCAGCCTAAACAAAAGACAAATCAAACAATAGACATACAAGAATTTGATGATTTATTAGTTCAATCTCTAGGTGAACGTTCTGAAATTATTAAAGCTCTATCCAGAGTATGAGTAACTCAAATGGAAAAAACGTCAAATATCTAACTGCTGAACAAATTACAAAAATAAACCGGTTTGTCATATGAACTAAAAAAATTCATTACTGGACATTCTCTTTAACTTTTAAATTCTCACAAAATAGTACTAACATTTTAGTAGAACAGAATATTATGAAGTAGATGATTAAGACCGTCTTTTTATTCCTTTTGGAATAGGGAGACGGTTTTTATCTTTTTCTTTTTAGGGTAGATATCAGTAAATCACAGGAGGAGGATTTACAAATGAATAATTTCCTTGAAGTATTTAATGATGAACTGAAAAAAGTGCAAAATGAGGAACAGGATGATGGTTCTCAAGTACAGCACGATGATAATTATTTTGAAGAAATTGAAAAAGATCTGGGTGAGATTCCCGAGATTTACGCACCGGTAATTGAAATAATTAAGCAAAAGTTTGATGATACTGCAGAGATAAAAAGTCCGAAAGATTATAAAGCAGGGGAAGAGATAACGATAAATTATAAAGGCAGCACTGCGATATCTTATCAGCTGCAGAAAAATAAAGTATCTTCAAATGTTCCCGCGGCCTACAGAATTAAAATCGGCGGTAAATTGCAGCTGCCGGATATGCTGGTGCAGACGAATGTGAATGGTCATTATTATTACTTTGAAGATAAACACACGTCGACAGAAGACAGAGATAAAGATGATCTTGTCGGTATTCCATACCAGGATGCGGACGGTGTGGTTGAAACCGATCAGTTTGAGAGAGTATTAGAGAAGCATATTGTAAGGCTGGCGAGATATGTGGGACAGAATAATTTGTAGAAACTATGCTCTTCTAAATCATTATTAACAGATTGACTGGCTTTTTCAGCCGGTCAATTTTGATTCAATTATCCAGTTTATATTTTTATAATAAAATTAGTTCATTGCGGAGCAAAGCACTCAATTACCACCTTCCACCTGTTTTCCGCAGCTTATTGACTAGAACCGTAAATAGACATATATTTAAAGTAACAAAATACAGCTTAAAGACTTTTCCGAACGGAGTCAGCGGTTTATCGATCCATTCAGCAAACCATTTAATATTACCCGCGTCACGTGATATAATAAAAGAGTGAGGTGATTGTATGATTTTACAAAATCATAATACAAATTTGGGCAGCATCGAAATCTCCAGTGAAGTCATTGAAGTAATCGCAAGCATTGCGGTTGAAGAAACTAAAGGCGTTCACTCATTGCAAAATAATTTTGCCAGTGGTAATATCGAAAAGATTGGGAAGAAATTCCGAGGCCGCGGTGTGAAAGTCGAGACTAAAGATGGTCAGATTCACATTGCGATTTACGTCGTATTATCAACTGACAGAAACGTTCACAGCGTAGCTGAACGTATTCAGGAAAATGTTAAACAAGCTGTAAATGATATGCTCGAAGTCACAGTTAACGAAACTAACGTGCACATCGTTAATATTATTAAATAAGTTAATAGAATAGGTTTAGGTGTAAGCATGAAGAGACATGAACAAAGAAAGAAAGCATTTCAGCTGTTATTTCAAATAGATAAAAACGTTGTTGAGCTGAGAAATGCCCGTTTTTACGAAGTCTATCAGACTGAAACATTTGTTAAATCGGTGATCGATTACTATATCCAGAATCAGGATCAGGTAAATGATGAAATCAGCCGTTACTTAACAGGGTATACGATTGATCGTATATCAAAAGTAGAAAGAAATATATTACGTCTCGCGGTCAGTGAACTGCAGAGTCATGGTGCACCTGTAAAAGTTGTCATTGATGAAGCGGTGAAAATCGCCAAAAACTACGGTGACAAAGACAGCCATCGTTTCGTTAACGGGGTATTGAAGAACTTTGCCGTACAGAATGAAGGTTAGGTAAAATGGATAGTACAAAGTATTTATCAGTTCAGTCATTAACAAAATATATTAAATATAAATTTGAAAAAGACCCGTACCTGCAACGGGTCTTTCTTAAGGGTGAGCTGTCGAATGTGAAACATCATACGAACGGCCACATTTATTTTTCTGTTAAAGATGACAGATCCGTCATCAGTGCGGTTATGTTCAGATACGATGCTGAAAAACTGAATTTCAAGCCCGAAGAGGGGCAGAATGTCCTTCTGGCAGGAAATATTACTCTGTACGAAGCCCGCGGGCAATACCAGATTTACGTTAAAGAAATGCAGATTGACGGTATCGGCCAGCTGTTTTTAAAGCTGGAACAGAACAAAGAGCTGCTGAAGAAAAAGGGCTACTTGAATCCGGAGCACAAAAAGGCGATTCCTGCTTTCCCGGAACATATCGCCATCGTCTCCTCATCGACGAGTGCAGCGATTAAGGATATGATCACCACCTTAACCCGCAGATATCCGCTCGTTAAGGTTACTTTATTAAATACATATGTCCAGGGCGGCCGCAGCCAGGAGAGTGTTCTTACAAATCTTAAAAGAGCGGACTCACTCGGCGCGGACACAGTAATTCTTGCCCGGGGCGGAGGGTCGATTGAAGATCTGTGGACCTTTAATGAATTGGAAGTCGCACTCGCAGTATTTAATATGGATACGCCGGTAATAACAGGGGTAGGCCACGAGACAGATATTACGCTCGTTGACTATGTCAGTGATCTCCGGGCGCCGACACCGACTGCTGCAGCTGAACAGGCTGTGCCTAATATCAGAGATTTAAATCTCCGTCTAGGCGAGCTCGGCAGGCAGGCGGATAATCTGATAATGACAAAAATTGACCGGTCCAGAAAACAGCTGGAAGGGCTGGCGAATTACTACAAGTTTAAAAATCCGAATTTATTATATACAGAAGAGACTGGAAGGCTGCGAGATTTAACCGCGTCACTTGATAATTATATGTCTTCCTCGCTGCTCGAAAACCGGCACATGCTGGACAGGCATATGTCTTCCTTGTCCTACAGCAGTCCGTCACCTCTTATAAGAAACGGGCAGGCGGAACTTCTGAGAACAAAAGATGAGCTGAAACGCCGGATAAAAGCGGTGCTCGGCCGGAAGATGGAACACCTTTCAGGAAACATTAATGTGCTGGAATCAGTCAGTCCGGTTCAAGTATTAAAAAGAGGCTATTCTTATACAACGTTTAATAATAGAATAGTAACGGAAGCAAAAAACTTAAAAGTTGGCGATGTTATTGAAACATCATTTAATCGAGGCACAGTCAGCGCGAAAGTAACTGAGGTGAATACAGATGACTAAAAATGATCAGACTTTTGAAATGAAAATGACGAGACTGGAAACAATCGTTAAATCGCTCGATGAAGAGGAAGTATCCCTGGAAAAGTCGCTGGAACTTTATCAAGAAGGTATTAAACTTTCACAGGAATGCGATAATATATTGAAAAATGCCGAGTTAAAAGTTGAAGAACTCAATAAGGATACTGATAACGATGGAGAATAAAAACAAAGCTTATATCGATAAAGTGAAATCCCATATACTTCTGCATCTGAAAGAATATCAGCATTCTGAAACAATTTACGAGGCGAGTAAATATTCCGTTGAAGCCGGCGGCAAAGGACTCCGTCCGCTGTTGTTATTTACTGCGCTGGAGGCACTCAACACAGACGTCTCAAAAGGTGTCAGTGCGGCATCCGCGATTGAGATGATTCATACTTATTCGCTGATTCATGATGATCTGCCTGCCATGGATAACGATGAACTGAGACGCGGCAAGCCGACAAACCATGTCGTCTTCGGTGAAGCGGCGGCAATTCTTGCCGGCGACAACCTGCTCAATGAAAGTATTAATGTGCTTGCGAAAGACAAGGCATTATCAGCAGAAGTCAGAATTAAACTCGTTGAGATAATTTCTTCTGCGAGCGGCCAGTCAGGCATGATCAGCGGGCAAATGCTCGATATCGAAGCGGAGAAACGGAAAACATCGCTTGATGAACTCGAAAAAATACATGCTTACAAAACCGGTGCGCTGATTAAAGCACCTGTGACAGCAGCGTGCATTATTGCCGGTGCGGAACCTCAGGTGACCTCGCGTCTTGAGGAATTCAGCGAAGTTATCGGCGTCCTGTTTCAGATTAAGGATGATATTTTAGATCTTGAAGGTAATCCTGAAATTACAGGTAAGAATACGGGCAGCGACGCGAAAAAAGGCAAAGTGACCTATGTGAGTGAACTTGGGTTAAAAGGCGCTAAGGCTGCCTTGAATGATAAAGAAGAAGAGGCATACGGCATCCTAGACAGTCTGGATGGATTAATAGCGACAGCGGGATTACGTAAAATCGTTCAGATGTTTGCTGAAAGAGATCAATGATAATTCATATGTCAGTATGAATTATCATTTTTCTTTTTGGTCCGAACAGTATAGTGTTATAATAATTACTAGTAAATTTAAAGGTGGTTGCTATATGAATATATATAGTATTGACGAGCCATCATTTGTGAAAAATTTAAATGAAGAAGAGCTCGTACAGCTAGCAAGTGACATAAGAGAATTTCTCATCGAGTCATGTGCAGTAACAGGCGGCCACATCGGAGCAAACTTAGGTGTTGTTGAATTGACAATTGCACTTCATAAGTACTTTGATTCACCGTCGGATAAACTGATTTTCGATGTAGGGCATCAAGCATATATACACAAAATTTTAACAGGTAGAAGTGCGGATTTCGCCACGCTCAGACAATATAAAGGATTATGCGGATTTCCAAAAATGCGCGAAAGCGAGCATGATGTATGGGAAGCGGGCCATTCATCGACATCGCTCTCAGCTGCGATGGGTTTTGCAAAAGCACGCGATATTAAAGGTGAAAAAAATCACGTTGTTCCGATAATAGGCGACGGTGCACTGACCGGCGGTATGGCGCTTGAAGCCCTGAACCATATCGGCAGTGACAAGACGAATATGACGATTATTTTAAACGATAACGAAATGAGCATTGCGCCAAATGTCGGCGCACTTCACAATATGCTCGGACGCATGAGAACCAATACTCAGTACAACAAATTTAAACATGGTGCGGAAGGGTTTATCGAACGTCTGCCGCAGGTCGGCACGACGCTCCGGGATCTCGCTGACCGTTTTAAAGATAGTACAAAATATATGTTTGTCGACGGTATTTTCTTTGAAGAACTCGGCATTAAATATATCGGTCCTGTCGATGGTCATAATTTTGAAGATCTCGGTGCAGCGATTAAAACTTCCAAAGAATATGATGGTCCCGTTCTGATTCACGTCATTACGAAAAAAGGTAAAGGCTATCATCCAGCAGAACACGACAAGCTGGGTATCTGGCACGGACTCGGACCGTATAAAATCGATACCGGCGAAGTGCTCGGCACGAAGAAAACAGAATCGTGGAGCGCATTTATGTCGAACACTGTACTCGACCGCGCCCATCAAGATGAGACAATTGTTGCCATGACACCGGCTATGCCTGTCGGCAGCAAACTGACAAAATTCCAGAATGAACTGCCGGAACGTTTCTTTGATACCGGTATTGCTGAACAGCATGCCGTGACAATGGCAGCAGGATTAGCGGCTGCAGGCTTGAAACCGTACCTTGCAATCTATTCAACTTTCCTGCAGCGCGGTTACGACCAGCTTCTGCACGACGTTGACAGACAAAATCTCAATGTGCTTCTCGGTATCGACCGGAGCGGTCTTGTCGGTGCGGATGGTGAAACTCATCAGGGCGTCTTTGACATCAGCTTTATTGCACCGCTCCCTAATATCACATTAATGATGCCGAGAGACGAAAAAGAAGCTGAGATGATGATTGATTTATCATTTGAAACTGAAGGCCCGATGGCCATCCGCTATCCGCGCGGCAATGTCCAGGGTATCGATATGAAAGAAGACCGAAAACCGCTTAAAATCGGGAGTTGGGAAGTGCTCCGTGAAGGCCGTGATGCCGCACTAATTTCGTACGGACCGACGCTTCAGACTGTATTGGAAGCTGCTGATTCACTAAGTAAAGAGGGCATTGAAGTTAGAGTGATAAACGCACGCTTTATTAAGCCGATGGATACTGCTCTCCTTAATTCTCTCGGAGAGAGCGGAATTCCTGTATTTGTTATAGAAGAAGCAATGCTTACAGGCGGTCTCGGCAGCATGGTGTCCACCTATATGAACGATGAACTGTACACGAATAAAATTCAGCGTCTAGGGATTGATAATGAATATATCGAACACGGCGATGTGGATCTGCTGCTCCGTGATATCGGCATTACAGCAGAAAATATTGCACACCGGACTAAACAGCTGACAGGGGCATCTTATGAAGAAAATGCGAATCGATGAATATATTTTCGAACATTTTAATGTCGGTTCAATAGATGATATACAAAAATTAATTATGGCAGGGAAAGTATTAAACAATAATGAACCTGTTTATAAAGCTTCAGATAAAATTGCGCCCGAAAAAGCACAGGTCAGATTTAAAAATGTGAAGCAGTTCGTTTCGCGCGGGGGCTTAAAGTTAAAACACGCCATCGATTATTTCAGACTGGATTTAAAGGGTAAAGTAATGCTCGATATCGGCTCATCCACGGGCGGTTTTACCGACTGCGCACTCAAGCACGGCGCAAAATACGTCTATGCTGTCGATGTCGGTACTAACCAGCTCGCCTACCAGCTGAGAATTGATGAGCGGGTATCCGTGATGGAGCAGACCAATTTTAAAGAGACTGTAATCGAAAATTTCGATCCGCTCCCGGATTTCATTTCAATCGATGTCTCGTTCACATCAATTGTACCGATTCTCCGTCATATAAAAGCATTGTTTACCCATAATATCGAAATTGCAGCTTTAATTAAGCCTCAATTTGAAAGTTATCTGGAAGAACGGGAAGAGAGCGGTATTATTACAAATCTCGATACGCATTATCAGGTCCTTCAGCGTGTGCAAAAAGAATGCGAAACACTCGATTTTAATCTGTCAGCAATTGAGCGTTCTCCGATTACGGGAACTAAAGGCAATAGAGAATATCTCTTTTATCTGACAGCCGAACCAAATGAATATGCAGTAATAGACAAAGACATCAAAGCCGTCGTGTACGGCTGATGTCTTTGTTTTTGCTATGCAAAGAGAGCGGCTTATGATAATATAATGAATAAATATTCAATAACTATTTATAAAAGGGGGGATTTTAATGTCTAATAAATCAATCAGACAAATTAAAATCAGAGAAATCATTACGAATAACCGGATTGAAACCCAGGAAGAACTCGTAGATAAGCTTATCGAACATAAGTTTAATGTCACTCAGGCAACAGTGTCCCGTGACATTAAAGAACTGCAGCTGATTAAAGTTCCTTCACCGGGCGGAGAATATGTATACAGCATGCCAAAAGACAGACAGTACCATCCGCTTGAAAAACTCGGACGCTACCTGATGGACAGTTTTGTTAAACTGGACTTTACAGGCAATCTCCTCGTTTTAAAAACATTGCCAGGCAACGCCCAGTCGATCGGAGCAATTATCGATCAGCTCGAATGGGAAGAAGTTGTCGGCACAATTTGCGGAGACGATACATGTCTGTTGATCTGCCGTGATGAAGAATCACAGCAATTAATTAAAGATCGTATTTTTAATCTTATTTAACTGGGGTGTTTAATGTGCTGCTCAGATTAAGTGTGCAGAATTTTGCCGTGCTTGAAAATATTGAATTGGATTTTTCCAGAGGAATGACTGTATTTACAGGTGAATCAGGTGCCGGTAAATCTAAAATTATTGAAGCCATCAGCTATTTGGAAGGACGCCGCGCATCCGCAGATGACATACGCTACGGAAACAGCGGCGCTGTCATTGAAGGCGTCTTTGATTTTCCTGTCAATGATAAACTCAGCAGTATGCTTAATTCACTCGGTATTGAAGAAGATGAATTGTATATCGTGAGACGCGAAGTGATGGCCAGCAGTAAAAGCTTAATTAAAATTAATAATCAGATGGTCACGCTGAATAATTTAAAACAGATTATGGCACTTGTGCTGTCGATTCATTCGCAGTCGTCACAAGCTGAAGTACTGCAGAAAAATGAACAGATTGAATACCTCGATCGCTATATCGGCCTTGGCAAAGAAAGTATTTTTACCGAATACCAGCAGCACTACCAAGCTTATCAGTCGGTAAAAGAACGCATTGAAGAACTCGAATACAAAGACCGCAACCGCCTGACGCAGCTGGAACTGTTAAAAATGCAGCATGCTGAAATTTCAGCCCTTGAGCTGAAAGAAGATGAGGAAGAAGAACTTGAACATGAGTTAGAGTTTTTATCCAACTACGAAAATATTCACTGGGCACTCAGCCAGATTAAGTCGCTGCTCGTGAGCGAATATCCGCCGCAGGGCATGCTGTATGATATTAATCAGTCGCTCGATACAGTTACTAAGTTCGACGAATCATATACATCTTATAAAGATACGCTGATGGATGCATATTACCTTTTAACCGAGCTGAATTCCCATGTGTCGAATGATTTGTCATCGATCGATTACGATGCAGAACGTTTAAATGCGATTCAGTCCAGATTGAATCAGTTCAATCAGCTGAAGCGCAAATTCACAAAAACCTATTCCGGGCTGCTTCAGTTCGAGCAGGAATTGCAGGAAGATATCGATGATCTCGAAAATATTTCGCAGTCGTTCACACGGCTGGAAGAAGAACAGAAAGAACTGTATGAGAAAATGGAGCAGTCCGCAATGAAGCTTCATACATACAGGAACGAGCGCAAACACTTCTTAGAAAGCAAGCTGCGCCGCGAACTCAGTGAACTCGAAATGCCGAACGTTCAGTTTGAAATCAGCTTAAAAGAATCTCATTTTAATCCGCTCGGTTTTACCGATGTTGAGTTTTTAATTGCGACAAATAAAGGCGAACCGCTGAAGCCTATGAAGCAAATTGCTTCAGGCGGGGAAGTGTCCCGTGTCAGTCTTGCCCTCCGGACTATCTTCTCTGAGTTCGACAGCGATTCTTTGATTATTTTTGATGAAATAGATACGGGAGTCAGCGGACAGGTGGCTGCCCGCATGGTCGAGAAAATGAAACTCCTGTCCAAACAGCGCCAGGTGCTGGCGATTTCTCATCTGCCGCAGGCAGCAGCAACTGCAGACCATCTTCTCCATGTAGAAAAAGACACTGAAGGTGAACGTACGCACTCAACCGCAGCTTATTTGAATTACGAAGATAAAATCGAAGAAATTGCACGCATGATCAGCGGCTCTAAAATTACTGAAGCCGCCCGGCTTAATGCGGCAGAATTATTAAAATCCAGTGAAGATTAATCTTCACCGGATTTTTTTGCTTGTTTCATGAAACGTTCCTGGGCACGTTTATTTTTGCGTTCGCGGTACAAAAGATATCCGCCGATAAACCATATTCCAAGTGCAGTCATAATCAGACCTGCAAAAAACTGCAGGGCGGTGTAGGTAAACGGATCAATTACGATACCAAATATGCTATCCCGCATCAGTTTTATTCCGATTCCCGCAATGATGCCGGGAATAACCAGTATTATTAAAGCAACTATTTTCAGCATAATCTTCTCCTAAAATCATTTCTAAATAATATTATACAACAAAAATCGGAAAGTAAAATTTACGATTTATGAAACATGTATGAAATTAGACCTTGAATATTCTTAATTATTAAACATTTTTTAATACACTTTTCTTTTTTGAAAAATAATTGTATGCTTTTTGTAAGGGCTTTCAAAAGGGGTCTTGTAAATGTATTTATCCAAAATATTGTATAATAATTCTGAGGAGGCGAATTCATGAATTTTGATGAAATATTACAGATTAAGCCAGGCACCAAAGCATCAATAGCTCTCGTCAGAGCGACCTCAGAGGACCTGCTTGAACTGGTCATTGACACAGAACGAGAACTCGGTATAAAATGGCATCTTTTTGATGATGAACACAAGTTAAAAGAAATGTTCAAAAAAATAAATTTTGATTATACGGTACACAATATATCGATTCACCACAGTACAAATGATCAGGATGCAGCTGCTAAGGCCGGCCAGTTGCTTGCTGACGGCGGGGCAGAGGTCCTGATGAAGGGTCTTATTTCAACAAGTGTTATTTTAAAAGCAGTATTAAATAAAGAATTAAAGCTGCTGAAACAGGACCTTTTATCTCACATTGCACTGTTCAGCCTGCCGAATTACCACAAGCCGGTAATTATCAGCGATGCGGCGATGAATATCGATCCGGATACAGAAACCAAAATTAAAATAATAGAAAATACTATTACCGCAGCAGGCAAGCTCGGTATTAAAGAACCTAAAATTGCACTCATTTCTGCAGTCGAAAAAGTGAATGAAAAAATAGCTTCTACCGTCACAAATGATACAATAGTGAGGGCCTGTAATTTTAAAAAGGCAATAATCGACGGGCCTATGCAGTATGATCTTGCACTGTCAAAATCTGCTGCAGAAATTAAAGGGTACGACTCAGCTGTCGCAGGTGATGCAGATATACTCATTATGCCGCACATCGATGCGGGAAACATACTGTATAAAGCACTCGTGACGACTGCTGGCGCTCACGTGGCGGGTATGATTGCCGGACTTAAAGTCCCTTTCGTACTGACTTCACGTGCAGATTCAAAAGAAGAGAAGTATAATTCAATTAAATTGGCAATTAAAATGATGGAACACAATCAGGAGGATGTTTAATATGATTTTTACTGAAATGGAACAGGGCGACTATGAACAATTAGTATTCTGCCAGGATAAAGCAAGCGGACTTAAAGCAATTATCTGTATTCACGATACGACACTTGGGCCGGCACTCGGCGGCATCAGGTTCTGGAATTACGAACATGAAGATGAAGCAATTACGGACGTGCTCCGTCTCGCTAAAGGCATGACTTACAAAAACGCAGCAGCAGGACTCAACCTCGGCGGCGGCAAGGCAGTTGTTATCGGTGATGCATCAAAAGACAAATCAGAAGCATTCTTCCGTTCGCTCGGACGTTACATTAACAATCTCGGCGGACGCTACATCGCAGCAGAGGATGTTGGTACAACTGTTGAAGATATGGATTACATTTACCAGGAAACCGACTATGTATGCGGCGTCAGCGAAGCATACGGTTCGAGCGGCAACCCGAGTCCGTTTACAGCTCTCGGACTATTCGTTGCGACTCAGCGTACAGCTAAAGAAGCCTTCGGCAGCGATGATCTTGCAGGTAAAACTGTGGCTGTTCAGGGTGTCGGCAATGTGGCGTACAGCTTGTGTGCGCATCTGCATGAAGCAGGCGCAAAATTAATCGTAACGGATATCAACGAAGCTGCAGTGCAGCGTGCGGTCGATGATTTCGGCGCAGAAGCTGTCGGTCTTGATGAGATCTACGGTGTCGAAGCGGATATCTTTGCCCCGTGTGCACTCGGCGGAATTTTAAACGATGATACGATTCCACAGCTGAAAGTTAAAGCGATTTGCGGCAGTGCGAACAATCAGCTGCTGGACATTGAAAAACACGGCCAGGCACTCGAGGATGCGGGTATTGTTTACGCACCGGATTACGTGGTAAACTCCGGCGGTGTGATTAACGTTGCTGATGAACTGGAAGGCTACAACAAAGAACGTGCAACAGCAAAAGTCAAAGATGTATATAACCAGATAGATAAAATCTTTACGATTGCAAAAGAACAAAATATTTCACCGCAGCACGCGGCAGATCATCTTGCAGAAGCGCGTATTAAAGCGATCCAAAATGTGAAGAGTGTATACACTCAATCTGATAAAAATATCCTTTCCGGAAGAAAATAATAATGAAAAAGTTTATACTTGTATTAAATCTCGGGAGTACAACGACTAAAGTTGCGCTCTTCCGGGATTTAAATTGCCATATAGTTAAGACCTACTCCCATGACAAGGAGCTAATCAGTCAGAGTATTAACGAACAGAAAGCTGTACGCTACAATACGCTGATGATGTTTTTTTCTGAATGCGGTGTTCGGCCGGAAGAAGTCAGCATTGTCGCTTCACGCGGCGGTCTGCTTCATCCTGTTGAAGGCGGCACGTATTTAATCAACGAAGATATGCTTAAAGATTTAACGGAAGGCCGCTACGGTGACCATGCCTCAAACTTAAGCGGCATCCTCGCAGCTGACTTTGCCAAAAACTACAAAATCGAAGCTGTCATTACCGATCCGGTTGTCGTCGATGAACTGTGTGTAGAAGCTCAGTATACCGGCCTTAAAAATGTCAGAAGAACTTCCATTTTCCACGCACTGAACCAAAAAGCAGTGGCGAGAAAGTATGCTGAAAGTATAAAGAGAGATTACGAAGATTTAAATTTAATCGTCATTCATATGGGCGGCGGCATAACAGTCGGTGCGCATCACCTTGGAAAAGTAATCGATGTCAACAACGGCCTGAACGGCGACGGGCCGATGAGTCCGACACGCGCCGGAAGTATTCCGGCCGACGGCCTGCTTAAATATATAGAAGACTCCGGCCTGTCACCTTTAGATATAAATAAACTGATCTCTAAACAGGGCGGGCTATTGTCTCATTTAAACACTGAAGATATCCGCGATATAGTAGCTGATATTGAGCGCGGTGACAAGAACAGCGAAGAAGTGCTTAACGCTATGGCTTTTCAAATCGGCAAGGAAATCGGCGCTAAAGCCGCTGTACTGCACGGTGAAATCGACCAGATTATTTTTACAGGCGGCATCAGCTACAGCAGCTATGTTATGGATTTAATTAGGCCTTATATTTCATTTCTCGCACCAATAACAGTTTACCCGGGCGAACTTGAGATGGAAGCACTGGCCTACGGTGCGTATACAGTAGAACAGGACAGAAAATTGCTGAAGACATACAGAGCGGAGGAAACTCATGACTAAAAATTACGATACAGTGATTGTCGGCGGCGGCACAGGCGGTTATGTGGCTGCTATTAAACTCAGCCAGCTCGGCCACCAGGTCGCCGTTGTAGAGAAAAATAGACTCGGCGGTACATGTTTAAACAAAGGATGTATTCCGACGAAAAGTTTTTTAAAAAGTGCAGAAGTCATTAACACGATGAAAAATGCAGAGCTATACGGTATTACACCGCATAAGCCGTCATTTGAAATGGCAAATATTATTAGCCAAAAAGACAAAGTCGTTAATAAAATGCAGACCGGAATAAAATACCTGCTTGATAAAAACAAGGTGGATATTTATGAAGGGACAGCAACTGTGCTCGGTCCGTCATTATTCTCACCCTTGGCAGGCGCTGTCAGTGTCAGCTATGAAGATGAAGAAAAAGAAAGTGAAATACTCGTTAACGATTTCGTCGTTATCGCTGCCGGCTCGAAACCTGCAGAACTTCCTTTTATGCCGTTTGACGGTGAGATAGTTTTATCGAGTGATGATCTGATGTATATGGAAGATATTCCAAAGAAAATCGCAATTGTCGGCGGCGGTGTTATCGGTGTTGAATTCGCAACAATCTTGAATGCATTCGGTTCAGAAGTAACTGTGCTTGAAGCGGCGGAGCATATTCTGCCGGCAGAAGACAAAGATGTTGCACAAGCTGTTCATAAATCTCTGTCTGAAAGTGGAGTTATTATTAAGACCGGTGTTAAACTGGAAGCTGAAGGCATCGATATTAAAAAAGACAGCGTGGGTCTCGTAATCGACGGGAACACTGAAGTATTCGATAAAGCAGTCGTTGCAATCGGACGAAAAGCAAACACAGAGGAACTCGGACTTCAGAACACCAAAGTTAAAATGGATCACGGTGTGATTGAAGTTAATGAATTCCAGCAGACCAGTGAATCGCACATCTATGCGATTGGAGATGTTACTTCTTCCCAGCAGCTTGCACATGTTGCTATTGAAGAAGCTCTGATTGCAGCAGAGCATATTATGGACAATAATCCGCTTCAGCTTAATTATGACAATGTCCCGAGATGTATCTATACATCACCGGAAGTTGCTTCGATTGGTCCGACCACTCAGCAGTTAAAAGAAAAGAATACAGAGTTTAAAACACATAAATTGCCGCTCTCGGCAATAGCGAAAGCAGTCATCGAAGATGGCGGGGAAGGCTTCATTAAATTGAACGTCTCACCCGAAGGAGATATTCTCGGCGCCTCCATAGTAGGTGCGCATGCGACCGAACTGATTAATCAGCTGTCGCTCGCGAAATTTATGGATGCTTCGGCGCTTGAATTGTCGAGCGCGGTATTTGCCCATCCATCTGTCGGAGAAATTATTAAAGAAATTGGACTTGATGCCGAAGGTATCGCAATTCACGTTTAGGAAGGTGAAATTCTTGTTATCACATAAAGAAACAGATTTAACAGAAACAGATTTACAGGATATGTACAGAACAATGCTGCTATCACGTCGTCTTGATGAGCGGATGTGGCTCTTAAACCGCGCAGGAAAGCTGCCCTTTGTCATTTCATGCCAGGGACAGGAAGCAACTCAGGTGGGTGCGGCCTTCGCACTCGACAAAGAAGTCGATATTATCAACCCTTATTACAGGGATCTTGCGCTCGTGACGCATTTTGGAATGACGCCGGAAGAAATGATGCTGTCAGCCTTTGCCCGCGGTGCAGATGTGCAGAGCGGGGGACGCCAGATGCCGGGGCATTTCAGCAAGAAAGCGAGCAATATTATGACTCAGGGATCTGCTGTAACGACTCAGATTCCGCATGCAGTCGGCGCGAGCTACGTCTTTAAAATGGACGGTGAAAAACGTGTCTCTCTTGCAACGCTTGGGGAAGGTTCAACATCACAGGGTGATTTCCACGAAGGATTAAACTTTGCCGGTGTGCACAAACTGCCGTTTATCTGCCTGATTGAAAACAATAAATATGCAATCAGCGTACCGGCACACCTCCAGTATGGCGCAGACAAATTATCGGACCGGGCAGTCGGCTACGGCATGCACGGGGAACAGGTCGACGGCAACGATCCAATCGCTGTCTACAAAGTGATGAAAGAAGCGAGAGACCGGGCAGTTAACGGTGAAGGCGCATCTTTAATCGAAGCAATGTCCATTCGTTTAACACCGCACTCATCAGACGATGACGATAAATACCGTGAAGCTGATGAGCTTCAGAAAAATAAAAAAGATGACTGTCTGGAGTCATTTAAGCTCTATCTGCTCGAGGAGAAAGTTATCGACGAAGCATGGCTTGAAACAGTGGAAGCTGAAATTAAAGATACTGTAAACAAGGCGACGAAAGCCGCCGAAGCTGCCCCTTATGCAGCACCTGAACACACTTTAAAACACGTTTATGAGGAGGTAAACAATGGCTAAATTGTCTTATCTCGATGCAATTCGCGATGCCTTGTTTGTTGCGATGGAACAGGATGATAATGTATTTGTACTCGGTGAAGATGTCGGTAAAAAAGGCGGCGTCTTTAAAGTCACAGAAGGACTGCAGGAGAAATTTGGAGAAATGCGCGTCCTCGATACTCCGCTTGCTGAAAGCAATATTGTCGGTACGAGTGTCGGCGCTGCAATGATGGGTAAAAGGCCTGTCGCTGAAATACAGTTTGCAGAATATATTCTGCCCGCAGTCAACCAGATATTAAATGAAGCGGCTAAAGTCCGTTACCGTTCGGATAACGACTGGAACGCGCCTATGGTTATCCGCGCGCCGTTCGGCGGAGGTATTCATGGGGCTCTGTATCATTCGCAGTCGATTGAATCGATCTTCGTCTCTACACCGGGACTTAAAGTTGTCGTGCCTTCAACACCGGCAGATGCGAAAGGTTTATTGATGGCGGCTATTAAAGACAACGACCCGGTCTTATTCTTTGAACACAAAAAAGCTTACCGGCTTTTAAAAGGCGAAGTGCCTGAGGGTGATTATACGATCCCTCTCGGTAAAGCGGACGTTAAACGCGAAGGTGATGATATTACTGTCATTACTTACGGACTGTGCGTCAATTACGCTATGCAGGCGGCAGAACAGCTGTCAAAAGAAGGATACGAAGCGGAAATCCTTGATTTACGCACCCTTTATCCTCTGGATAAAGAAGCAATTATTAAAGCAGCTTCGAAGACAGGGAAAGTGCTGCTGGTAACTGAAGATAATCTCGAGGGCAGCCTGATCAGTGAAGTATCGGCAATTATCGGTGAAAACTGTCTTTACGATCTCGATGCGCCGATTATGCGCCTTGCGGGGCCGGATGTGCCGTCGATGCCTTATGCACCGCCGATGGAAGATTATTTTATGATGAATCCTGATAAAATTTACAATAAAATGCTCGAACTCAGCGAGTATTAAGAGGTGACAGACATGACGGAAATTACAATGCCTAAACTCGGGGAAAGCGTAACCGAGGGAACGATAGAAAACTGGCTGGTTAAAGTAGGAGACAGAGTCAGTGAATACGACCCGGTCTGCGAAGTCAATACAGCGAAAGTAACAGCTGAAGTGCCGTCGGTGCATGACGGTGTCATTACGGAAATACTTGTGGCCGAAGGTGAGACTGTCGATGTCGGCGCACCAATTTATAAAATTGATATTGACGGGGGAGCTGACGGAAAACCGGCAGCGGAAGAAGAAGTATCTGAAACCGCTGAAAATAAACCTGAAGAAGAAGCCGTTAGACCAAATAAGCCTGATGTTAAAGAGCAGTCAGGCGGCCGGAGATTATCGCCGGTCGTCATGCGTTTAATCGGTGAGCACGGTATCGATATCGAAGAACTCGAGGGAACCGGCTTTAACGGGCGCATTACTAAAAAAGATGTCGAGAAGTATCTCGCTGAAGGACCGGTTAAACAGCAGGAACAAGCTGTAAACCCACCGACAGCTGAAAAAGAAAGACCAGCGGTCCCTGAGAGAGAATCATCGGTTAAAAGCGGTGAATCGATTAAAGTATCCGGCGTGCGGAAGGAAATTGCCAAACGCATGGTTCAGTCGAAAACTGAAATACCGCATGCCTGGCTGATGATGGAAGTGGATGCAACGAATCTCGTTAATCTGCGCAATAAACACAAGGCACGTTTTAAAGAGCAGGAAGGTTACAATTTAACTTTCTTCAGCTTTTTCGTAAAAGCTGTGTCGGAAGTGCTGAAAGACTATCCGATTCTGAACAGCTCGTGGGACGGCGATACGATTACTGTCCACGATGATATTAACTTATCCATCGCAGTCGCGAATGAAGATAAGCTGTTCGTACCGGTGATTAAAAATGCCGATGAGCGCTCCTTAACAGGCATCGCGAAATCTATCAGCACGCTCGCCCATAAAGCGCGTTCGAACCAATTAACAGGCGATGATATGTCTGGCGGAACGTTTACTGTGAATAACACAGGCGCCTTCGGTTCAATTCAGTCGATGGGAATTATTAATCAGCCTCAGGTGGCAATTCTGCAGGTGGAATCCATTGTGAAGAAACCGGTGTTTATCGGAGATATGCTCGCAGCGCGCCATATGGTTAATTTGTGCCTGTCAATCGACCACCGTGTGCTCGACGGATTAGTCGCAGGGCAGTTCCTTAAAGCTGTGAAAGAAAAAATTGAGAATCTCGATCCGGATACAGATTCGGTTTATTAACTTTACAAACACTCATACGCTCGCTAAAATAAACAGTACTGACATGACTTTTAATGAGTCGTATAAAGGAGATTTTCAAAATGGATTTAGACTTTAATTTATACATGCAGGATTTAGTTCAGAATGCGCGTAAAGAATTAACAGACGTCGGGTATACAGAAATGCTTACACCGGATGACGTCGAAGCACACTTAAACAAAGAGGGTACCGCACTTGTTATGGTTAACTCTGTGTGCGGCTGTGCCGGCGGTATTGCACGCCCTGCAGCTATTCATTCGTTAAATTACGACAAGCTTCCGGATCAGGTTCTGACAGTATTTGCAGGCCAGGATAAAGAAGCAACTGAACAGATGCGTGACAAAGCACCTGATTATTTACCATCATCTCCATCATTTGCGTTCTTTAAAGACGGTAAAATCGTCGATATGATTGAACGCCACGAAATTGAAGGCCATGAAATCATGAGCGTTATTACCGGACTGCAAGCGTGGTTTGAAGAACACGGTAAAGAAGCATAAGAAAATAAAACACCCTCAACTATTTATTGAGGGTGTTTTTACACTGATTTTAAAATGAAGTTAAGTAGCTGACACCCATTAAGAGGCCGGAAACTACTATAAGAATAATCATAAACCAGATTATATATCTTTGTACTTTTTTATTTTGCATGCGCCCATCACCTTTAAGAATTTATTGTTACAATAACTATACATGAAGATAAATCAATATATCAACTGCTGGAGGCATAATTTTATGAATAAAGAACGTCTGACAGAACAATTTTTAGAAATCGTGCAAATAGACTCAGTCTCAGGACAGGAAAGAAAAGTAGCGGACTACCTGCTTAATCTTCTAACCGAAATCGATCTTGCCGGTTTCGAAGATAATACCCAGGATGTAACAGGCTACGGAGCAGGCAACTTAATCTTTACGCTAAAAGGTGAAGAAAACATCTCACCGGTAGCGTTTATGGTGCATATGGATACAGTTACGCCGGGAATCGGCGTTAAACCTCATATCGAGGACGGCTATGTATATTCAGACGGCACGACAATTTTAGGCGCTGACGACAAAGCGGGTATTTCTGCAGTCATCGAAGCGGTACGCGTGCTGAAAGAAGAAAATATTCCCCACGGCGATGTTGAAGTCATTATTACAGTGGGCGAGGAAACAGGCTTAGTCGGAGCGAAAGCGCTGGATATTAAAAATATTAAAAGTAAGTTCGGCTACGCTGTCGACGGGACAGGTGAAGTCGGTACAATTGTTAACCGTGCACCGTCTCAGACAAAAATTAAGGCGCAGATATACGGTAAGAAAGCACATGCTGGCATCGAACCTGAAAAAGGTATCAGTGCAATTAACCTTGCTGCCAAAGCAATCAGCAAGATGGATCTCGGACGTATCGATGAAGAAACGACATCAAACATCGGAACGATCCAGGGCGGCCAGGCGACGAATATCGTTGCTGATAATGTGGAGATTTTAGCGGAAGTGCGCAGTTTATCAGATGAAAAACTTCAAGCAGAATCCGAGAAAATCAAAACCGCCTTTGAAGAAACAGCAGCGGAATACGGCGGCAGCGCTGATGTCGAGGTTGATCTTATGTACCCGTCACTGCACGCACCAAAAGAAGACCCTGTTATCACAACAGCAGCAGAAGCAATTGAGAATATCGGCAGAGAAACTGACATTATCAGTCTCGGCGGAGGCAGTGACGGCAATATCTTCCACGGCCAGGGTGTACCAACGGCAATTTTAGGAGTGGGATACGAATATATTCACACGACAAGCGAACGTATGCCGCTTGAAGAATTGTACAAAATGACGGAACTGATTGTTGAAATTGTTAAAGTGCACTATAAAAATGAGAGTAAATAATTTTGAGCCGGGGCGGAAATCCCGGCTTTTTATCTGGGATTTTCGCGCTCATGTATATGTATTTCTTTATACGTATGCATGAGACTTCCTCATGTATATGCAAATGTTTATACGTGTGCATGAAGACTCATCATGTATATGCAAAAAGAGATACATAGGCGTGAGGCTTGTTCATGACTACGATTAAAGGTTTACGTATATATGAGATTCCGTCATACCTACGTAAACGGAAATACGTATACATGAGAACCGCTTGCTGCCACTCACCTCAGGCTGATAAACAATAATCAACCGCATAAAGGAACCGGCTTGAGTCGTACAACAACAAAACCCGCTAAAAATCATAAGATTTTCAGCGGGTTTCATCAATTATTCATCTAAAGCCTGCCACACCTGGATTTTTGTTCCGGGGTCTTCAAAGGAATAAGTAGGTTTAATTAATTCGAGTGAAAAGTCACATGTCATATTAACATCTTCACGGAAATGCCATCTTCTGAATATATATTCGTACACTTTATCGATGGCAGCACCCGGGTCGCCGGATGTTTCAAATATTTCATAGTTCATCGATTCGGTAAAAGTTTCGTCAAAGGGGGTGTGCTGATAGCTTGCCGTCCCGACGAAGATTTCCATTTCTCCGTCGATAAACCGCTCCTGGACAAAGATTCCTTTTACAAAACCGTCGTTGTATCTTAAGATTTCATCGATCAGTCCATCGCGCTCAAGAATTTTTAGAAACTTGTATTTATAGTCGGGCTGATATGAGTTAATATCAAAATACTGAGCAATGCCAATCAGCCGAAAGCTTTCGACAAAGCTTCTGTAAGAAGGATATTTCGGTTTTTTCGTCGGCACCACTTCAAAGGAAATATAATCCAGCAGATCCATCTTTTTAATATGACGTTCTGTTTCATGCACTGGAATACCGAAGGTTCTCCTGTATACTTTTTTGAAAGCATCAATATCGCGGTAACCGTAATATTTAGTAATATCAACGAGGCGTCTGTGCCCCTGGTAAACTTCGTAGGCAATTTCCGTCATACATCGTTTTTCCTGATACTGGGATGGTGTCATTCCAACGAGCGAAGTAAATATCGTCATAAATGATTTCTGTTCCACGCCCATATTTTCCAAAACCTCACCAAAATCTATATTTTCTCTGAGGTGGTCTTCTATATATACGATAAATCTTTCTACAAATCTGATCGTTTCCATGTCATCACCTATACTTAATGTACTCTTATTTATTATTCCACCCGCGGGTAAAAAACACAACTGATTATATGATATAATAAAACAATTAATTAACGAGGTGTCGAAATGAAATTTACTGTTTTGGGGTCGGGAGCAGGGCTGCCGTCTAAAGATAGAAATACGCAGAGTTTTGTCATTGACTGCGTGCTTGAATACAATGAATATATTTTAATCGATGCCGGTGAGGCTCTGCAGCACCGCATCCTTCATACTCATATTAAACCATCTAAGATAAAAAATATATTTATAACGCATCTGCACGGCGATCATATTTTCGGTCTTCCCGGATTTTTATCGTCGAGAGCTTTTCAGGGCGGGGAAGGAATTCCTCTTAAAATTTATGGACCTGCGGGTCTTTGTGAATGGTTGGAGACGACTTTCCGTATTTCTGAGAGCACACTCAATTATCCGCTTGAAATCATCGAAGTAGAGGCTCATATGAATATTCGGCTGAACAATTTTGATGTTCATGTGCTGCCCTTATCACACGGCATTGATTCTTTTGGTTACATCTTTAAAGAAGATGACAAAATAGGAGAGCTTCAGACGGATAAACTCCGCGAAATCGGCTTAAAACCAGGCCCTGTTTATGGAGAGATTAAGTCGGCTGAAACTTTCATTGTCGATAATACAGTGTATAAGTCGGCGGATTTTATCGGAGAAACGATAAGAGGACGCAAGATTACAGTGCACGGAGATACACGATTAAACAGTGATGAGGAGTATTTGAATCTAATCCGCAACTCTGACCTCGTTGTTCACGAAGCTACATTTTTAAAAAATGAAAGAGAAAAAGCACATGATTATTTCCATTCGGAAGTTAATCAGGTGCTGGATACTTTTAAAGATATTAATTACAAAGAGCTCTTAATTGTGCATATAAGCAGCCGCTATACTGATGAGGATATTAAAGAAGTCGCAGCCTTGCTTGAAGGCCGCGCAGTTATTGCTTATGACTATTTTGAACTTCCCATCCCGCGTAACGTGAAATAAAATCGGCGACCGTCTGACGGTACTGTTTCGGATTGCGGTTGTAGCTTTCTACGTGATTGCCGCGCTCCGGATACCACTGTTCTTTCGGTCCTTTTTTCTTGTTATAGAGCTCGATGCTTGCTTCGTAGGGAATAAATGAATCCCGTTTCGAATGAATAAACAGAACGGGCTGTTCTATTTTATCGACAACTTTAACCGGTGATACGTGGTACAAGCTGAACTTGCTTCTTAATTTCAGGAAAACATAGGTGAACAGCAGTACTACCGGTGATGCAACCCGGGAATACGAAGTATAGATATGCGCGAGCTGATCTCTGAACTTCGCAAAAGATGCGTCTGATATATAAAATTTTGCTTTGTTCGACAGTTCGCCCGCATACAGCAGCGTGGTTGCGGCACCCATGGATTCACCATGCACCCCGAATTCAATATCATCACCGTAATTGTCGAGGAGGTATTCAATAACTGTTTCAAGGTCAAACTTCTCGTAAAAGCCGTAAGTTGAATCGACACCGCCTGAGTCGCCGTGACGGCGCGCATCGTAAACAACACAGTTAAAGCCCATATCTTTAAATAAATTGACGTATTTGGTTGAACTCAGCTTGTTTTCGGATACGCCGTGGCAAATAACTATCCATTTGTTTGTCTCATTCGGGTAAATGAAGGAGGCGCTGATATCATAGCCGAATCTTGACGGTACGTTTACGATGTCTTTAGGAAGCTGCTCGTACTCTTCCATATTCATCCGTTTTGCACGCGTTTCGCGGCGTTTAATAATTTCAACGTCTCTCAGTTTAAAAAACATAATCTGGCTCGAAGCAAAGTAGCCGAGCGATATAAACATCACAGCTGCCGACATGAAGAGGGCGGCAAGCCATTTGGAAAAACTTTTCATTGTGATCCTCCATTCTTATAACAACCATTATTATATCACCTGTATAAAAATTTCAAATCGTTATTTTTACAACTTAATGTGATATATTTAATATAATTATTGAAAAGCGGTGATTAATATTTCTAACGAACATTTAATAGAGAAGACACGTTCTAAAGAAGATATATATGATGGTAAAATAATCGACGTCAAAAAACTGGCCGTGGAATTGCCGAACGGCAATGAAGCATACAGAGAAGTCGTTTACCACAAAGGTGCAGTCGCTGTTATTGCGACGGGCAGTGAATGTATGTATTTCGTCAAACAGTTTAGAATTTCAACTGAAGAAGTACTGCTGGAAGTGCCGGCAGGAAAAATTGAAATTGATGAGCATCCCGATGACACAGTGAAAAAAGAACTGAAAGAAGAAATCGGCGGGGAGTCCGGCGATATTAAAAAACTGTATGAATTTTATGTTTCTCCCGGATTCTCAAATGAATTGATTCATTTATATGAAGCAAAAGAAGTTTCCTTTGGTGATTCTCAATTGGAAGATGACGAATTTTTAGATATCGTTAAAATTCCGCTGACAGAATTAAAAGAGAAAATGCATAACGGCCAGTTCAGAGACGGTAAAACACTAGTTGCTGTCCACCATGTGCTTCTGTCCAGAGGTTATTTGTAATTATTATAAATAACTTTTAAAATACTGAGAAGTTATGTATAATTGTTATCAATAAGATTATGAAAGTTAGAAGGTGCAGTTGTGGAAAAAAGAATTGAGCGCATTAAAGAAGCATTGCACGATGCTCGGTATAAACTAACTCCACAGCGGGAAGTCACTGTGAGAGTGCTGCTTGAAAATGAGAGCTCTCATTTGAGTGCTGAAGATGTTTTTATGAAAGTAAAAGATAAATACCCGGAAATCGGACTGGCAACAGTCTACCGTACGCTCGAGCTCTTAAACGAATTGAATGTACTCGATAAGGTTAATTTTGGCGACGGCGTTTCAAGATACGACCTCAGAAAAGAAGGTGCCCAGCACTTTCATCATCATTTAATTTGCATACATTGCGGCTCGGTGGAAGAAATCGAAGAAGATTTACTGACCGATGTTGAAAAAATCGTTGCTCGCGATTTTAATTTCGAAATCATCGACCACCGTTTAACTTTCCACGGTGTCTGCAAGTTATGCAAAGGGAAAGAAGGAAGCACAGATGCTTAACCGTTATATCGATGAATACTTGACCTATCTGAAAATCGAAAGAGGTTTAAGCGATGCATCGATATCATCATACAAACAGGATTTAAAACAATACAGTCAATATTTAACTGATGAAAATGTTACGGGTGTCGACCAGATTACGACAGAAATCCTCGTAACATTTTTACAGTTTTTATCGCTCGGCGGCAAAAGCAACAAAACCATCAGACGTATCCAGTCGACGCTCAGAAATTTCCATCAGTTTTTGCAGCTCGAGCAGGTAATCGAGACGAATCCTGCGCTCCGGCTCAATACGCCGAAAGAAGAACGCGAGCTGCCGGTTGTGCTGTCCGTTGAAGAAATGGAAACGCTGCTGCATTCACCTGATTCGACTGCCCAGGGCATACGCGACAACGCAATAATGGAACTGCTGTACGCGAGCGGACTCAGAGTCAGTGAACTGATTAATTTAAAGCTCAGCGACTTGAATCTGGACATGGGTTTTATTCGTGTATACGGCAAGGGTGATAAAGAAAGAATTGTTCCGACGACCGAATATGTTGCAGATAAATTAAATAATTATATAAAAAATCAGCGTTTAACATTATTAAAGCATGAAAATACTGATATACTGTTTCTTACGAACAGAGGTAAAGGTTTCACCCGTCAGGGATTATGGAAGACCATTAAAAAGTATGTGCTGATCAGCGGCATCAATAAAAATATTACGCCGCACACATTCCGGCATTCTTTTGCCACGCATTTAATTGAGAACGGCGCAGATCTCCGCGCGGTTCAGGAAATGCTCGGTCATTCCGATATATCCACAACGCAGGTGTACACACAAATCTCTGCAAGCAAAATCAGAGAAATGTACAAGCAGTTCCATCCAAGAAAGTAGGTAAATTTATTATGTACAAAAAAATTCATTTAATCGTTCTCGATTCTGTCGGCATCGGGGAAGCTCCTGATGCTGAAGATTTCGGAGACGTCGGTACACATACTTTAAAACATACGCTGGAAGCACATCCGAATACGCTGCCGAATCTCGCGAAACTCGGGCTAGGCAATATCGAAGCACTGCCGGGTGTTGAAAAAACTGAAAATACAACAGGTTTTTATACCAAGATGCAGGAAGTATCGAAAGGTAAAGATACGATGACCGGGCACTGGGAAATTGCCGGTCTGAATATCGATACAGCTTTCAAAGTCTATCCTGACGGATTTTCAGATGAACTGCTGGAAAAAATCACCGAAGCAACAGGACGCGGCATCGTCGGCAACAAACCGGCGAGCGGTACCGATATTATCGAAGAATACGGTGAGCATCAGATGGAAACAGGAGATCTGATTATATACACATCAAACGACCCTGTTCTTCAAATCGCAGCGAATGAAGAAGTTATTCCACTCGAGGAAATTTACGAAATCTGTGAAAAAGTACGCGAAATGACAAAAGACCCTGAGTTTTTAGTCGGCCGTGTTATTGCACGTCCGTTTGTCGGTTCTAAAAAAGGTGAATTTAAGCGTACCGAAAACCGTCATGACTATGCACTGAAACCATTCGGCAAAACTGTGCTGGACGCGCTTAAAGATGATGGCAAAGATGTTATCGCAATCGGCAAGATTAACGATATCTTTACAGGCAGCGGAATCACAGATGCAGTCCGTACGAAAAATAACGATGACGGAGTCGATAAGCTTCTGCAGGTCATGGACCGCGACTTTAACGGGTTATCATTCCTGAATCTGGTGGACTTTGACGCGGAATACGGTCACCGCCGCGATCCTGAGGGCTACAGCAATGCCTTAAAAGCATTTGACGACAGACTGCCTGAACTTACCGGCAAACTGACAGAAGACGATCTTTTAATTATTACAGCAGATCACGGAAATGATCCTACTTATACGGGGACAGACCACACGAGAGAATATGTTCCGCTTTTAATCACGACAGGCAAAGACCTGGACTTTGGCGAGATTAACCAATGCGGCACCTTCAGCAACATCGCAGCAACAATTGCTGAAAACTTCGGTGTGGACTACGAAACACACGGCCAGAGTTTCTTAAAGGAATTAAAATAAATGAATAAAGCAAAATACATTATCTTTTTCGGCATCCTCCTTATGAGTATTATATGGGGATTCATCTATTGGATATTTGTTGTTTAAGTTAAATAAGAAAGATGGATAAACGGTCTGAACACCTTTATTTTAAGGTGTTTGGGCTGTTTTTTGTTTTCAGAGGGCAGCAGGGAGGTCTCATGTATATGCAATCTGACAATCGTAGGCATGAGGGTTGCTCATGTATATGCAAACTGATTATCGTTGGCATGAGGGGGTCTCATGTATATGCAAACTGATTATCGTTGGCATGAGGGGGTCTCATGTATATGCAATCTGATTATCGTTGGCATGAGGGTTGCTCACGTATATGCAAGCTGACAATCGTAGGCATGAGGGGGTCTCATGTATATGCAATCTGATTATCGTAGGCATGAGGGTTGCTCATGTATATGCAAACTGATTATCGTAGGCATGAGGGTTGCTCATGTATATGCATAAGAGGATACGTATACATGAGAGCAGATTTTAACCCATAATAAAATTTCTCATCAAAAAAGAGAGTCCAAAATCGACTCTCCAGCATAATATTCGTTTATCGACCAAATGAAAATGTCACATCAGGCTGATAACTTATGTTCGACCGTATGAAGGACATGTTCATTGAGGCGATAAAAAGCTTTGGTTCCAAAGAACAAGACGCAATGGGATGATTATATACATTTGTCTCATTGAACATCTCACATTGAGACAATTATGCGTCTTCACATCAAAACAGGCACCATACTCATTCCTTCCGCTGTTCCAGTTTCCGGTTCAGCGCCTCGAGCCGCGCTTCAATTACATCTTCGCGGTCGCGCAGCCGGTGTCTATGGACTATTTCTTCATCTTTTTCAAAGCGTTCTAAAATATCCAGAGTAAATGCGCTGTACGATTCATACTCATCCTGATGCATCTCATAAAGAGACTCGTATACCCAGTTTAGAACCGGAAAATTCAACGGTTTAAAGGGTGTATCTGCCAGATGCTGGTAGCGTTCCTGAAGTAGGCTGATCAACTCCTCAGTAAAACCGAATGCTGTCATATCATACTCGTGTTTCCCGTAAAGTTTCAGCGCGCGTTTATAAGATGTCGCTGCGCCGATAATATTGTCTCTTCGGTAATGGTATTCACCGGTCACGATCAGCACGAAGAACACTTCAGCGTCTTCTTTCGTAAAGTCACCCTTGTCTTTCCATGCATCTTCCATGATTTCATGGCATTCGAAGTAATCTTGCTTTATAATTAATTCGTTAAAGAATTGTAACAGTATTTTTTTATCGATACGTATCACTCCTGAAATTGAGGTTTTGTAATGACTGCTTATAAAGTGAAATTAGATGTTTTTGAAGGACCGCTCGATCTGCTGCTTCATTTGATTAAAGAACTTGAAATCGATATTTACGATATTCCGATGAAAATGCTCACTGAGCAGTATATGGAATATATTAATCAGATGAAAGAACTTGAGCTCAACGTTGCAAGCGATTATCTCGTTATGGCGAGCGAGCTTGTGAAAATTAAAAGCCACATGCTGCTGCCGGAACCCCCCATGCCCGATGATGATTATGAAGATCCGCGCGAGCAGCTGATGTCCCAGCTAATAGAATATCAAAATTATAAATTATATGCTGAAGAATTGAATAAGCTGAAAGCGGAGAACAGTCTCCAGTTCACCAAAGCACCGCATGCTTTCGAAGATGAGGACGAAGATTCCGGCACTCTCGAGCTGAGTCTTCACGACTTGCTTGAGGTCTACAGCAAAGTAAAGTCGCGCGTCTCTCTTAACGAAGAGTCCTATGTCGTCGTGCAGCGCGAAGTTTATACGAAGGAACAGGCAGTGACTTTTATCGCCTCGAAATTTAAAGACAGAAAATCTTTAAAAATGACCGAGCTTCTTACTTTCGATGAACCCCGCAGCAAAGTAGTGCAAGTATTTATTACTATACTAGATTATATCAGTCAAAATCTCTATCAGATTACACGCATCGATGAAGATGATTTTGAGCTCGAAAGGTTGGCTTAGATTTGGAAAAAATAAACATCATTGAAGGTTTATTATATATTGCCGGCGACCTCGGTTTAAGTGAAGAAGCACTGATGATGCACGTGCCGATTACTAAAATGCAGCTTGAGGCCGAAGTGAAAAAATACGATAAAGAACATTTAACAATTACCCGTCACGGCGACATGTACTTTTTAAAAACGACGGATAATATGGAGAAATATATTAAAAGAGTACTCGCTGACCGGCCGGCGAAGAAGTTATCCCAGGCGGCGCTTGAAGTGCTTGCAATAATTGCCTACAATCAGCCGATTTCAAGGAACGGCATAGAAAGCGTTCGCGGCATTCAGTCGGACGGTCCAATTGCAACACTGGTCAATAAAGGGCTGGTGAAAAAGAAAAATATTAGTGACGAACGCGCTCAGCATTTCGAAACCACTCAAAGCTTTTTGGAAATATTCGGTCTGGAATCTTTAGATGACCTGCCGGCAGATGATATGATAGCAGAACAGGAAGAAATCGACTTGTTCTTCAATAGCTTAAAGGAGCAAAATTAATGAAAACTACACGGTTAAATAAAAAAATTGCAGATGCAGGCATTACTTCACGGCGAAAAGCGGACACACTAATAGAAGAGGGCCGCGTTTTCGTTAACGGCAAGAAAGTTACTGAACTCGGACTTCAAGTGACTGACAAAGATCAGGTTACTGTCGACGGCGTGCAGCTGACCAAAGAAGAGCCGGTCCATATTTTATACTACAAGCCGGCAGGTGAAATCTCTGCTGCAGAAGACGATAAAAAGCGCGATACAGTGATAGACGCTTTTCACGATATCGACGCGCGTCTTTATCCAGTAGGCCGGCTCGACTACGATACTTCAGGGCTTTTGCTCGTTACGAACGACGGTGAGTTTACCCAGCTTATGACACACCCGAAATTCGAAATGAAGAAAACATACAGAGTTAAAACAGACGGAATCTTACTCCGCCATCAGCAGGATGAAATGCGCCGGGGCATCAGACTCGACGACGGCAAAACTGCACCTTGCGATTTAAAAGTTATCCGCGACAAGGGCGGCAAAGATATGATTTTGGAAATTACAATTCATGAAGGACGCAACCGTCAGGTGAGAAGAATGTTTGAACATTTCGGTTTAAATGTCACAAAGCTGACACGCATCCGTTTCGACTTCCTGACACTCGACGGCTTAAAAGAGGGCGACTACCGTTTCCTGAAGCCTCATGAAGTCAAAAAGTTGATTGCGAACAGTAAGAAGTAAGCGTTTAAATGTCATAATACTGTCAAACCGCAACAAAATGTGTAGTGTTATAATTGGTGCTGCGTACGCATTTTATTGCGGTTTATATTAATGTGGAAAGGGGCCTGACGTTGAAAAAAGGAACTAGAAAAATTATTCGTACAGGTACAATTATTACAATCGCCGCTTTGCTCGGCATTACACTTTATTTAAATTTGAGGGACGGCTCTCAAACTGTCAATGTCGGAGACGAGGCAGTGGATTTTAAACTGGAGACACTGGACGGTGAAGAAATTCAGCTGTCTGAATTAACTGCCGAAAACGGCGTTATTTTGAACTTCTGGGGAACATGGTGCAAACCATGCCGCGAAGAAATGCCGGAAATGAACCAGGTGTATAACGAAGGTCATGAGGATTATGAAATTATTGCTGTGAACGTTTCTGAAAACAAGCAGCAGATTGAGCAGTTTCTTTCGGGATTATCTGAAGATCTCGATTATCCGATAGCATTGGATCCAAACCGCAGTGTAACGAAAGCTTATAATATCGGACCACTGCCGACGACTGTCGCTGTTAATAAAGAAGGTGTCGTCGTTAAAAAACAGGAATATCAACTGACTAAAGAGGATATCTACGCATTTATAGATGAATCTCTGGAATAGGATGACCTAATATGGAACTCAAGGAAATTAAATGTAATCATTGCGGTCATGTAAACCCTCCGGGCACCCAGCTGTGCCAGTCCTGCGGTAAGATGATCAATGAAGATTACGACAAGAAAAAAATTAAAGACCTGATGCGCTATGACGGTAGTGCAGTGCGTTCAAAGGTACGTTCACAAAGTATTTTCGATAAGATATGGAACTTTTTCACCTCCATTAAAGTCGGCGTAGGAATCATTGCGATAATCGCAATAGCCGCTGCTATCGGAACAATCTTGCCTCAGGAATACTTTATTCCAATCGGTGCAGACCCGCTGCAGCACTATACAGAACAGTACGGTACATTCGGTACCTTATACTACAAACTCGGCTTTACGCAGCTTTATTCATCATGGTGGTTCGTGCTGCTGATGGGGCTCCTTGCCCTCAGTCTGATTGCAGCGAGTGTCGACAGAGGAGTCCCGCTGTACAAGTCATTAAAAAATCAGCGTGCCAAAAAACACGCTTCATTTTTCAAGCGCCAGCGTTTATTTAAAGAATATGAATCAAATGAAAATGCTCAAGCACTTGCCGAGACATTTGAAAACAAAAAATATAAATTAAAAACTGACGGTGACCACTATCTCCTTGAAAAAGGCCGGCTGTCAAGATGGGGCCCTTACATTAACCATACAGGGCTGATTATTCTGCTTGCAGGAAGTATGCTGAGATTCTTCCCCGGTGTATACATTGATGAAATCATTTACGCACAGGAAGGCGAGACAGTAAGCATACCGACTACCGACGGACAGTATTACATGCGTAACGACGGTTTCACGCTGGATACATACGATGAAGATGCCGGCACGGTTTTTGATCAGTCACTGCAGAACAATATGGAGATGACAATCAGCAACTTCCAGACAGATATTACGATGTTTGAGAACAAAACAGCAGATATCGTCGGTTCATCACCGGATCTTGAAGAAATAGAAAATTACAGTATCCGCGTGAACCACCCGTATTACTTTGACGATTACGAGCTGTATCAGTCAAGTTACGACAACTCGCAAATGAAATCGATGACATTCAGGCTTGAAGATTCAGAAGGCAATGTACTCGGCGAGAACTTCACAGTCGGTCTCGATGATCCGGCAGACAGCTATGAAATAACTGAAGATATTACGATTAACATGAAAGCTTATTCTCCCGACTTTTTAGAAATCGATGAAAATGGAACATTGATATCCGAAACACCGGTTCCTACAAATCCGGCCTTCGTCTTTGAAGTCGCAGCAGGAGATACTTCGGAACTCAGTCTGCTGCAGATTATGAATTCAACGGATATTACACAGGATAACGAATACAGTATTAAATTCGTCGAAGCCGAAGAGCATATGGCGAGTGTACTGACATTGAAAAAAGATTTATCAATGCCGATTATTGCAACCGGATTTGTGATTTTCCTCATCGGATTATTTATCGGGTCATACATTAATCACCGCAGAATTTGGATTAATGCAGAAGGCGACACGATGAAGATAGCCGCTCACACTAACAAAAACTACTTCGGACTGAAGAAAGAAATGAATGCAGCACTTGCATCCTACGACCTTCCCGAAGTATTCGATAAACAGGAAAAAGAGGAAAATGACAAGATGAAAGGATAGTGTTTAAATTATGGAATCAACCTTTTTATCACTCAGTAACACATTTATATTTATTGCGTTTCTTATACTGCTGATTGCACTTTTACCGCTCGGCATAAGTATTAAATCAAAATCAGAATCGAAAAAATATGAAAAACTTGCAATCTGGATGATTGTAATCGCGTTTATACTTGAACTGGCTTACTTTATAATGCGCTGGCTCGCAACGGGCCACGCGCCGGTCTCAAACATGTATGAATTTATAGCGATGTTCTCTATTATGCTGATCGGCGGATTTTTAATTACCTATCATTATTTCAAAACGAAGGTGTTCGGTCTGTTCGCCATTCCGGTTTCACTGCTCCTTCTCGGATACGGCAGTCTGTTCTCAACAGACGTTCAACCTCTGATACCGGCATTACAGAGTAACTGGCTGGCTATTCACGTTATTACTGTTACCTTGTCTTATGGTATACTGTCCATGAGTGCAGTTGCAGGACTGATCTATTTAATAAAAGCTATTCCTGCAGATGAAAATTCATGGCGCGCACGCTGGCTGGAAGCAGTCATGATAGCGATTCTGACTGTTGTAATGTATATGGTGACAACGGTATTTATGCAGAACATTATCGGCTACAATGATGAGTTCTACTATACCGACCAGCAGGGCCAGCAGGTTATTGCTGAATACCATCTTCCAAGCCTGATTAATTACAATGATGCAATACCGGTAGAGCACGTAGGCAACAATGAATATGAGCCTGTCGACCACTTCCACCTTGGAATTGACCTGCCTCCGGTTATTAAAGCACATACTTTAAATACAGTAGTATGGTCGATTATTATCGGTTTGATTACGTATGGAATTGTACGTCTGATTATTAGAAAACGTCTGTTTTCACTGGTTAAACCTTTAACTAAAAAAGCCGACCTTGCGCTGATGGATGAAATAGGCTACCGATCTGTTATTATCGGATTCCCGCTGTTTGCACTCGGAGGTATCTTCTTCGCTGCAATCTGGGCTCAGATTGCGTGGAGCAGATTCTGGGGCTGGGACCCGAAAGAAACGTGGGCCTTCATTACATTTATGTTCTATACAATCTTCCTTCACCTCCGCTTAAACCGCGGTTATGAAGGCGAAAAGTCTGCATGGTTAGCCGTAGGCGGGTTCATTCTTATTCTGTTTAACCTGATTGCGATTAACTTAATTGTAGCCGGCCTGCATTCCTACGCATAATATGAAAAGAGGGTAATTATGGCAGAAAAAATATTATTAGTCGATGATGAAGAACGTATTCGTAAATTGCTTAACTTGTACCTGACAAGAGAAGGGTATGAAATTACTGAAGCAGGAGACGGCAGAGAAGCACTGGAGCTTGCATTAAACAATGATTTCCACTGTATTCTTCTCGATTTGATGATGCCGGAAATGAACGGGATTGAAGTCGCAAAAGAACTGCGCAAGGAAAAATCAACACCCGTTATTATGCTGACAGCAAAAGGTGAAGAAGCTGACCGTGTCGAGGGACTTGAAGTCGGTGCTGACGATTATATCGTGAAGCCGTTCTCGCCCCGCGAAGTCGTGCTGAGAGTAAAAGCAATCTTGCGCCGTTCTTCTGAAACGGCCTTTATCGAGAACGATTCATCAGCAAAAGATATGATCGTGTACGAACATCTTGTTATCGACAACGACGCTCATCGCGTCCTCGCCGATGACAAAAAGGTTAATTTAACACCGAAAGAATACGAGCTGTTATTATTTTTAGCGAAGAGTCCGGATAAAGTATTTAACCGGGAAGAACTGCTGAAAGAAGTGTGGAACTATGACTTCTACGGCGATTTAAGAACAGTCGATACGCACGTTAAGCGTCTCCGCGAGAAACTGAACAAAGTTTCTCCGGAAGCAAGCCAGATGATTCACACAGTCTGGGGTATCGGCTATAAGTTCGAGGTTAATGACAAATGAGTTTTTTCTCCAGCGTTGTAACTAAACTGTGGTTTACTATCTTAATGATAGTAACTACAGTTTTAATTATATTATCGATCATTTTGAGTTTTTATTTCCGAAATTATGCGCTCAGCAGTACAGAAGAACACCTGGAAGACGAACTGAGCCGGATTGAAAATGTAGTGCTGTCGACGCATACACTTGATTTAAACGACTCGTACCTCTCAGCTGAAGAAAACCTGATTATTTATTCCGATGGACATTTCATTGCCGGCGACAGCGAAATGGCTGAAGAAATATACAGCGAAATTATTACTTCTGATCTGACTTCCAGCACTTTTATCGTCAACGATATAAACGAACGGGAATTTATGGTTAAGGTGTCTGATTTGAGCGAGTTCTTCGAGTCGGATACAGCAATTATAAAATACAGTGATCTTGACAGTCTCAACCAGTCATTTTTAACAGTCTTAATTATTCTGATAATCAGCGCGGCGGTTCTTTTCTTAATGACAACTTTCTTTGCGTTTTTCTTAATCTCAAGAATTACTAAACCGCTGATAGCCTTAAAAAATTCATCCTTCTCAACAGCAGGAGGGAAATACAACCAGCTTAAAGTGACCTCGAGAGATGAAATCGGCGAGCTGACACTGGCATTTAATAAGATGAATAACAATATTAAAAATACAATTACAGAACTGACTCATGAAAAGAATTTAAGAGAAACTGTCTTTTCGTCACTGTCGAACGGAATTATATATTTTAATACGTCAGCAGAACCTGTCTACTCTAATGACAGGGGACAGAGTTATTATCAGCTGTTCCAGCAGAATCAAGAAGAATTCGAATCCTTTAAGTCGCTGATCAAAGAAGTTTCGAGGTCGGATGAAAACCATCTCGAGCGGCTCGATATTGAAGATCTGCATCTGCAGCTTGCCATGTCTCCAGTTAAATCGCTTGAAGAAGAGAATGGGGTCACGGTACTCATCCGGGATATTACGGATGAATATAATACAGAAAAAATGCGGACGGACTTTATTTCGAGCGTCTCTCATGAGTTGAAAACGCCGATGGTGATGCTGAGCGGATATTCAGAAGCTCTGCTCGATGATATAGTAACCGAACCCGAAGAAGTTAAGGAAATGGTCTCGATTATAAAAGACGAATCCGACCGTATGAACAAGCTGGTCAGTGAACTGCTGATTATTGCCCGCATGGATTCTGATGATGTGCTGTACGATATTAAAGAGCAGAACTTTACTATGCTGCTCGATGAACTTCATCAGCGCTTTGATTATAAGCTGAAAGATAACAATATTGAGCTGGTTATAGAGGCCGGGAGTGAGATGGTGCAGTTCCCGTTTGACTACGATAAACTGAATCAGGTCTTTACTAACTTAATCGATAATGCAATACGCTATACATCACGAGGAGATATGATTACAATAAATGTTGCAGAAGATAATGAAGACTATGTAAGCATCGAAGTCCGTGACACCGGTACAGGTATTAAGCGTGAGAATCTGAAACATATATTTGAACGATTCTATAAAGCCGATGAAGCACGGACAAGAGGAAAACACGGCACCGGTCTCGGTCTTTACATCGTCAGCAATATTATTAAAAAACACGGCGGAACGATTACTGCAGACAGTATCTTCGGCGAAGGTACAGTATTCACTATTAAACTGCCAAGAAAATAGAAGGGAATGAGCCATTTGGACAGACAGCGACTTCGGAAAATTATTTACATCAGTATATTAAGTGCACTCGCCTTCATTCTGATGCTGATTCAATTTCCGCTGCCTTTTCTGCCGCCATTCTTAATGCTCGATTTATCCGACATACCGGCCTTTATCGGTTTTATATTGTTCGGAGGCATCGGCGGATCATTAATCATCATTATGAAAATAGTGCTGTACAGCATTTTAATGGCAAGTGAGCCAATCGGACCGATAGCAAATCTGCTCGCTGCATTTTCATTTTTGCTGCCTGTATACTTTTTCTATTACAAGCGAAAAACAGCGAAAAGCTTGATTGCAGGCTTTATAGCGGGGACTGTCGTGCTGACGCTGGCCCTTGCGGTACTCAACTACTTCGTACTGCTGCCGGCATACGGCCTGATCGTCGACCAGACAGATATTTTCAATAACCTCCGTACGGTAATTACAGCGGGAATTATTCCGTTTAACATTGTTAAAGGTATTATTTTAAGTCTGATCTGTTATGTAATTTATAAAAAGGCGGTTCCTGTTCTGATGAACAGACAGTAAATGAAAGTCATCCGGATATCCGGGTGACTTTTTATTTGGAGGAGTATTTAGCTGGTTAAGGTGTTGGCTTTGGTTTACAACGGGAGAATGGTGTTGTTGTTCGAAGCAGTCCGGTTTACAACGGCCTAACGGTGTTGTCATTCGAGGACGTTCGGTTCACAACGGCGAAGTGATGTTGTTATCCGAGGACGTCCGGTTTACAACGGCGGCCGCGCGATGCTATTCGGAGGCGCTCAATCCGTAAATTCTTTCCAGACAAAAAAAGAACGGAATCAATGATCCCGTTCTTGATATTTAAATCAATTTATTCATATTTTAATGGATCGCCGTCGAATGGTGCATCCTCAACTTTAATCGAGTCTGTCGGGCAGCCATCGAATGCGTCTTCCATGTCTTCAAGCAGGTCCTCAGGCACAGCCGTAACGCCTTTATTATCATCTAAAATGACGTAAGCAATGCCGTCGTCATCGTAATCATATATATCTGGTGCTGCAGCACCACATGCACCGCATGCGATACAAGTATCTTGATCAACAATTGTGTACTTTTTTGCGCACATATATTTCACCTCTTAACGTTTACGATTAGTTCATAACTAATACTAAGAGAAAATCAAAAATTTATCAATGAACAAAAATCGAATTTGTTAACAATCCACCGTAAGTATGATTACTCTTTAAATGTCCATACAAACAATATATAATTAAACCAAGAATGCAGTTACTAGGAGAATGCGCTATGAAAGATGATTTTTACAAAGATATTAACCATAAGCGTGCACAGGATGAGAAGTCTGGTAAAACAAGTGCAGGTAACAAAAAGTCTGAAGAACGAGAACACAAAACTTTAAGCCGCAGTGCGCGTCATAAAACTAAAGATGCTGCTGACAGTAAACAGCCGGAGAAAAAAGCTCCGAAAAAACAGCAGCCGAAAGATAATAATTTTACAGATAAGCTGAAAGGGTACTTCAGCCGGGAAAATGCCGAAAAAGGCAAGGCGCTGTTTGCAGGAAAGTTATCCTCATATAAACAGCGCATTAACAATGAAATTAAAATTTCCAAAGAAAAACTCGGAGGCATCGGTGCTGCAAAAGCAGCTGATAAAAAGCCCGAACAAAAGAAAGACGGCGGACAGAAACGCATGCTTCCCTGGGTACTTGCCATACTCGTTTTAATTCCTATTACAGTCTTATTGGCATTTTTAATATTTTCGAATTTCTGGCCGTCATTGAACGATGAAATGCAGGTGGCCGATGAAAACACTTCGGAAGAAACCGCAGACGGTGAAGAGACAGAAGAAGAACAGGCTTTTAACGAGGAACTTGAAGCCCAGAAAGCAGAACACGAAAGACGGCTGGCTGAAAACCGCAATGAAGATTTAACTGCAAAAAATATTGAAACAAATTACTCTCAGGAAGAACTTCAAGAGCTTGAAGAAGCTGCGCTCAGCGCAATCCGCGGCAAGGAAGACGGTTCCGAGGAAGAGAATCAGCCAGCTGAGGAAGAGTCGGAAGAAAACTCAGAAACTGATTCGGACACAGAAACCGCAGATAACAGTACAGAAAACGAAACGGAAGAAAATACAGAAACAGATACAGACTCCGACTCAGATGAAACAGAAAACGCCAATGCTTCTCACGTCGTCACATCCGAAGATAACTTATACCGTATTGCTATTCAGTACTACGGCGACGGCAGCGCAGAAAATGTACAGCGCATCATGGAAGCAAACGGCGTTACTCCGGATAATCTGACCGTTGGACAGGAACTTATAATACCGTAAATGAAAGTAGGCCATTAAATGTCACACATCAGCATCGCAATTGACGGGCCGGCTGCTGCCGGCAAGAGTACTATTGCAAAACGCGTCGCAAAAAAATTAGGATTTTTATATATCGATACCGGTGCAATGTACCGCGCAGTTACTTTGTATGTGCTTGAACACGGCGATGATATTATTAAAGATATCGCTTCGCACATTCACATTACATTTGGCATCAACGACGAAGTATACTTAAATGATAAAGATGTCTCAAAAGAAATCCGCTCGCCGGAAGTTACAAATAACGTCAGCCGTGTTGCGGCAGCCGGCGAGGTCAGAACATATCTCGTTGACATGCAGCGTGAAATAAGCAGAACGAGCAGTGTTGTAATGGACGGCAGGGATATCGGCACGACTGTGCTGCCAGATGCGGACTTGAAAGTTTTTATGATGGCTTCTCCAGAAGTCAGAGCAGAGCGCAGGCTGCTCGAAGAGACTGCACGCGGCAACAACATAGATTTAGCCACACTGACTGCGGAAATCATCCGCCGCGATGAAATTGACAGCACGAGAGAAATTTCACCGCTCGTTCAGGCTCATGACGCAGTCCTTCTCGATACGAGTCAGCTGTCGATTGAAGAAGCTGAAGCAAAGATAATTCAGCTGGCGGAAGATAAACTGGAGGTACAGTAAATGATATATGAAAGTGCGAAGTTTTTAGTTAAATGCTATTACAAATTAAGATTTAAAATAACGGTAATCGGCGAAGACAGAGTACCATCATCGGGGCCGGTTATGCTGGTCTCAAATCATATTTCGGATTTCGATCCGCCGCTGATCGGTCTCGCTCTGGAACGCCAGCTGTCATTCTTTGCAAAATCGGAATTATTCGAACTGCCGGTCATCGGTAAAATATTCCCGAGCCTGAACGCGATTCCCGTATCCCGCGGGAAGAGTGACAGAGCTGCTCTGAAAACTTCTATTAATGCATTAAAAGAAGACCGCTGTCTGTTAATATTTCCGGAAGGCAGCCGCAATAAAGAAGACGTTAAAAAATTACAGCCTCTTCAGCAGGGGGCGAGCTTTATCGCCAGCAAATCAGAAGCACCGATTGTGCCTGTAATTATTAAAGGCGAGTATAATCGAAAAAAAGGTGTTACAATAGTATTTGGCAAGCCGATCGATACGAAAGAGTTTTTAGAGGCAGGCAATACACGCAAAGATTTAACGCTTAAATTAGAGGAAAATCTTAACAATTTACTATTTTCTGAATAATCACTTGACAAAAGACACGAATTGTAAGAAGTTATTTATATACACTGTATAGTAATTGGAGGCAAGCACATGGCGACAGAAGACATTAAGAACGAAGAATCAAACATTGAAGAAACAGAAGTAAACGATGCACCTGACAACAGCGAAGATTTACAGAATGAAACTGAAACGGCTGATAACAGTCCGTTTGCAGTTGGTGACACGGTAACAGGTACAATCTTTAACATCGAAGACAAGTTTGTAAAAGTTCAAGTGGATGATTCTGACTACGAAGGCATAATTCCAATCAGTCAGCTTACAAACAAACGCATCGAGCACCCGAATGACATTATTGCACTTGATGATTCAATCACTGCAGTAGTTATCAAAGTGGAAGATGATGCTAAAAACATCATCATTTCAATCCGCAAGCTCGATGAACAAAAAGCATACGAAGATTTAAAACAGAAACAGGATGCTGATGCAACGCTAGAAGGTACTGTTGTAGAAGCAGTTAAGGCCGGTCTTGTACTAGACGTCGGCGTGAGAGGATTTATCCCCGCATCACTTCTTTCTGATGAATATATTGAAGACCTTGAACAGTTCAACGGTCAGACTCTGGAAGTTAAAGTCGAAGATATCGATCAGGAGAAAAACAGAGTAATTCTTAACCGCAAACGCATCGTTGAAGGTGAGAAATCAAAACAGCGCCAGGAAGAACTTCAAAACCTGGAGATCGGCAGCATTATCGAAGGTGAAGTTGTACGTACGACTTCTTTCGGTGCATTCATTAATATCGGCAGTGCAGACGGTCTTGCACACATTTCAGAACTGAGCTACAGCCGTGTTAACAGCGTCGAAGACGCAGTTGAAATCGGACAAAAAGTTAAAGTGAAAGTTCTTGATGTTAATCCTGAAGAGGAACGCATCAGCCTTTCTGTGAAACAAGCCGGCGAATCACCATTCAATAAGTTTATCGATGCTCACAGCACAGGCGATGTGCTGACGGGAACTGTTAAACGTCTCGTTGACTTCGGTGCTTTCGTTGAAGTAGAACCTGGTGTTGAAGGACTGGTTCACATTTCAGAAATTGCACATGAACATGTAAATGTACCTGGCGATGTACTGAAAGAAGATCAGGAAATTGAAGTGAAAATCATCGGCTTAGACAAAGATAACGAAAAGATTTCACTGTCAATCAAGGCTCTAGAATCTGCTCCGCCAAAATCAAAACAGCCTAAGCGCGAAGAAAACGCACGCGTTTACACTGATGATACTGAAGACGATGCACCTACTTTAGGTGACGTGTTCGGCGATCGTTTTAAAAACTTAGACTTATAATATTAGAACTCATTAATGAATAAAGAGCGATGATACTATCGCTCTTTATTTTATTTGTGTTAAAATATATGTGCATACAGGGAGGGTAACAATGTATAAACCAACAGTAGCAGTAGTAGGTCGGCCGAATGTCGGCAAGTCCACACTTTTTAACAGAATTATCGGGGAAAGAAAGGCAATTGTCGAAGATTCTCCGGGCGTTACAAGAGACAGATTGTACGCCGAAGGTGACTGGTTAAATTATACTTTTAATTTAATTGATACCGGCGGTATTGAAATTAAAGATGAGCCGTTTCAGCAGCAGATTAAAATGCAGGCGGAAATCGCAATTCTTGAAGCAGATGTTATTTTAATGATTGTGAACGGCAGAGACGGTGTGACGAGCGATGATTTATTCGTTGCGAGAATTTTACAGAAGTCAAAAAAACCCGTCGTCCTTGCTGTAAACAAAATTGATAACTATGAAATGCGCAGTGAAATATACGAGTTTTACCAGCTTGGGCTCGGAGAACCCTGGCCGGTATCCGGATCACACGGTCTCGGACTCGGAGATGCGCTCGACGAAGTCGTCCAGCACTTTAAAAATCTGGAAACAGAAGTCGAAGAAGATCCGTCGATTAAAGTATCTTTAATCGGCCGTCCGAATGTTGGTAAATCCAGCCTGGTCAACGCTATTCTCGGCGAGGAGCGCGTTATCGTTTCCGATATAGCAGGCACGACGCGCGATGCGGTCGATACAGCGTATACTTTTGAAGATGAACCGTACACTTTAATCGACACAGCGGGTATGAGAAAGCGCGGTAAAGTATATGAAGCAACCGAAAAATATTCAGTGCTCCGTGCAACCCGGGCGATTGAACGTTCCGATGTTGTTCTCGTCGTGCTGAACGGTGAGGAAGGCATCCGCGAACAGGATAAAAGAATTGCAGGTCTTGCACACGAAGCGGGCCGAGCGATTATAATTGTCGTCAACAAATGGGATGCAGTCGAAAAAGATGAAAAGACAATGCGCAAATTTGAACTGGAAATCAGATCGAACTTCCAGTATCTGGACTACGCACCGATTACTTTCGTCTCTGCTATGACTAAAGTCCGTCTTAAAACTTTGTTCCCGCTTATTCAACAGGCGTACGCATCAAGTCATATGCGCGTAAAGTCGAGTACACTGAACGAAGTACTTGTAGACAGTGTCAGCATGAATCCAACGCCGACAGACTCAACAGGCCGCCGTTTGAGCATCTATTACGGTACGCAGGTGAGCGTCGGCCCGCCGACCTTCGTCCTGTTCGTGAACGACGTGGAGCTGATGCATTTCAGCTACAGGCGGTATATAGAAAATCAGCTGCGAAAAGCCTTTGATTTCACCGGCACGCCGATTCACATTATCAGCCGTAAACGAAATTAGAAAGTAGGGTATCAATATGAACATCTCAGTCATTGGAACAGGTAGTTTTGGTACAAGCCTCTCGATGGTCTTAAATGACAATAATAATCGAGTAATGATGTACGGGAGAAATCAAGATACTGTCCAGGAAATAAATGAAAGACACACCAACAGCCGATATTTAAAAGATATCAAGCTGTCTGAAACTATTACAGCAACAGCATCACTAAAAGAAGCTGCAGCACATGCTGAACTTTTAGTGCTTGCGGTACCCGTGAATGCGATGCGTTCAGTCGCGTCCGACTTAAACGGATACCTCGAAGAATTAAATAAACAGGTTCTTGTAGTACATGTAGCAAAAGGACTTGAATTAAATACCTACAAACGCGTTTCGGAAGTCCTCGAAGAAGTATTCGATGAAGCACGTGTCTCTGATATTTGTGTGCTCAGCGGACCGAGCCATGCAGAAGAAGTTGCTCTGAAGCAGCCGACAACTGTCAGCACAGCATCTCTTTCAGAAGAGGGTGCTGAAATTATTCAGGATGTCTTTATGACGGATTATTTCAGAGTATACGTTAATAACGATATGGTCGGAGTGGAAATCGGAGGAGCGCTGAAAAATATAGTTGCTCTCGCTGTCGGTGCACTGGCAGGTTACGGTTTCGGCGATAATCCTAAAGCTGCGGTTATTACACGCGGACTCCATGAAATCGCCCGTCTCGGTACGAAACTCGGGGCAAATCCGCTGACCTTCCTCGGCCTGGCAGGAATGGGAGATCTGATTGTTACAGCGACCAGCCAGCACTCGAGAAACTACCGCTGCGGCCAGATGCTTGCAGGCGGATTAACTCTTAAAGAAGCGACAGAACAAATGGGCATGGTGGTCGAAGGCGTCAATACGACCAGAGCCGCTTATGAGCTTTCTGAACAGCACGATGTTGAGATGCCGATTACGAAAGTTCTGTACGGTTACTTATTTAACGGCATCAGCGAAGATGAAGCATTCACTGCACTGATGAAGCGTGAAAAAACTTCGGAATCAGAAGGTTTGAAACAATTACTGGAGAGTCAAATAAAAAATAGTAAATAGTTAGAGGTAAATATATGTTTGATATTTCAAGAATGGACTTAATGTGGGTGTCATTTGTGTCAATCGGCTTTATGGCACTTGCGGCGGTCTTAATATATCTGGCAAGATTTGTTATTACTATTCGTTTTGTCAGCGTTATCGTTTCTTTAGTGGCGTGGGTGCTCTTAATACTCGCTTTTCTCCTGATGATTTTAGTTATCGGAGGATCCACACATGCGTAAACTGACTTATATTTTAACTGCAGCACTGGCGCTCTTCGTATTAACCGGGTGCATGTATCCGGACGACGAGCGCGCAGGAAGCAATATTCCGCCTGAAACCGATATAGACAACGTGCAGAGCGCAGTCGAAAACTTCAGGGAAAAGGAAGGCGGTATCCTGCCGATTAAAACGACTGAGGATTCTGCGGAGTATTTAAAATACCCGGTTGAATTTACCAGAATTGTACCTGAGTACTTAAGTGAGATTCCGGTAACAGCGTACGAAAACGGCGGGAACTTTCAATATGTTATACTCGATGCAGAAGATAATCCGACGGTAAAAATTGCGGATCTTGCCATTATCGAAGAGCTGCGTTCGCTGAGCCTCCGCATTAACGGTATGGGCGAGCACGTCGAACTCGGAGAACAGATTGGTCCGAACGTTTATCAGCTTGACCTGGAACATTACAATCTCGCTGAGAATCCGACTGTCACCAGCCCTTATACTGGACGCGAGCTGAATGTCTATTACAGCGGCGGTGAGGAATTTGTCGTCGATTACAGAGATGATCTGAATCTGATGATTGAAAACGAAGGACTCGAATTTGAAACGGGCGAGGATATCCGTGAAGTTCTTTATGAGCTTACCCCGATAGTGCCGATATATGCGCCTGAAATGACAGTTGACGAGAATAACGAAGCCATATTTATGACGAGTGTGCATAAAAGTTAATTTATGCCCTTTTTTTAAAGTAAAAAACGTTTAAATCCGTTGCAGTCCCTACGGCCGTATGGTAAAGTCAAAACATAATGATAAAATCATTATACAGATTATAGGAGGTCTATCAGATGAATAAGACAGATTTAATCAACGCTGTCAGCGACAAAGCTGACCTTACAAAAAAAGAAGCAGGAGCTGCAGTAGACGCAGTTTTTGAATCAATTCAATCTTCACTGCAAAACGGTGAAAAAGTACAGTTAATCGGATTCGGCAACTTTGAAGTACGTGACCGTGCTGCAAGAAAAGGCCGCAACCCGCAGTCTGGTGAAGAAATCGAAATTCCAGCATCTAAAGTACCTGCATTTAAAGCTGGTAAAGCACTTAAAGACGCAGTTAAATAATTTATCTACTAGGCCTAACATTGAAACGTTAGGTCTATTCATTTATAAGGTGATATTTATGAAATACTCAGCCCCGGAAACCTATAACGATTCGACACTTCAGGAATTGATTGAAAAACTGGATCAAAATGAAATTACTGAATTTTTTTCAGATAATAAAAATATAATTCATAAAAGACACATTTCTGATGCGGTTCTTTTATTTACATATGCTTTAAATCAGCTCGACAGAATACCATCTGCCGACAAGCGCGAACAGCATGTTCTGACAGGGGACTATTATTTCAGCGAGTTCTATTCGGCACTTGCACGCCACGGAGAAATGCAGGTTGTTCACGATATGGTTGAAATCTCGAAAAATCTGGCTTCTAAAAAATCCAGACAGTACGAACACGGGCTTGAACTTTCCGACAGCGAATTAAAGTACCTGCTATTTGCACCGCTTTTGTATTTAATAGATAATGGGTATGTGAAGTCTGACCTCGATGACGTACTCGGCTGTTTTATTAAAAACATGAACCGTTCGGAGCTGGCATACATAATAAATACAAAAGGTGAAAGCTAATGCAAACAGAAAATAGAATTCAGACAATCTTCAATTCCATTTCGGATGATTACGATCACATGAACGATATCATAAGCTTTAATCAGCATACGATATGGCGCAACCGGACGAACAAGGAAATCTTTGTGAAACCGGGCCATCAGGTGCTCGACCTGTGCTGCGGCACAGGAGACTGGACAATCCAGCTTGCCGAAGAAAATAAAGACGCTGATATTACCGGACTCGATTTCAGCGAGAACATGCTGAAAGTCGCAGACAAAAAAACTGCTGATCTTAAAAATATTACACTGGTGCAGGGCGACGCTACGGATCTTCCCTATGGGGATGATTCATTTGATATTATTACAATCGGTTTCGGCCTCCGCAACCTGCCTGATTATGAAGGTGCAGTCGAAGAGTTTTACCGCGTGCTGAAACCGGGCGGCCAGCTTGTGATTCTCGAAACTTCCAATCCTGAAAACAGCCTGATTAATTTCGGTTTTAATATTTATTTCGGTAAAATCATGCCGTTTCTCGGCCAGAAAATTGCCGGCAGTGGACAGGAATATACCTGGCTGTATGAATCGACGAGCAGCTTTTTAACAAAAGCTGAGTTGAAAATGATGATGCACCGCTCAGGGTATATAAATATCAAAGTAATCCCTCATACATTTGGTACTGCAGCAACTCATATCGGCTACAAACCGCTAGAGGCTGCAATGTGAAATCTTTAAAAAAATTCATGGCGGGAGAACTGACCCGTGTTAAAAAAATTGTTAAAGAGGAACTGAAACCAAATGGCACGATAGTTAACGATAAGAGTTTCGAGCTGTTTAACTCTGGGGGAAAGAAACTTCGTCCCATGTTTACGATACTTGCCGGTAAACTGGGAGGAGAAGAACATTATAATGATGTACTGAAAACAAGTGCGAGCCTCGAACTGCTGCATATGGCGACACTGGTCCATGATGATATTATCGATGACAGTGAGCTCCGCCGGGGCAAACCGACTGTATTTTATGAAGAAGGCTATTTTCAGGCAGTTAATACCGGCAACTATTTGCTTTCTTCTGCCCTGCAGATAGTCAGTAAAATAAACAATCCTGCCTTCCATGCAGTCTATTCTTCGGGCATCAGGGAAATTGTGAAGGGGGAGCTCGTCCAGTTTGATACGCAGTTTGATGCCGCTCAGACACTGGATGATTATTTCAAAAAAATCTACCGCAAGACTGCGCTGCTGATTGTTCTCAGTATTGAACTCGGCGCACATGCGGCGAAACTGGACGCTGAGCTGATGGAGAAACTCCGGACTTACGGCTATCATATCGGCATGAGCTTCCAGATTATCGATGACTGCCTCGATTTTACCGGCAGTACGAAAACGCTCGGCAAACCGAATTACTCGGATATTAAAAACGGGCATTATACGCTGCCTGTACTGCTTTTGAGAGACTCGGATTCCGAGTTTAAATCGATGCTCGAACAGTTTTCTCTGACAAAGGAAAATCCGGGCGCCTTGATTGACTATATATTAAAAAGTGATGCAGTGGACCGGGCACTTGCTGTCAGCACGGAACATCTCGAACTTGCCGAGGTTGAAATCAGCAATATCGATGAGCCGGTCAGACATTATCTGACGGAAATTGCCGGTATGTTGAAAAACAGGCGAAATTAGTTTGTAAACACACTGTATATAATGATAAAATGATATTCGAAAACACATTTAAGGAGCTTACTATAATGGAAAAAACATTTCTTATGATTAAACCTGATGGTGTCCAAAGAAATCTTATCGGACCTATCGTTGAAAGATTAGAAAACAAAGGTTTCAAAGTTGTCGGTGCTAAATTAATGCAAGTCTCTGAAGATCTTGCTAAAACTCACTACGGTGAGCACAGCGAAAGACCTTTCTTCGGCGAGCTTGTAGACTTCATCACTTCAGGCCCAGTTTTCGCAATGGTTCTTGAAGGTGAAAATGTTATTAAAACTGCACGTCTAGTTGTTGGTTCTACAAACCCTCAGGAAGCTGCTCCTGGAACAATCCGCGGAGATTTCGGTTTAACTGTCGGTAAAAACATTATTCACGGATCAGATTCACCTGAAAGTGCTGAAAGAGAAATTAACTTATTCTTCGACGAATCTGAAGTATTAGATTACGACCTATCTAATAGCGCTTGGATTTACTAAAACTTGCAACCAGGCTGGGTAATAACATTACTCAGTCTTTTTTTCATATATATAAATAATTCAGATAGAGGTGCTTACAATGAGATTTTTAACTTCAGGAGAATCACACGGCCCGAAAGTCAACGCCATTGTCGAAGGATTCCCTTCAAACCTTCCTGTTAACAAAGAACGCATGCAGGAGGAGCTGTTTAAACGCCAGGGCGGATACGGGCGCGGACGCCGTATGCAGATTGAAAAAGATACGTTCGAATTCGGTTCAGGCATCCGCCACGGCAAAACACTCGGCAGTCCGATTATGATGGAAGTCAATAACGATGATTTTAAACATTGGGTCAATATTATGGGAGCCGAGCCGATTACAGAAGAAGAAGAAGCCGAAATGAAACGCATTATTACGAAACCGCGTCCGGGACATGCAGACCTCGTCGGCGGAATGAAGTACAACCACCGCGATCTGCGCAATATTCTTGAGCGCTCTTCTGCCCGTGAAACAACTGCACGTGTTGCTGTAGGCGCACTCTGTAAAGAATTACTGTATGCTCTTGATATAAATATTACTTCCCGCGTGACTAAAATCGGCGAAGTTACAGATGACGGTGTATACAATTTCGATGAATTAAGTGATAAATCGTCTGATTCAAGTGTGCGCATGATTTCAGATGAGGCAACAAAACAGGCTGAGGAGACGATTGATGACGCGAAGAAGAGAGGCGATACACTCGGCGGTGTCGTTGAAGTCATTGTTGAAAATCCTCCTGTAGGCTTGGGATCACACGTGCATTACGACCGTAAACTCGATGCAAAAATTGCACGCAGCATCGTCAGTATTAATGCATTTAAAGGTGTCGAGTTCGGCATGGGCTTTAAGATGGCTGAAACTCCGGGTTCAAAAGTGCAGGATGAAATTAAATTCGACTCTGAAGACGGTTTTTACCGCAGTTCGAACAATCTCGGCGGTTTCGAAGGCGGCATGACAACCGGAATGCCGATTGTTGTCCGCGGAGTAATGAAGCCGATACCGACGCTTTACAAACCGCTGATGAGTGTCGATATCGAAACGAAAGAAGCATTTACCGCAACGATTGAACGCAGTGATCCTTGTGCGGTGCCGGCTGCATCCATTGTCGCTGAACACATGGTCGCAATCGAAGTGGCGGAAGCAATTTTAGACAAATTCCCAAGCGATGACTTCGGTGATCTGAAAGCTTCTCTCGAACTATACAACAAACGTTTAAGCGAGTATTAATATGGACATTTCGACGGCCTATAAAGATAATAATTATAAAATCCACGTTGACCGGAATATTTTAAAAAATTGTCTTGAAACTTATACCGAACAATACGAATCCGTATACTATATTATCGATGAGAATATCTATGATATATACAGGGATTCAAAATTATCATTTATAAAATCGCCGCTGGTCGTCACAGGAGGAGAATCGTTTAAATACGTTTCTCCTCTAATGCACACTATGGAAGCACTGCTCGCATCCGGCATCAAGAGGAATTCTCTGCTTGTCGTTATCGGCGGCGGCGCCACCGGGGATGCCGGCGGTTTTATCGCAAGCATTATTCTCCGGGGTGTGGATTATATTCATGTGCCTACGACACTCCTCGCACACGATTCCGCTATCGGCGGCAAGACTGCGATTAACTCCGAACATGGTAAAAACTTAATCGGCGCATTTTACCGCCCCCGGGCAGTCATTTATGATCTTGAATTTCTTGATTCGCTGCTGGAAGATGAAGTGCTGAGCGGTTTCGGAGAAGTTTTCAAGCATGCGATGCTTCACAGTCCCGCACTGCTGGATGAACTTATGGCGGCGACAGAGAACAGTATCGATATTACAGCGCTTCCGCCTTATATCATTAAAGGCATCGAAACAAAAATGAAAATTGTTATCGAAGATGAGCACGAATCGGGCAGCCGCAAGTTTTTAAATTTAGGACATACGCTGGCCCATGCTGTGGAATATAAATATAAAATTCCCCACGGCCAGGCAGTTATGCTCGGAATCATTGCAGCGCTTTATATATCTAACGAATTGAACGGCGCCGGTTTTGACCTTGATGCATACATTGCCTATATACGTCGTCACGGCTATCCGGTTCAGCTCCTTAAAGAGATGGATATTGACGAGATGATGCACTTTATGCAGAAAGATAAAAAAAATCACCGCAGTGATTATATAAGCTATGTTGTATTCGAAGATAAAAATACCCCTGCTGTCACGGATATAAAAATCGAAGATTTGAAAAATATGTTGACAGCATTAAAGGAGCGCATATGAAACAATTACTGAATGGAACATTCGAAGGCACTGTAAGAGTCCCCGGCGATAAGTCAATCACACACCGCGCTCTTATGCTCGGTGCACTGAGTGAGGGAACAACTCAGATTTACCGCCCCTTAATCAGCGCGGATACGCTCAGAACTTTTGAAAATATGCGTCAGCTGGGCGCGGAAGTGACCCAGGAAGGCGATGATTTTAAAGTTGTCTCAAAAGGGCATGACCATTTAATATCGCCTGATGCTGTCTTGTATACAGGCAACAGCGGCACAACAACACGGTTGATTACAGGCCTGCTCGCCGGTCTTAATAATATTACTGCATCGGTTGAAGGTGACGTAACAATCGCTAAACGGCCGATGGACCGCGTTGTTATACCGCTGTCGGAAATGGGTGCTGATATTTCTCTGAAAGACGACAGATATCCGCCGGTAAATATTCATCCGGCAGTATTAAAACCATTGGAGTACGATATGCCGGTTGCATCTGCCCAGGTGAAAAGTGCAATACTTTTTGCTGGACTGTTTACTGACGGGGAGACCGTCGTCCGTGAAACACACCAGTCCCGTAATCATTCAGAAATTATGATGGAACAGTTCGGTGCGGACATTTCCGTCTCGGGGACAACTGTTAAATTACAGGGCGGCAAAAAGCTTTCAGCCTCGGACGTGACCGTGCCGGGCGATATTTCATCGGCGGCATTTTTGATCGTGCTCGCACTGATTACGAAAGATGCTGATATTACAATTGAAAATGTCTCACTGAACGAAACACGGTCAGGTATTATCGACGTCGTGAAGGCATGCGGCGGGAACATCACAATTACCGAACACGATTCTAAAGGTGAGAAGTTCGGAGATATCAGAGTGCAGTATACACCTGATTTAAAACCTTTCCATATCAGCGGCGACATTGTTCCGCGCCTGATTGATGAAATTCCGATTCTCGCTGTGCTTGCAGTATTCGCTGACGGTGAGAGCACTGTCCGCGGTGCGGAGGAACTAAGATTTAAAGAAACAGACCGCATTACAGCTGTAATTGCGGAACTGTCAAAATTCGGTGTATCATTTGAAGAGTACGAAGACGGCTTTAAAGTGAAACCGGGATATAAAAAAGTTAAACAGGATGAACTGTTTAAAGGCTATCATGACCACCGTATAATTATGATGCTGATTGTCATGGCGGCAGCAGCGAATACAAATATTGAAATTGATGACCAGAGCGCAATAGACGTATCGTTCCCTTCGTTTGTTAGTGATCTTGAGGGTTTAAGAAAGGACCGGTAATATGCAGGAAGAAATACTCCGTATAATCGATAAGCTCCGGCAGGGGACTTATCCCGAAGAAGATTTAAATTATATACTGAACAGTTTAGAGCAGTTTCATTCGGATGAATCGCTGGAGGCTTTGTTCTTACTCGGCGATGCGCTGCAGAATGCAGGGCTCGACTATCAAGCAAGACAGGTCTTCCTACATTTAAACGACAATGTTGATCACGATGATTACGTCATCAGCTATCTCGTTGATTCGTATATCAATGAAGCGCGTTTAGACGAAGCGCTCACATTGATTAACAACAGTCCTGAAACACCGACGGTGCTGATGCTGAAATCTGAAATATTCCAGCAGATGAACTTAAATGATGTAGCCGTGCGTCTCTTGTTTGAAGCGAAAACGATGACGGATGATATTATTATAGACTTTGCAATCGCAGAGCTTTATTACACGCTCGGAGACCTTGAAGAAGCAATCCGTTTTTATGAAACAGTGCTGAACGAAGGTCTTGAGGAAGTCAACGGCATTATCATCAGCCTGCGCCTTGCGGATATTAACTTAAATCTTTTAAACTTCGACGACGCACGCGCATATTTTGACAACGTGCCGGACGAAAGCTACGGAAACGAAGACTTTTATAAAGAAGCTCTCCTCGAGTACAATTTAAAAGAATACGACCGTGCGAAAACTCTGCTTGATAAAGTTATCGATAATGAACCGTACTTTATCAATGCTTACATTCTTCTGATGAACATCTATGAAACTGAGCATAATCTCGATGAGGCCCTGGAAACGCTGCTCCGCTACCTGCGTGAAAATGATAAGAACGCATTGATATACTTCCATATCGGACGTCTTTACTTCAGGCAGAACAAACCGGAGGAAGCTATTGAAAACTTCAGTCTTGCAACATCGCTTGATGAAGACTACGATGACGCTTATCTCATGCTGTTTGAAAGCATTTTGAAAACAGGAGAAACAGAGACTGTGGACGAATACGTGAAACATCTTGACATCAACGCGCTGAGCGGGGAGTCCATTTATCTTCTTGCGAAGATTGAAGCAGAGAATGAAAACGACGAAAAAGCACTTAAGTATTACGAAGATGCGGAAGCACTGATTGGAGAATCAGCAGAATTTTACGCCGATTTCTATTACTATCTGATTGAAATCAATCATCCGAAGAAAAAAGAAGTACTCGAAAAATTAATCAAACTAGAACCCGATAATCTGGAATGGCAGCTGGATTACGAGCGAATAGCAGGTGAGGAAGACGAGTTTTAAAAAAGATTTTATAAATTATTGTTTGTATAATTATGAATTCAAAGACCATACTGCAGTGTGGATTTTAAATTTTATAAAATCCCATCCTCTGATAACGCATAATATTTCGTTTACAAAATCGGGACTCAGCCGCAAGCTCCGTATTGCTGAAAAGAGAACAAACCGGCCGACTTTAATGTTTGAAAAGAACGGCACGGTAACCGCTGACGGCGAGACGATTTTCCATGAGCTCAACCTGAACAAAACCGAAGAGCTGTACGTCGAATTTATCTTCTCAAAAAACGATGTCCGCTACAATCAGGCGAAGACTGAAGAACTGATGAAAAACGATGAAATTCTATTGGAAGATATTAAAGAACTCGAAGTTTTAATCGATGAGGCGCTCGTGTCAAAAGATAAAGAACGCTTTTTCGAACTGACAGATGAACTCCAAAAATTAAATGATAAAAGAGGTTAGTATTTGTGCTTTATAATAATCGCGATTTACGTGTGTTAAAAGATGAAATTGAATTTGTCGATACGGCAATCGTTCCTTTTGCCAAGGTTGATTTTGACGGCGATCTGCTGCATCACGCTAATAATCTGGAACTGGTTCAGCTCGTTACAATCCAACTTGAAAAGCAGCTGAAGGGCCGCCTGATGATTACTCCGGCTTTGACAAATGTAGGCGGGGACAGTTCGGCGCTCGAAACGTACAGAGACCAGCTTACGGGCTACGGTTTTAAACATGTAGTCAGCTTGTCGTTTGATTCCCTCGACATAGAAGGCGTCCATCATATAAAAATTAACAGCATCCCGATCAGCGATATGGATAACGAAATGAAAATTTCAATTATTAACGATGAGGTTAAAACCGTTATCAAACAGATAATCGGAGTGTGGAATCAATAATTAAAAGTATAATTACACATTTCTGTTTATAACATGTGTCAATTATTTGAAAACCGTATTGACCGCCTAGTTTTAATGAGCTAAAATTGAAATGTCCTAGTTATATTATATGTAAAAGTATGTGCGTTTGAGGGGGGAAAGAAAAATGTCGCAAAAAGTAACAAGACGCCAGTTCCTGAACTACTCATTAATGGGTGTAGGGTCGTTCATGGCGGCAGGTATGATTCTGCCAATGGGAAGATTCGCACTCGATCCGCTTTTCCAGGAATCTTCTGCAGGTGACATGATTACTACAAGTGTAAAGATTGATGACATCACAGAGGAACCGGTCAGTGTAGACTTCACATTCGAACAAGAAGATGGTTGGTATGTGAGTGAGGTAACGGATTTCGCTTGGGTTTACCGCGAAGGCGATGAAATCATAGCGTTATCACCTGTGTGTAAACATTTAGGCTGTACGGTTTCATGGGCAAGTGATGCCGCTAACCCGGATAGATTCTTCTGTCCGTGTCACAACGGGCTTTACGAAAAGAACGGTGCTAACGTACCGGGAACACCGCCTCGTGGACCGCTTGATATGTTCGAAGTCGGAGAATCAGACGGCTACCTGACAATTGGTGCTATACACGAGAATGAATTGGTATAGGAGGGAATTAAATGCTAAATCGTATTTATGATTGGATTGATGACAGAATTGACATCACGCCGATCTGGAGAGACGTAGCTGATCACGAAGTGCCAGAGCATGTTAACCCTGCCTACCACTTCTCAGCTTTCGTCTACTGTTTTGGAGGACTGACGTTCTTTATTACAGTAATTCAGATTTTATCTGGAATGTTTTTAACAATGTATTACGTGCCGGACATTATTAATGCCTGGAACTCTGTATACTTCCTGCAGCAGGATGTAGCAGCGGGTGTTATTGTCAGAGGTATGCACCACTGGGGTGCAAGTTTAGTAGTGGTTATGATGTTCTTACATACTCTCAGAGTATTCTTTACAGGTGCTTATAAGTCACCGCGTGAATTAAACTGGGTCGTAGGCGTTCTGTTATTCGCAGTTATGCTTGGTCTGGCTTTCACAGGTTACTTACTGCCATGGGACATGAAAGCATTATTCGCTACTAAAGTAGGCTTGGATATTGCTGAGAGTGTTCCGTTCATCGGAGAATGGATTAAGACACTTCTCGCAGGTGATTCAACTATTATCGGTGCACAGACACTTACAAGGTTCTTTGCCATCCACGTATTCTTCCTGCCTGCTGCACTATTTGTATTAATGGCAATTCACTTTATCTTAATACGTAGACAAGGTATCTCAGGACCACTATAAGGGGAGGGAAAATATATGAAACGCGGTAAAGGTCTCACTTTTGTCGGTGACTCACGAATTCAAAAATATGACAAACCAAAATTAAATCGTGACTATTCAGAATTCCCTGGTCGTACAGAGGAGTTCTGGCCCGATTATCTGCTCAAAGAATGGTTGGTCGGAGCAGTGTTCTTAATCGGATTCCTATGTTTGACGGTCGCTCATCCGGCGCCGCTTGAACGTATGGCAGATCCAACTGATACAGGTTATATTCCATTACCTGACTGGTATTTCCTTTTCCTTTATCAGATTCTTAAATACACATACGCTTCAGGTCCGTTCAACATTGTCGGTGCCATGATTATTCCTGGTATTGCTTTCGGTGCTTTACTTCTTGCACCTTGGCTTGACGGCAAAAAAGAACGCCACTGGAAAAAACGCCCGGTAGCAACAGGAATGATGCTGATTGCAGTTGGTATAATTTTCTATACAACTTGGGAATCGGTAGCTTACCATGATTGGGAACAGCAAAATCAGCAAGGACAGATTGTCTTCTCAAACTTAGATGCTGAAGACCCTGTCTTTAACGATCTGATTCGTACAAACTGTACGAGCTGTCACGGCGGAGAGCTTGCCGGGGGATCGGGTCCTAACCTGATTGAACCGGAACTTGCTCCGGAAATGGTTGAAGCTTTTGTTAGAAACGGTACAGAAGAAATGCCGGCCTTCGAAGGTCAATTAACAGATGATGAAATTACAGCAATTTCTGAGTATGTTGCAGGACTCGAACTGACAACAAAAGATGAAGCAGCGAACACTGAAGAATCAGCAGAATAATAATAATGACCCTTCTGGCAACAGAAGGGTCTTCTTATAGGTGAAATGATGATATATAACTTATATAAACTGATGTTTAACAGACTCTTCCTGGTCTTTCTTTTGATTTGCAACATCGCTGGAACAATATACGGTTATATATGGTACGGCGGCCAGCTGTCTATTACACCGTGGTATTTTTATCCATTCGTTCCTGACAGCCCGACAGCCACTCTGTTTTTATGTATATTAATTGTCTTAATATTATTCAATCAAAAATTTGGCCTGATCGATGCCTTGGCTTTTACTACGCTGATAAAGTATGGGGTATGGGCAGTAATTATGAATATCTGGAACTTTATCGATATGGGTTTTGTGTCTTGGATCGGACTGATGCTTATCGCTTCGCATGCTGCCATGGCGCTGATGGCATTTATGTTCCTGCCTTATATTGAAATTAAACCTTGGCATTTTTACGTTACAGCCGTCTGGCTGTTTCACAACGATGTCATTGATTACGTCTATATGCAGTATCCGAAATACGGCAATCTTCATCCGTATGCACAAGAGATAGGATATCTTGCCTTCTGGCTGACAGTCATTGTCCTCGTGCTATTATATAAGCTTGCGGCTAGACGTAATAATTGACTAAAGTAAAAACAGTTTAGTAAAATAGTGTTATGAATCAGACGGAGGGACTAACTTGTATCTTATAATCTATTTTGTAATTTTAATGATTGTACCAATGCTTGCACAGATGAATGTCAAATCCACCTTTAACAAATACTCCAAAGTACGCTCAACAAGCGGTTTGACAGGACAGCAGGTTGCAGAAGACATCCTCCGGGAAAATGGAATATACGACGTCACCGTTGAACGCGGGCAGGGTGTTCTCACGGACTACTACGACCCGAAAAACAAAAAAGTCGTTCTGTCTCCCGGCAACTTCGACAACCCGAGTGTTGCAGGCACAGCAGTAGCCGCACACGAAGTCGGGCACGCAATCCAGCATGCTACCGGCTATAAGTTTTTAAATTTCAGATCAGCATTGTTCCCGCTCGCACAGCTCGGAAGCAACTTCTCGTACTTCCTGATTATTGCAGGTATCATTCTGACAGCGGCACAAAGCGCTGCAGGCGGCGGACTTGGTGAAATACTTCTCTGGTCAGGTATCGGATTAATGGCCTTTGCCGTACTCTTCCAGATCGTTACACTTCCTGTGGAGTTCGATGCATCGAGACGGGCAATGAACCAGATTGAAGAACTGAACATCGTGAACAGTAAAGAATACCGCCACGCTAAAAAAGTGCTGAACGCTGCAGCAATGACTTACGTTGCCGCAACAGCAGTAGCTGTAGCCGAACTGTTACGCTTTATCATGATTGCAAGAAACTCAAATTAATAATTTTTAAAAGCAGCTGCAGAATCCTCATTACAGGATAGTGCAGCTTTTTTTGTTGAGTTTAGGGGTCGGTGTTGTACCGGTCATATGAGCTCATGGAGTTTCCATGCGCCTGATTAATACGCAATTTTTATTAAAACACAGCTTTCCAAACTTATATCATCAATGTAAACAGATTCATTTCCCTTATACTCTCATATTCATTATAATTAATATTGATAAACGATACTATAAGCATTAGAGGTGCATGATTATGAAAATTGGAATTACATGTTATCCAAGTGTCGGCGGCAGCGGTGTTATCGCTACGGAACTTGGTATTCAAATGGCCCGCCGCGGGCACGAAGTGCACTTTATTTCATCGAGTGTGCCGTTTAGGCTTGAGCATAATTATGATAATATATACACGCATCGGACAGAGGTTAATGACTACAGCGTCTTTAAATATCCGCCGTATGATATTACTTTATCGAGTAAAATATCAGAGATTATCAACCGTTACGAGCTAGATGTTATTCACATGCATTATGCAATTCCGCACGCAGTCTGCGGTATACTTGCGAGACAAATGTCGAAAAAGAAAGATGTCGGTATTGTCACTACGCTGCACGGCACAGATATTACAGTTCTCGGCCACGATATGTCGCTCGTCAGCGCCATAAAATTCGGCATCGACAACTCCGATATCACAACTTCTGTCAGCAGCAGCCTGACGGAGGAGACTTATGAGTTAATACAGCCTGAAAGCGAGATTGAGACTGTTTATAATTTCGTTGATGAATCCCGTTTTAATACCGGCAAGAGAGATGAAATTAAACAAAAACTGAAAGAAAAGCTCAATATTCCAAAGAACTCTAAAGTGCTTATGCACACATCGAATTTCAGGAAAATTAAAAATGCTGATGATATTGTCCGCACCTTTTATGAGACTTCAAAAGAAATCGACTGCCATCTGGTCTTTGTCGGGGATGGTCCCGATATGTACAGTATCAGATCTCTCGTCAGCAGTCTCGGCATTGAGGACCGTGTGCATTTTGCCGGTCAGCAGTCTGATGTGAGTTCATATTACAAATTAAGCGATGCTTTTTTGCTTTTGAGCGCTAAGGAAAGTTTCGGTCTCGCTATGCTTGAAGCAATGTACTGCGGTGCCGTGCCGGTGGGCTCGACAGCTGGAGGCATATCCGAAGTAATCAAACATAAGGAAACAGGTTATGTCGTCGAGGTCGGCGATTATAAGCAGGCAGCAGCCTATCTGATAGAACTGCTCAGCGATGATACATTGTACGAAGAGATGCAGGACAAGATGCTGAAAGATGTTAAAGAACGATTTAACATGGACAGTATCGTTACCGAATACGAAAATCTTTATACCAGACTTTTGGCAGGTGCAGACAATGACGGAACAAAATCTATTTAAAATCGGCGCCAAAATTATAGAGCGCTTGGAAGAAAATAATTATGAGGGCTACTTTGTCGGCGGGGCGGTGCGGGATTATACGCTCGGTCGCGCTGTCAGCGATGTCGATATTACGACGAACGCGCTTCCTGATGAAATCGAAGCTTTATTCGATAAAACAATCGATGTCGGCAAAGAGCACGGCACGATTATTGTCCTGATGGACGGACTTCCGTTTGAAGTGACGACTTACCGTGTCGAAGGCACTTATACCGATCACCGGAGACCGGATAATGTTTTTTTTACTCAGCATCTGAAAGAAGACTTAAGCCGCAGGGATTTCACAATTAACGCGATGGCGATGACTGCTGATATGGACTTGTACGACCCTTATAACGGCTTAAAAGATCTCAAAAGCAGGCTGATCAATACAGTCGGCACTGCTTCAGAACGCTTCGATGAAGACGCACTCCGCATGCTCCGTGCTGTCCGCTTTATGTCGCAGCTTAATTTTAAGCTTACTTCTGAGACAGAAAAAGCCGTTGCAGAACACGCCGGCATGCTCCGCTATATTGCCGTCGAGCGGATTACAGCAGAGCTTCGTAAATTATACCGCGGCATCAATGTTCAAAGTGCAAAAGATGTTATCGCAAAAACAGATATGCTCAGCTATCTCCCATTCTTTCAATCTATCGATAAAGAACAGTATATTCAGTCGAGAGCGCTGTCGCTGGAGCAGGAAGCTGTCGTTCATATTTACAGAGACAGCGCTTTGCAGAAACATCTCGGCACGCTGAAACTGGCTAACCGTCAGAAAACAGTGATAAAAGAATCTTTGAAAGCAATCGAAGCGCTAGAGAACGGCATGAATACAAAGCTTTTGGCTTACCGCTATGAAGAGGACATTTTAATTGGTGTAAATGATATAATAAAATTAAACGCACTCGTCAGTGCTGACCTTGAAGTTCATCTTGAGGCAGCCATTGATGCGCGTCCGCAGCTCGCTTTAAAGAACAGGAGCGAACTCGCTGCCGACGGCAATACTCTGATGACCGCTTTAAATGCAAAAGGCGGACCCTGGCTGCGCGAGTGTCTGAATGCAATTGAGGAAGAAGTGCTCCTCGGAAATCTTATCAATAACGAAAAAGAAATAGTTAATTGGGTGAATTTACATGTCAAAAACGAAGACGGAAATATTGTCTTTAATGATGGAAGGTAATTATCTGTCGGGCACCCGGCTCGCAGAGGAACTGAATGTTTCGCGGACTGCAGTCTGGAAAAATATTCAAAAGCTGAAAAGTGACGGCTATAATATTGAAGCTGTAACAAACAAAGGCTACAGGCTGCTTGAACCGCCGGGCAGAATTAATGAAACACTGCTCGCCGGCACGGTGCAGAAATCCGTTCTCTTTGAAGAACTGATTTTCAAAAAAACCATCGATTCCACGCAGAATCATGCATTCAGGATTTTAGACCGGTATGATGGTAATATAGTAATTGTCAGCGGTCAGCAGACCGCGGGACGCGGCCGCTTTAAACGCGAGTGGCTGTCGCCGGAAGAAACCGGACTCTATATGTCGCTTGTGCTCCGGCCCAAGGTGACTAACCAGGAAATGATTGTCTTTAATTTATTTATGTCGCTTGCCATCAGCAGCGCAATACGTGAATCGACAGGTTTAAAAAGCGGTATAAAATGGCCGAATGATATTTTTATCAACGATAAAAAAGTGTGCGGATTTTTAACGGAGGTCATCAGTGCGGACAATATCGTAGATACGATTGTCTGCGGAATCGGCATCAATATTAATCCTTCGCCTGTAACCGGTTCTCTCGGGACCGCGACATCGATTGCCGGTGAGCTCGGCAGAGAATTTGATGTCAATCATTTTACCGAGGTGCTGTTTGACAAAATAGAGTATTACTACGATAAGTTTTTACACGCGTCATTCAGTTCGATAAAAGAAGACTGGCTCTGTCAGGCAATCATTTTTAACCGCGAGCTGACAATCACGACTGTCAAAGAAAAATTGAGAGGCAAAGCTCTCGATATTACTGATGAAGGCTACCTGGTCATTTTAGACGGGGACCAGAACATACATAAGGTAATCAGTGCCGATATTGAAATTTAACTTGGTGATATAATGTTAAACAAAACATTCGCAGTCGTCGATCTGGAAACGACTGGAAATAATCTGAAAAAAGATAATATCATTCAATTAAGTATTGTGTTCGTACGTAATTTGAAAATTACAGGACAGTACAATACTTTTTTAAGTGATGAAACAGCTGTGTCACCGTTTATACGCGAACTGACGAATATTTCTTCAGACATGCTGGTCGGCGCACCAAAATTTAAAGACCTTGCAGAAGATTTGCTGAGCCAGCTTGAAGATGCGGTTTTCGTTGCACACAATGTTGATTTTGATCTGACTTTCCTGCAGGCTGCCTTCCAGTCTCAAGGTCTGTCCTACAAGCCCATGCACAAACTTGATACGGTCGAACTCGTCCGTATCTTTCTGCCGTCTGTATCCGGCTACCAGCTTCATCTCGTTGCGGAACATCTCGGCATCGAACTGTCTCAGGCGCACCGGGCGGATGAGGATGCCTATGCCACAGCCGAAGCGCTGATATTTATCATGCAAAAAATGATCGGCCTGCACCGTGAAACGCTGATAAAAATCTACCATCTGTCGAAGATGATGCGGACCAGCCTGACCGATTTGATTTTCTCAATATTAAACCGGTATACAGATGATAACGATGACAATATTATCAGCTACAACCAATTTTATATTAAGGATACGAGTGTTACCCATAAATCAATAGATCCTGTGAGCGTACATGATCTGTATCATAAATATCTCAGCATTACGGGGAATGACTACCGGGAAGATCAGTACAAGCTTGCGCTGTTAATTTACGACTCGCTGGTCGAAGAAAATTATCATGCGATTGAAGCTTATACCGGACTCGGAAAAAGCGATGCATTCTTAATAGCGGCTCTCAGCTATTACTCGGCTTACGACGGTCAGGTCGTCGTGTCGACCTCGCGGAAAATACTGCAAAATCAGCTGATTGAAGAGTCGCTGATGCGGCTCAGAAAAGTAGTGTCATACGATACGCCGTTTGCGCTCTTAAAAGGCAGGCTCAATTATGTTGACCTTAACGCTTTTACAGCTCTGCTCGGACTCGATGATGCAAATCCTGAAATATGCTTTCTTAAGATGCGCATGCTCATCTGGCTTATTGAAACAGAAACCGGCGATCTGTCAGAAGTAAATCTCCGGGGGCCGGAAAAATCGTATTATGAGACCATGCTGATTCAGGCAGGGAATAAAAAGCACCATTTTTATTTTAAGCGTGCGCTGTCAAACGCAAGGAAAGTGCCGATTATCGTTACCAATCATTACTTTTTAAACGACTGTCTCAATAATCTCAAAGACATTCAGGCGCTGATTATCGACGAGGCCCATCAGCTGAAACAGGCACTTGATCTGAAAGAACGCAGAAAGTTCAGCTATCCTGAACTGAAGTTCTTTATCGGCCAGGTCGGTCTGATTAATCAGGACAGACTGCTCAGCCAATACAGTAAAACCAACAGTGCAGTATCTATGTATCTGCTTGAGGATCTTGTAATTAATCTGAATAAAAATATCGATTTATTATTTCAGGAGCTGTCACGGAAAAAAGTGAGTGAGGCGCTCGAAACACTCGACAGTCTCATAAAATTTACCGATATGTTTTTAAGCACCGTACGCGGCACTGATAATTATCAGGCTTTGTATAATCACATGCATTATTTCGATGATTCCCTGAAGAATCTGCGCTATGCGCTCGCTTATGATGATTATCATATTAAAAACAGCAAAAACTTCCAGAAAACAGAAGTAACCATCCGGACAGATGTCCTCGACACACTGGCTGATGCCCTCAGATCCATTCCCTGTCAGATTCTCCTTTCCGGCACGCTGGAAGTGCACGACAGCTTTAAGCATTTAAAATACTGGTTCGGCGATTATGACTTTAAGACAACGGTCATGAACCGGACAGAAATGTATAATGATATTAAATTATTTATACCGAATGATATCAGCAGCTATGATCCGCATGACAGTGCCTATATCGTCGACATACTCGATTATATTGCGCTGTATTTAAGCGAAACGAACTCGAAGCTCATCGTTATATTTTCAAATTATGAACTGCTGGAGAGAGTTTACAGCTTTACCGAAGACATTGAACTGTTTGAACAGATTCCCGTTCTCCGCCAGTCTCATAACTCAAATAACGAGAAGCTGCTCAGCCAGTACAACCAGCTGAGCCAGTGCCTCCTTCTCGGCACCTATACTTTTACCGAAGGGATTAATCTCGTCAGCGATCAGGACAAGGCGCTGATGCTGACAAAACTTCCGTTCCCGGTGCCTAAAGGCGACAGTTTCAGAGATTTCTATACGGCAGACCTGCCGGAAGCTGTCATTCATTTCAGACAGATTATCGGCCGGGTCAAGCGGAGCAGAGAAGATAAAGGAATCGTACTCCTGTTCGATGACAGGATTATGACCAAGCCGTACAGGCAGGCATTTTTAAAATATTTTCCTAAAGAAAATATTATTCATGACACGAGGGAAACTTTTAAAGCGCTGCTTTTTGGTTTATAATAAGGAAAACATAATTGTTAGGAGACTGCAGCTTGGAATTATCAAAAAAGGTAAAGTCAATCACGCCCAGCCAAACGATAGAAATTACTAATACTGCAAGACAATTAAAAGCTGAAGGCGTCGATGTTATCAGTCTGTCAGCCGGGGAGCCTGATTTTAACACGCCCGATGAAATCATCGATGCTGTGAATGCTGCTGCTAAAGCGGGGCATACGAAATATACAGCTTCTGCCGGGCTGCCGGAATTACGCGAAGCTATTGCTAAAAAAATGCAGCGCGATAATAATTTGACGTATGATTCAACTGAAATATATGTCGGCAACGGCGCCAAACAAGTGCTGTACAATATTTTTCTCGCGACCTTGAACCCGGGAGATGAAGTGATTGTGCCGTCACCTTACTGGGTCAGTTATACTGAACAGATTAAAATGGTCGGCGGCGAACCGGTCACTGCAGTTACCGGAGAAGATACTCATTTTAAATTAACTCCGGAGCTCCTCAAAGCTCATCTGACTGAAAAAACGAAGATGCTCGTTTTAAACAGTCCGAACAACCCGACAGGTTCTGTCTATTCCAAAGATGAACTGCAGGCGCTTGCAGATGTGCTCGCTCACACTGACATCATCATCGTTGTCGATGAAATTTACGAGGTGCTCACTTACGGGACCAAACATGTTTCAATCGCATCTCTCAGTGATGAAGTTAAAGCCCGGACTATCATTGTTAACGGCGTCAGCAAGTCGCATTCTATGACAGGCTGGAGAGTCGGCTACGCCTGCGGCGATGCCGAGCTTATTTCTGCACTCGCAGCTTTAACATCACAGTCTACTACAAGTGTGGCAGAACCCGCGCAGTACGGTGCTATTGCAGCATACAATATGGATCCTGGAGAAACTGAAACGTACAGGGCGATATTTGAACGCCGCCGGGATAATGCATACGAAAAAATTTCTGAACTGCCGCATGTCACATGCCTTAAACCGGAGGGTGCATTTTATCTGTTCCCTCACATGCAAACATGTGCAGAAACATGCGGTTATAAAACAGTGAATGAATTTGTTAAAGATATTCTCCGCGAAAAACATGTTGCTTTTGTTCCAGGATCAGGCTTCGGGGCTCCGGAATATGCAAGAATCAGCTATTCGCTGGGTGAAGAGAAATTTAACGAAGCAATCTCTCGCATTAAAGAATTTATCGAAGAAAAAACTCAACTCTAAGGATGTATTAAGTTATGAAAATCACTATTAACCAGGCACCACAATATACAGGACAGGAAGTTACTATCGGCTGCTGGCTGCTGCAAAAACGCGGCAGCGGAAAGCTGCAGTTTCTTCAGCTCCGTGACGGCACAGGTTTTATGCAGGGTGTTGTAGTCAAAGCTAATGATGAAGATTTGTTTGCCACAGCTAAAGGACTGCACCAGGAAACATCGATGTATGTTACAGGAACTATTAAAGAGGACGAACGTTCTTCTTTCGGCTACGAGATGGAAGTTTCAAATATTGAAATTATTCAGGCTGCAGAAGGCTATCCGATTACACCGAAAGAACACGGTCCTGAATTTCTTTTAGATAACAGACACTTATGGCTGCGTTCGAGAAAACAGCATGCAGTGATGAATATCAGAAATCAAATTATTAAAAGCACGCATGATTTTTATTTCAACAACGGCTTTAAGAAAATTGACTCGCCGATTTTAACGAGCAGTTCTCCTGAAGGCACGACGGAATTATTCCATACTAAATACTTCGATGAAGATGCTTACTTGTCACAAAGCGGTCAGCTGTACGCTGAAGCTGCTGCAATGGCACACGGCAAAGTCTTTACTTTCGGCCCGACTTTCCGCGCTGAAAAATCAAAAACGCGCCGCCACTTAATCGAGTTCTGGATGATCGAGCCGGAAATGGCTTTTTACGATCACGAAGACAGCCTGGTAGTGCAGGAGCAGTATGTTGAATACCTGGCTAAAAATGTACTTGAAAACTGCAAACTCGATTTAGAAGCACTTGGACGTGATACGACAGCGCTTGAAAAAATTAAAGCACCGTTCCCGCGTATTTCATACACGGAAGCAATCGATCTGCTGCATGAAAAAGGTTTCGATGATATAGAGTGGGGCGATGATTTCGGTTCACCGCATGAAACTGAAATTGCAAACAGTTTCGACAAGCCGGTCTTTATCGTCAACTATCCGAAAGCAATTAAATCATTTTACATGAGTACAAATCCGGAAGATCCTCGTACAGTGCTGTGCGCCGATTTAATCGCGCCTGAAGGCTACGGAGAGATTATCGGAGGCAGTGAACGTATTTCCGACTACGATGAGCTGAAAGAGCGCATTGTGGAGTCAGGACTGAACCTTGACGCTTATGAATGGTACCTTGACCTCCGTAAATACGGCAGTGTGCCGCATTCAGGTTTCGGACTCGGTCTCGAGCGTGCAGTTGCCTGGTTCTCAGGTGTTCAGCACGTCAGAGAAACTGCACCATTCCCAAGATTATTAAATCGTTTATACCCGTAAAATCAATGGAGATGTTAGGTTCCCTAATGTCTCCATTCTGCTGTTGGAGGGAAATATATGGTTAACGATTATTTAAAATATATTACGATTCCGGTCAATAAAATACTGCTGGATAATTATGCAAAAATAGGGCTTGATGAAGCCGGTGTCATTATTTTAATCAAGCTGCTCGAACGCTACCGCACACATAATACGCCGCTTAATTTCAGCGAGCTGCTTGCCGGCACGACTTTAAACGAGAGTGAATTGACTCATATTATTCAGTCGCTGATAAAAGAAAACCTGCTCGAACTCGATACGCATCAGATCGACGGCAAGTACACCGAAACGTATAATTTTGAACCGCTGTATAATAAGCTCGAGGATTTTATCATGCTGGAAGAAAAAGCACCGGTCAAAGACGATACGACGCTGCGCGGTTTGTTCGAATATATTGAGCAGCTGTACGGCAGGGCGATCAGTCCGAACGAGTACGAGCGTCTGAACAGCTGGATGAACGATTCAAACTATCAGCCGGAAGCTATTCAGGATGCGGTGGATATCGCGTATAAAAGCAATATTACATCGCTGCAGTACGTGGAGCGTATTTTGAGCAGCACGTCGAAAAGCGAATCGGTAAAAGGGACAGGACTGCCTGTTATATCATGGCTGGATGGAGGTAGCCGACTTGACAACAAGTAAGAAAAAAACGATGGAAATGATCGACGTTATCGCAGAGATGTTTCCGGATGCTGAAGCAGAACTTAATTATACAAACCCGTTTGAACTGACCATTGCTGTGCTGTTAAGCGCACAGACGACAGACGTCGGGGTAAACAGGGTGACGGAGGGACTGTTTAAGCGCTTTAAAACGCCGGAAGATTATTTGGAAGTCGATGTTACAGAGATCGAACAATACATTAAAACAATTGGTTTATATCGTACAAAAGCTAAAAATATTCAAAAACTCTGCCGTGATCTAATCGATAAATACGATGGCGAGATTCCGGGGAACTACGATGATTTAGTGTCGCTCGCGGGCGTCGGCCGGAAGACTGCGAATGTCGTTTTATCCGTCGCATTCGATACGCCGAGAATCGCAGTCGACACGCACGTTGAACGGATCGCAAAGCGTTTAGGCATCGCACGCTACAAAGATTCACCGCTGCAGGTTGAAGAAACTTTGATGCGCAAAATTCCTGCCGAACGCTGGAGCAAGACACACCATCAGCTGATTTTCTTCGGCCGTTATCACTGTCTCGCGCGCAATCCTAAATGCCACGTCTGTCCGCTGCTGGATGAATGCCGGGAAGGACAGAAACGTTTGAAAAAAGGATTAGTTAAAAAGTAATGATTGGATGTTCGAGCCGCATTTCCTGTGAGGAGGTGCGGTTTTTTTGTTTTGGATAATGAAGATTCGAGGCTGTCTGGTAAATGTTATTTTTCTCATTTTAAACGTAAATAAAAGCAAGACTACTTCAGAATAGACAAACTTGCTCATAATGTGTATGAAAATGAGCAGGGTATAGTCGAAAACGGCAACCTTGCTCGAAAAGCGATCAAAAATGAGCAAGGTCAATCAAAAATGAATGAGCTTGCTCATAATGTGTATGAAAATGAGCAGGGTATAGTCAAAAACGGCAACCTTGCTCGAAAAGCGATCAAAAATGAGCAAGGTCAATCAAAAATGAATGAGCTTGCTCATAATGTGTATGAAAATGAACAGGGTATAGTCAAAAACGGCAACCTTGCTCGAAAAGCGATCAAAAATGAGCAAGGTCGATTAAGAATGAGTGAGCTTGCTCATAAAAGGTGATAACTCCAGCAAACTCCCCTAACTTATCACCATATACAACTTATCCAGACGATAAACGTCATCGCTAATATAGATCAGCAAAAAAACACCCCCAATCACTGAGTGATTGGGGGTGTTCGGCAATTCATACATATTATTCTTCGTCAGCTGCGTCTTCTTCATCTTCCGATGAGCTTGAGCCTGAGTCAGATGCTCCTGAATCTTCGTCTTCAGCTGCGTCATCCTGCGGGGCAGGGTCTTCGTCTTCTCCAGAGTCTTCCGGTTCAGCGAGATCAGCGTCTTCAGGCAGTTCACCTTCAGGCACATCACCTTCTGTTTCTATTTCACCGTCTTCGTTGTACTGCCAACTCCAGGCGCCGCCTGTCGAGCCGCTGCCATTATTATTACTGTTGGAGTCAGAGTTACTGCTGCCATTGCTATTGCTGTTAGAGTTATTGTTGCTGCCGCCGCTGTTCCAGAAACCGCCACCGCCGGCAACTCTAAATTCATTGCCGTTAATCTGTTCAACGCTGTCAGGCTGTTCAAAGTCCTGCCCGTTGAATGTACTGATATACTGCATGATATCTTTGAAGAACCACTGCGGTGTAATGTGTTCATCAGTACCGACAAATACTTTGTCTTCAGAGTAGCCTGCGGATGCATTATCGAATCCTGTCCATACGCTCATCGTATATTCAGGGGTATAGCCGACGATCCATGCGTCTTTTGCACTGTTGCTCGGCAGATTGTTTTCTTCCAGAATACTCGTATCAAGCGAAGTGGTTCCTGTTTTCGCTGCGATATTCAGACCGTTCATCTGAATGTAGTCGGCGCTTCCCTGATTTTCGAATGTATCTTTCAGCATATCTGTCAGCATGAAGGCTGTAGAGTCTTTCATAGCCTCGTGTGTTTCGTTGTCAAATTCAATTTTATCGCCTTCTGCTGTAACGATGTAGCGGATGGACTGCGCTTCATTGAATTCACCATTGTTGCCGAGTGTCGCGTAAGCCTGGGCCATCTGCAGCGGGCTGAAGCGTGATTCTCCGCCGCCGAGCACGTCGTTAAATGATACGGTATAATCTCCCTCATTTTTCGTTGAGTAGTCGAGGCCCGCTTCAGCTGCAAATTCTGCCGGTGCATTGTAGCCCGCTTCTTCCTGAACCGCTTCGAATGCTTTTACGGCCGGGACGTTAAAGCTCTGACGCAGGGCGTCACGCATCGTCACATTTCCGTGTCCCTGATTATCGTAGTTGTAGACCGTGTTGTTTGGACTGTCTTTTGGCGTATACGACTGTTCATCCTGGATGGTCTGATTCGTTGCCCATTCCATATGTTCAATTGCCGGACCATATGCCAGGAACGGTTTCATCGTGGAACCGACGTTGTGCTGGACAAGTGCTAAGTTCTGGTCGACCACTTCCTGATAATCGCGGCCGCCTGATATTGCCACAAGGCCGCCGGTTGATGTGTCGAGAATCGTCGATGCGATATTAAAGTCATCGCTCTGGAATTTATCGTTATAGTAGTAGTTTCTGTTATTCGTCATATTCTGAAGGTAGGACTGAACGTTTGAATCCATATTCGTATAAATCTGTATGCCGCTTGATAGTACTTCAGAAATGTCTCTATTGCGGAATTCATCATGTGACTGAAGCTCTGTTTTAATGTAATTAATATAAGATGCGTATTCCGGATCTTCCTGTTCTGTCGAGAAGCGTTCTGCCTCGTCACGCGGTACTAAATTTTCCGTAATATCGATATTCATTGCCTCATCGTACTCTTCCTGCGTAATTCTCTCGTGTTCGAGCATCAGGTATAAGACCGTGTCTGTCCGGCTCTTCGCCGCTTCCGGATCCATGTATAAGTTATACACGTTCGGCAGATTTGAGAGCCCTGCCAGGTAAGCACTTTCTGCGATGTTTAAATCAGCAAGCTCTTTATCGAAATAATATAAGCTCGCTGTACGAATGCCGTAGATGCCATCGGAGTAGTAAATCTTATTCAGATACATTTCGAGAATGTCATCCTTTGAATACTCCTGCTCGAGGCGGTATGACAGATACGCTTCCTGTGCTTTACGTTCGATTGTCTGTTCTTCTGTCAGGAAGGCGCGTTTAACAACCTGCTGGGTAATCGTACTGGCCCCTTGAGAGGCAAAGCCGTCCGTAAAGTTGCTGATGACCGCGCCGCCGAGACGGATAAAGTCAATTGCACCGTGATCGTAAAACCGGTTATCCTCTATTGCAAGCACCGCGTCCGACACATGTGCCGGCACATCTTCGATACTGACATATTCCCTTTTCTGACCCTGAAAGAGGGTGGTAACCAGTTCATCGTTCTGGTCATAAATTTCAGCGGGAACAGGATCTTTCAGCTTTTCATCGCTGAAAGCGGGCGCCTGTGATGCGTAATAGGCAAACAGCACCGCTCCGATAACAAGACCGATCAGTGCAAGCAGTGCACCATATAAAAACACTTTTTTAATAATTGATGATTTGGATTTTGACTGCTTTTTCTGTTCGGATTTCGCACCGGACTGTTTACTCCTTTTAAAATTCGATTCCATATATATTCTCCCTATTCAAAATAAAATTCGTCAACTGCAGCTAAATAATCATAACGCGGATTGTATTTTATTGGTAGTAAAATACTCTCTTTCTTAATGTCAGCATAGGTTATGGACTTTCTTCCGTCGCCTAAAAAGTCATCCCAGTGTTTAACAAAATGTTCAAATGGATAAAGATAGACTTCATCGTAAACGGTAAACTTAAGAATGATAAAAACAAGGCCGCCCTGATTATGACAGGCGCGCATATGCTCGACCTGGTGTCCATGGATGTTGATAAAAGGAAAGCGTGTTTTGTTGCGTGTTTCCTTCGCTTCAAAATCGATATATCTTCCTTTATATATACCATTATAGTCACTCGTCGAGGGAACTTTAAAGTAAGCTTCCGTTATTTTAGCTTTTTTCCGTGACGGATAATCCACGTCGACAATCTGTACCGGTGTCGGCTTTTTATGAATGATTGCCCGCTTCGTATCCAGATAAAACTGATTGGTCTTATCGAGATCTTTTTCCAGTGTCATGCCGCGCTGGCCGTAGTTAATTTCTTTATTCGCACGCGTTATATTGGATTTGTTTCTCTTGACTCCCTGAGGGTACTTCATTAAATTCGCACTCCAAACTATTATTATATATACTGTTTATTATATATTAATTAAAGTTTGATTAACATTTCATTATTATAGGTGGTGTGTCCAATTTGTCAAGAAATGCATCGTACAGCGATTACCGGGCTATGCTCGAAGAAATTGCGAGACGCTATGACAAGGCAAGAACGGGTTACGAGTTTGATTTTAAAACTGAAATAGAACCCTTTTTAAATGAAAATAAAAAACTCGCAGACCAGCTGCTTCATATAGAAACCGATGAGCGGCTGACTGAACGGGTCAGAGAAATTATGAGCGATGAGCTGATGGAACTCTTAATGAGCTGCCACGTTTCCCGCTTCAGTTTAAAATTGTATCATGAAAAATTCAAATATATTAATATGTGGGTCAATCACGCCGGGAAAGAAGGATTGCTGTGAGAGTATTGATTACAGGCTACCGTCATTACGAGCTCGGCATCTTTAAAGACTCGCAGCCGGAAGTCAAAGTGCTGCGCGATTTTTTACGCGCCCGCATTATTAATCTCGCAGAAGAAGGCGCGGAGTGGTTTATCATCCAGGGCTATACGGGCATAGAAATGTATGCCGCCAATGAAATTATCGATCTGAAAGCGGACTACGATATTAAACTCGGTGTCTTAAAGCCGTTCCATAAGTTCGATGACCGCTACAATGAATCCGATAAAATTAATTTAAACAATATACTCGAGCATGCCGATTTTCATCAGTTTATCTTTGAGAGAGAGTACCGGGATCCGGGGATGTTTAAAGCGATTAATCAGTTTTTGACCGCCCACACAGATTACGGTCTGATTGTCTACGACAGCGAGACGGAAACAAATTTAAAATATATATACAGTGTTATGCTTGAATTAAGCGAGAAAAGTCATTATAATATTGAAAGAATACAATTTGATGATATTAATGACTTTATTAATGACAGATATGATAGTTAAGAGGTGTAAGTATGAGTGACTATACGCTAAAGCTGTCTGCAAAGGATATATTCGAGAAAGAATTCGAAAAATCACTAAGAGGTTTTAAACCGATAGAAGTAGATAGTTTTCTTGACGACGTTATCAGTGATTATCAGAAAATGGCAGACATGAACAACAATATTAAAAAACTTGAAGAAGAAAATGCAAGATTAAAAAAAGAAGTTGAAGACCTCCGCATCAGGGTGGCAACAAATACACGCACCCAAGGCGGCAATGGACAGAGTCAGCAGATTGATATTTTAAAACGTCTGTCGAGTCTCGAAAAGCAGGTTTTCGGCAGTACAGCAAAACAGTAAGACAGATTATATGCATGTATTTTAAGAACTTTAAAATACACAGACGGTAACTCGGATAATCGCTATGCAGCATGCCTGCATAGAGGAAAGTCCATGCTCACACGGACCTGAGACGGCCGTAGTGTTCGTGCCAGACGAAACAATAAGTCTGGGCAATGATATTTTATATCTTGACGGCTGCGAAATATTCTAAGTGTGTAAACATACGGATAGAGTAGCTTTAAAAGTGCCACAGAAACGAGCTTCAGAAGAAATGATGAAGATGGAACGCGGTAAACCCCTCGAGTGAGCAATCCAAATTAGGTAGGAGCACTTTCCAACAGGAATTCAACTGGCGGAGAGATATTATTCATTTAATATAGACAGATGATTATCACCAATGTGCGAGTGTATACTAGTGCACGCCGGCAGCACAGCGGGACAGAACATGGCTTATAGAGAAACCGGACTAGACAAAAAGCTCTCCACTTATGAGGAGAGCTTTTTTTATGCCTATATTCATACTATAATGTAAACAAATCTAACTTTAGGAGCTTCTTAATATGAACTTTAAATTTATAGTCAATACACCGATGGGACTTGAACGCGTCGTCTCGGATGAAATCAAAGCACTCGGCCTCGACACTACTTTAGAAAACGGCCGCGTCTATTTCGAAGGCGATGAACGCACCATCGTCGAAACCAATTTGAAACTCCGCACGGTCGACCGTATCAGAATTGTCCTCGGCGACTTTACTGTAAAAACGTTCGACGAGCTGTTTGAAGCGGTAAAAGCTTTGCCGCTGTCAGATATTCTCGGGCCGAATGCAGAATTCCCGGTGACAGGACGCTCCCATAAGTCGACCTTATACAGTGTGCCGGATGTGCAGCGTATTACGAAAAAAGCCATTGTTGAACATTTAAAAGAAGCGTTCAGCATGACAGGCAAACTGCCTGAAGACGGCCCCCGCTATAAAATCGATATTAATATTTTAAAAGACAGAGCGGTGCTGACTGTAGATACGAGCGGAGACGCTCTGCACAAACGCGGCTACAGACTCGCCCAGGGGGATGCTCCGATTAAAGAAACGCTCGCTGCCAGCATGCTGAAGCTTGCCAACTATACAGGGGACAATACGCTGTATGATCCGTTTACCGGTTCGGGCACTATAGCGCTTGAAGCGGCGATGATTGCCCGCAATATCGCTCCGGGTTCCAACCGCACCTTCGACAGCGAGTCATGGGATATTATCCCGGAAGAATTGTGGACGGAAGTCCGTACACAGTGCGAGCACGAAGCAGATTTCGACAAGGATGTTAAAATTTACGCGACAGACATTGAACCCGATATGATTAATATCGCGATTAAAAACGCGGAAGAAGTCGGTCTGGAAGCAGATATTGAATTTGGCACACTCGATGTGCACGATTTAAATCATCTGGATTCAAATGCCCAGCTTGTAACCAACCCGCCTTACGGTGAACGTATCGGGGAAGCGAAAGCCGTGGAGTCGATGTACGCGAAGGTCGGCGAACTGATGAAAGAAAATCCGTCGCTGAACGTTTATTTAATGACATCGAACAAAGAGTTCGAAGAAATCATCGGCAAAAAAGCAACGAAACGCAGAAAGCTGTTTAACGGCTACATTGAAACAACCTTCTACCAATATTGGGGAGTGAAAGAATAGTTGTCATCACAAGGGGAAAACAGACAGACACTTAATACGCTGTATAAACTAAAAAAAGAAATTCTGAAGTCGGACAACGATACACTCGTATCACAAATTGACCACGCAATCCAAAAGACGTATAACGACCAGCTGGTATTTTCATTTATCGGCCATTACTCTGCAGGGAAGTCGAGCCTGATTAATTATCTTTTAAATCAGGACATCCTGCCTTCATCACCGGTGCCGACGACAAGCAATACCGTCTCGGTGCAGATCGGCAATAAGAGCGGAATCCAGGCCTTTATCAACCAATATCAGTATGCCGCAGTCGATAACTACGAAGAATTAAAAGCGCTCAATACTAAAGATATGGATATCCAGGCGATTACGATGGACATCCAGTCGGATGACTATCAGCAGAATACAGTCTTCCAGGATACACCGGGTGTGGATTCCAATACGGACAGCCACGAGGAAGCGGCCAACAGATTTTTACTGAACAGCGATTTAATCTTCTTTACGGTGGAATACAACCACGTGGAGAGCGAGCACAATTTAACGCTGTTAAAAGAAATTGCCGGCCTCGGTATTCCGCTCGTTTTAATTATTAATCAGATCGATAAGCACGACGACCGGGAGATAACGCTCGACACCTTCTTAAATCGCGTTAAGACGACGCTCACGAACTGGAATATTTATCCGGAGCATCTGTTTACAACGTCCATCTACGAGTCGACACACAACCATATAGACGATTTAAAAGCTTTTATTAAAGAGATGGAAAAGAAACGCGCTGAACTTGAAGCGGCCTATGACACCCGTATTACAAAGAATATAGAAGATAAACAGCTCGAATATTTACGAGATGAGCTCGAGACGCTGACAGACGAACTGCAGCTTGATAATCCACTGACGAAAGAACGGGCAGCAGAACGTATTGACTATTTAAACAAGGAAATCGAAAAAGCGGAAATCGATCATCTCCGGAGCGACGAAGATGAATTAAGATTCCACGTGAAAGAGTCCGTTAAAAAACTCGTTAAAGACAGCTACTTATTTCCGCATCAGGTGAAAGACGCCATAACGGAATATTTAAAGGTTATGGCAGGGGAGAAGAAGGCAGGGGGCTTGTTCGGTAAAAAGAAAAAAGAACAGGCGCTGCTGGAAGATACCCTCGCTCTAGTAGATGAGGCGATACAGCCGGTCATACATACTGAAATCAATGCGAACATTAACAGTTTCTTTCAGTCGCTCGGTTTAATCGGTGAACCGTTCAAATTTGAATGGAATCATGCGCTCCTTGGAGACGAAAAGATTACTTCGCTGAACCAGACGTATATAAGCAATTACTTCGATAAGCTGAAGAGCAGTCTGACTCAGGAAGTTTCCGAGCGGAGCGTTTCGCATCTAGAGACGCTGACACCTGAAGAGACGGGAGAGATAAAAGCGCAGACGACACTCACAAGAGAGAAAGCTTTTTATATTAAAGCAAAAGACCTGCTCGAACTGATAGAGTCGCTCGATACACAAAATTACCGCCATTTCTACATTCATCTGGATGACGAGATCGATAAGCTGAATCTGCTGGAAGAGATTACTTTGACGTACGATGAGGACAAGCAGACAGAAGCGGAAGAAAGTAGACATAACGAATTTACAGTTAACAATGAGGACAGCATGAATTTACAGGCCTTCCGCGAACTTAGAGATTTACTGGAAGACTCACCGCGCTATACGGACTATCAGCGCCTGTTAAACGATAAGCTTTCACGAATTGATAACGGTAAAGCCAATATCAGTGTCTTCGGCGGCTTCAGTGCCGGGAAAACTACTTTTATTAATGCCCTGCTCGGCGATAAGTACTTAGCGACGAGTCCAAATCCGACGACCGCAACGATCACCGAAATTAATAATGATGACACCAGTACAGTCGTGTATAAGAGTGAAGCGGATTTAACAGAAACGCTTCAGACACTGTCCGGGGAAGACCATAAGACAGCGGACGGTTATAAGAAATGGATTAATAAAAATATCTCAAAAGTTGATGAAACCTATAAACCGCTTCTGTCGGGAATTCTCGAGAATTACGACAAGTACAAAGACGATTTAGGTCAGACGGTGAGTATCGATACGGATGTGCTCATAGAAAAAATAAGCAATGATAAAGATTCGACCTTTATCCATAAGGCGAATGTGTCACTCGAAAATGAAATGACAGAAGCTTATACGCTGGTGGACTCGCCGGGGATTAACTCTATAAACGCCCGTCATACGTCAGAAACGAGAGATATTATTACAGAGAGCGATATGATTATATACGTTTCTTACTATAATCACGTCTTTTCGCGCTCGGATGAAACCTTCCTGCAGTATATCCAGTCGCTGAAAGGTAAAGACTTCCCGATTATTTTCATTATTAACGCGGTGGATTTAATGAAGTCTGAAGCGGATAAAGAAAAAGTACTCGACTATATGAGGAATGCTTTAAATACTATGCATATTAAACATGTCCTGTATCCTGTTTCCAGTAAACGGGCACTTGACGGAGGAGACGGGTATTTCAATACAGCACAGAAAGAGATTAAGGAAATTGCTGACCGGCAGTCTGGGAACGTCCAATATCAGACACTGAAGGAAACGCGCCAGCAGCTCTTGAATACACTGGAGAGCAATATACGCCAGTTTGAAGATAACGGGGAAGAGCGCAGCAAACTGCTCGACTTAAGACAGAATCTGTTACGAGATATTGGGAGTATTAAAGCAGACAGTCTTAATGAAACCCTGAAGCAGGAAATTGATATTATCTTGACGTATCTGACGAAGCGGCTTGAACTTCAGCTGTACGACCACTTAAAAGGTCTGCTGACAGTATCGCATATGAGCGACAGGCATTATCTAAAGGACAACAGTTCTGTACTCGTACGGAATATCGAAGACTTCCTGACGCTAGAGACGAGTATTGCCTTTAACGCAGTCTACCGGCAGGCGGATCAAAAAACGCTGCAGATGATTACGCAGTTTAACGAACGTCTTGCCTTATCAGGTACACCGGGCACCTTGTCTGTAACGAGTGTCAAAATAGAGGAGCCTCATGTTCGTATTGATGCGGACGTATTAAAACCTTTTGGCAAAATTCTTTATCAGCACAGAAATAAAACACAAGATTATAGAGAGACCCTGCTGGAGCTTGCAGAAACGCTTGTCCGTTCAGTGGATCAAAACGACTTAAGAGCTCAGATGGAAAAACTGGCAGAAGAATATACGGCACTGCTCGACAGACAGCTGTCAGCAGACCGAAGAGAGATAACCGCAGCGCTTAAAGAAGAGCCTGAAGAAATATCACGTACGGATTACGATAGAGACCGAGCTCTGCTTAAAGCAGTACAGCACATCTCTATATAACCATGGAGGGAACTTTTTGACACAGCATACTTTAATAATAGACGGCATGGCCTTACTTTTCAGACACTTCTACGCAACGAGTTTCCGCAATCAGTTCATGTACAATAACAAGGAACTCCCGACGAACGGTGTTCAGGGCATGCTGAGGCATACTTTCAAACTGCTCGACCTGACTCAGCCGGATAATGTGATTATCGCCTGGGATATGGGGTCGAAGTCGGTGCGGAATGAATGGTACGAAGGCTATAAAGCAAATCGGGTAGCACCGCCTGAAGAAATGGTGCCGCAATTTGATATGATCAAAGAAGTCATGCATGATATCGGATTTTACCAGGATGGCATTGCAGGCTATGAAGCGGATGATGTTATCGGCACAGTTGCACAGCATGTCGATAATCTGACGATTGTCAGCGGCGACCGCGACCTCCTGCAGCTGATTAACGGGACCAACCGGATCTGGCTGACGAAAAAAGGCTATACGGAATATCATTATTATGACTACGAAGCATTTAAAGAACAATACGGAATTACCCCGCAGCAGTTTATCGACGTCAAGGCGCTGATGGGGGATGCGAGTGATGGATATTCAGGTGTTCAGGGTATAGGAGAAAAGACCGCGCTTAAGCTGATTCAGACTCATGGTTCGGTTGATACGCTTCTCGATAACCTCCATATGCTGACACCGAAAATGCAGGAGAAGATTACCGTTGATATGGAATCTCTCCGCATGTCGCAGCGTCTGGCCGAAATTATTACGGATGTGCCGATTAAACTCGACGGCCTGATGGACAAGAGCCGGCTTAATTTCGATACTGCACACGTTAACAAAGTTTTGAAGGACCATGACCTCCGTCTCGCGGAGAAGTATTTATCAACTTTAAATTTAGGGTGATGTAAATGGCGAAAGTATATATCGATGCGGCAGCGAGTTTTGAACCGAAATTTGCCTGCGGCGGGGTGATTATTAAAGACGCGGACCTCGACTTTCAGGAAACTGTCCTGCTCGGCGAAATGGATAACCATGAAGCGGAATGGGCGACACTTGAATTTGCCCTGAAAGCAGCAGAGGAATTAAAGCTTACCTCGCTGATTGTCTATACGGACTCTAAAATTATCGTCGACACGTTCGATAAACAGCACGTCAAAAATAAAACGTTCAAATCTTACTACGACAGAGTGCTTCCTTTAACAAACGCGCTCGATATGTTTATAATTACTCATACACCGAGAAAAAATAACCGCGGTGCGGATAAACTGGCTAAAGACCGTTTATACAAAGAACGCAAAAAATTAAATCTGAATTAGCTGTTTTGCAATTTTAAGTAATGAGGTATGATAATGAATACGAAAGTCCTTGATAAAATTAATCATCTTGAACGCACTTACTGCAGAGGATGTCTCTTGAAAGAAGTCAACAGAACCGAAGGTTCGAAATCAAGCGCGCATTCATTCTGCATTACGGAGTGTTCCGTCGGCATTGAAATGAAAATGCACGGCAATAAACTATAATACTGGAGGCACGACTATGGAAATCGTAAGAATTGAACCGACACCAAGCCCGAATACTATGAAAATCACTGTCAATGAAACAAAAGAAGAAATGAAATCTTCAACTTATAAAGAAATCACAGAGGATACACCGACATTTATTGCACGTGTGCTGGAACTTGAAGATGTCACAAGCGTCTTCCATGCACTGGACTTTATCTCTGTAGATAAAAGTGCCAAAGCTGACTGGGAAACACTGGTTCCGAAAATAGAGGCTACTTTTAATAATGAGGATGCTGGTGAAGTAAAAAAAGACTGACACCTGAGTCGAACTTTGGTGAAGTGAACACTCAGGTGCTCATGTTTAAAGGCATTCCTTATCAGATCAAGTTAAATGACGGCGGGGAGCACCGGCGTGAACTGCCCGTGCGTTTTACTAAAGCTGTGGAAGAAGCGACCCTGCCCGAAGACAATATTATTTTCGACCGCAAATGGGAAACTTTAAGCACCCGCTACGGTACACCGGATGAAGTATTTTCAGAGGTTATTGAAGAGCTTGAAGCACTTTATCCGGAAGCTGTATTGAGAGAGCTCGTCGAAGAAGCGAAAAACCGTGTGCAGCCGGCGCCGATGAAATACTTTAAAGTTTCGCTTGATGAATTTAAAAATACAGAAGACTGGAAAGAGCGGCTCTATATGCTCAATCACTTTGATACCCCGGATGAGAGCGATTATCCACTCCTCGAGTACGCGCTTTCTGATGAAAAAATGCAGGTCAGACGGATGAGTGTCAGCCTTCTTGCCATGATTGAAGTGCCGGAAACGCTCAAATTTTTAAAAATTGCGATGGCAGACCGGGCAATTCCGGTCAGAAGAACAGCGGCTGACGCTTACAGCGATCTCGGTTTTAAAGAAGGTCTTCCCGATATGTATGAAGCACTCGGCGATAAAAACCCGATTGTCCGCTGGCGCGCGGCAATGTTTATATACGAAACAGGCGACGAGGACAGTCTCGGAGTATTAAAAGCGCATCAGCATGATCCGCAATACGATGTGAGACTGCAGATTGAAATGGCGATTGCCCGTATTGAAGAGGGCGAAGATGCACTCGGCAGTGTATGGAAACAAATGCAGAACAGGGAGCGATAACATGGATGCATATCAGGCATATATGAGAGAAATTGCAGAACCTATGAGGCAGGAACTGACAAATTATAATTTTGAAGAGTTAACGACACCTGAGGGTGTGCATGATTTTATGAAGGACGCCGGAGAAGATGACACGACTTTCGTCGTTATTAACAGTGTCTGCGGCTGTGCAGCAGGGCTCGCAAGGCCCGCTGCAGTAACAGTCACGAATCAGAATCCGGTTAAACCAGACCGTCTCGCGACAGTCTTTGCCGGCCAGGAGCGTCCGGCAACAGCTGCTATGCGTGAATATATTACAGCTGAACCGTCAAGCCCTTCCTTCGCTTTATTTAAAGGAAAAGAACTCGTCTCATTTACAGGACGGGAAAACATTGAAAATAGAAGTATTGAAGATATTATGATGGATCTGAAAGCGGATTTTGACGAATATTGTGCAAAATAAAAAAAGGAAAGGGCGCACCCTTTCCTTTTTTTATAAGTCGCTGCCTACTCGTAGATGCACATTGTAATCATGTAGCCCGCAAGTAAAGTCAAACCGATTGTGAATAAAATTTCCATTATGAACACTCCGATCACAATTATTTTTCTCGTCTCATTAATACTAATTATATAGAACTGCACAATAAAAGAAAAGGGTGATTTTAATGAATTCATTTGATAATACTTATCACAATCTGATGAACCGGGTCATGGAGTCGGGCACTGAAAAAACTGACCGGACCAATACAGGGACTAAATCTGTCTTCGGCCATCAGATGCGTTTTGATTTAAGTAAAGGTTTCCCGCTTCTTACGACTAAAAAAGTATCTTTTAAACTCGTGGCAACCGAGCTGATCTGGTTTCTCCGCGGCGATACGAATATTAAATATCTACTCCAGTATAACAACAATATATGGAACGAATGGGCCTTTAAAAAGTATGTCGAGTCCTATGACTACACAGGACCGGATATGACGAATTTCGGTCACCGGGCGCTAGAGGACGAAGCATTTAACGAGCAGTATAAAGCTGAAATGAAAACTTTTAAAGAGAAAGTGCTGAACGATGATGATTTCAGCAAGAAGTACGGAACACTCGGCAATGTTTACGGCAAACAGTGGCGTCACTGGGTCGGTCCAAACGGTGAGGTCATTGATCAGATGAAGAATCTTATCGACGGTCTTAAAAATAAGCCCGATTCGAGACGTCATATCGTCAGCGCATGGAACCCGGCGGAAATTGAAACGATGGCGCTGCCGCCGTGTCATACGCTGTTCCAGTTTTATGTCGCAGACGGCAAATTAAGCCTGCAGCTCTATCAGCGGAGCGGGGATATCTTCCTCGGCATTCCGTTTAATATCGCAAGCTACAGTCTGCTTTTAGCCTTAGTCGCACGCGAATGTAATCTGGAAGCTGCCGAGTTCGTGCACACGATAGGGGATGCGCATATTTACTCCAATCATTTCGATGCGGTCAATACTCAGCTGTCCCGGACAAGCTACGCACCGCCTCAGCTTAAAATTAAGTCGGACAAATCGATGTTCGAACTTGAATATGAAGACTTTGAAGTTGAAGGCTATAAATCCCACCCGGCAATCAAAGCACCGATTGCAGTATAGGAGGAGACAGATGGTATCATTAATAGTTGCTCATGCAGACCAGAACGTCATCGGCTTTAAAGGTGATATGCCCTGGAGCCTGCCCGCAGACTTAAAAAGATTAAAAAAACTGACCACAGGGAACACTATAGTTATGGGCCGTAAAACTTTTGAGACACTTGGACGTCCGCTGCCGAACAGAAAAAATGTCGTGCTCACATCGAATAAGGATTTTTCAGCACAGGGCGCGGAGGTTATCCATTCAATTGATGAGATTAAAAACCTGCCGGGTAAAGTGTTTATTTTCGGCGGCAGTACGCTTTATGAACAGACCATGCATCTAATCGACGAGATGTATATTACAGTGATTGACAAAACTTTTGCAGGCGACACGTTTTTCCCTGACTACACGATGAACGAATGGACTGTGGAATCAGAAGAGGACGGTTCAGAAGACGAGAAAAACCGCTATCCGCACAAGTTCCTGCACCTGACAAGAGAGCTGTAATATGAAGAAGAATATATGGATGATTCTGTTCTTTGTCTTACTTGCGGTAAATATAGCGGTAATTATTATTGCCGTGTCTTTCTTCAATCAGTCTTACGAACAGACGAGCGGCGAGGCGCCGCCGGAAGAGCCGCAGGAGCTCGAGTTTATTTTAACGAACAGTACAGTTGAAACATTAATTAATGATAATATTCCATATGACGAATTTACCGTTAATATTAATACTGAAGGTATTACGGTTGATATTGAACAGAAAGTGCTCGGGTTTTCCATCAATTCAAGTATTTCCGGCGAACCCGTTGTCAGTGGCAGTAATATTATTATTCACTTAACAGATTTGAATTTAGCAGGGCTGCCCCTCTCAGAAGATGCCCTGTATACAGCACTTAGAAAGCTCGTCGACTTGCCTGACGGCATAGCGATGAGCGAAACAGAACGCGCACTTGTCATCGACATGTCGCTGTTTGAACAGTATTTCGGCGTAGAACTTCAAGCCGATAAAATAGACTATGAGAACAATGCGTGGTATTTTTCAGTAAACAACACTTTCTAGGAGGAATTTATTTATGGCAACAGCAACTTTAGCAGGCGGATGTTTCTGGTGTTTAGTTAAACCGTTTGACCAGTGGGACGGCGTAAAAGAAATCGTCTCGGGTTATTCGAACGGCGATGAACCGAATCCGACTTACGAACAAGTTTCAACAGGTACGACAGGACATATCGAAGCTGTGCAGATTGAATTCGACGAAGACGTTATGAGCTACCGTGAACTGCTGGAAGTATTTTTCAAGACTTTCGATCCGACCGATACCGGCGGCCAGTTCGGCGACCGCGGACCGCAGTATATGCCGGCGATATTTTACCACGACGAAGCACAGCATAATACAGCACTTGACGTAATTAAAGAGCTCGATGAAGCAAATGTTTTCAATGCGCCAATTAACACACCGGTGCTGCCTTATAAAAACTTCTACAGAGCAGAAGATGAGCATCAGGACTTTTACAAGAAAAATGCAGGACACTATAATGCGTACTATAAAGGATCCGGACGTAAAGGATTCGTTGAAAATGTATGGGGTGAAAAATAATGGCAAGAAAAGATATCAGTGAATTAACAGAACTTGAAAGAAACGTGATGAAAGAAAATGGTACGGAATCACCATTTGAAAACGAGTACTGGAAACATTTCGAAGAGGGGATTTACGTCGATAAACTGAGCGGCAAGCCGCTGTTTACGTCAAAAGATAAATTCGATTCTTCATGCGGCTGGCCGAGCTTTGCCCGCTCGCTGTCTGAAGACGATGTATCCGAACATGTAGATACGTCATTCGGCATGCGCCGCACAGAAGTCCGCAGTGAAACTTCGGACTCGCACCTCGGCCATGTTTTCCCTGACGGACCGCAGGAACTCGGCGGCTTAAGATACTGCATCAACTCTGCAGCGCTTGATTTTATCCCTAAACAAGACCTTGAAAAAGAAGGTTACGGGGAATACGTCAATCTCTTAGATTCAGAGGAGTAGTATGAAAGACCGTCCATATTATCAATATATGAAGACACAGCTCGGGGCAAAGACCGCTGTCGGGAAACTCGCAGATTATATTGCAGATGACATGTCCTTCCCGAAATACTCAAATAATTACGATGAAATCTCGGATTATCTTGAAAAGAACCCGTATCTTAATATATCATTAGATACGTTCGATGAAAGTTTTTCAGACTACAGAGAATGGCTACAATCATAGAGGAGATGAAAATATGAGTATTCATATTAATGCGAAACAGGGCGATATTGCCGACACTATTTTACTGCCGGGAGATCCGCTCCGTGCGAAGTACATCGCCGAGACATTTTTAGAAGATGTTGTGTGCTACAACGAAGTCCGCAATATGTTCGGCTACACTGGTACTTATAAAGGCAAGAGAATTTCAGTTCAGGGTACGGGAATGGGTGTACCGTCAATTTCAATTTACATTCATGAACTGATGCGCGACTACGGCGTTAAAAACTTAATCCGCGTCGGTACTGCAGGCGCCTTAAAAGAAGAAGTTAAAGTACGTGACGTTGTTATCGCACAAAGTGCGACAACTGACTCTTATCAGAACGTTAAACTATTTGAAAACGTAAGCTATGCACCGACATCAGACTTCGAGCTGCTCTTAGCAAGCTATAACGAAGCTCAAAAACGCGGTCTCGATGTGAAAGTCGGCAATGTCTACACAGCAGACTCGTTCTACGATTCTAAAACAGATACTAAACAGCTTGCTGACTACGGTGTTCTTGCTGTTGAAATGGAATCTGCAGCTCTGTTCACTATCGCACAGGAATACAAGGCGCGCGCACTGGCTATTCTGACGATTTCTGACCACCTGATAACAGGCGAAGCAACAAGTGCCGAAGAAAGACAGACAACTTTCAATGATATGATTGAAGTTGCACTCGATGCAGCAGTGCCATTTATCGGAAAATAGAAGATTAATTTGAAGAACAGTGATTTCACTGTTCTTTTCTTTTCTTTAATCAAGTAAACTGATAATATATGAGTAATACATAGGTAGAAATTGGGTGCATATCTTGAGCGAAGAAAACAATGATAAGAACGTCCAGCATAAGCTGCGGTCCGTTCAAATGAATATATTCTGGTTTATCGTCATTATTTTAACGACGATAATTGCCAGTGTAGTAATTACAGCCGTCGCCATATCAAATAATCAGGAGCGTGCAGTCAACGTCGGAACGGATACAAGAACCGAGTTTGCAAAACTGTACAGCGTCTACGATACGCTGACTGAAAATTATTATGAAGATGTCGATTCGGACGCTTTAATCGAATCATCCATCCGCGGCATGGTCGAAGGACTGGAAGATCCGTACAGCGAATATATGAATATCGACGAAACTGATGAGTTCGAAGAGAGTATTACCGGAGACTTTGAAGGCATCGGTGCCGAAGTGATGCAGGAAGGCAGTAAAATTATTATTTCAAGTCCAATGAAGGGCTCTCCTGCAGAAGAGGCCGGTATTGAACCCGGCGACCAGATTCTTGCTGTTGACGGCGAATCGCTCGAAGGCATGACGACGACGGAAGCTGTCCAGCTGATCCGCGGCGAACGCGGCACTGATGTTGTGCTTACTATTCAGCGCGGCAGCGGCAGCCCGTCGGATATTACGATTACGAGAGATACGATTCATATCGACAGCGTGACGTATGAAGAAATCGAAGGTGTCGGTCATATCAGTGTCAACCGGTTCCAGCAGGGCACAACCGATGAATTCAGCGGATTTATCGACCAGGCGGCAGAGGACGATGTCGACGAGCTGATTGTCGACTTCCGCTACAATCCGGGCGGCCTTTTGAATGAAGCAGTCACACTGATCAATCAGTTCATTGAACCGGATACTGCTGCACTGTACCTTGAAGATAACCAGGGCAATCAGCAGGAAATACTCACAGAAAATGAGAAAAATCCGAATGCTGAATCATTTGACGAAGTGTACATTTTAATTAACGAAGGCTCTGCAAGTGCTTCTGAAGTATTTACAGGCGCACTCGATGATTTAACAGATGTCACAATTGCGGGAACGACTTCCTTCGGTAAAGGTGTCGTCCAGCGCACGAGCGAGTTTAAAGACAACTCGATGCTGAAATATACGAATACCAAATGGCTGACGCCGGACAAGACCTGGGTGCAGGATAAAGGTATTACACCGGATATCGAACTGATCAATCCGGATTACTACCGTATCGAGCTCTTGACCGAAGATGAAGTCTTCGCAGAAGGCCAGACCAATGAAAAAGTGCTGTCTATTAAAGTCGCACTCGATGAGCTCGGCTACGACATTACCAATTTCAATGATACATTTGATGCCGAGCTGACCGAAGCCGTAATGGCATATCAGAGCGATGAAAATCTCGAAGCTGACGGTATTGTGACCGGAGAAACAACAACGGGTATTCTGTCGGATATTCGCGACCAGATTAACGACAACGATGCTCAGCTGAATTATTTAATCGATTATATTAACGGTGACATGTCAATTAAGGAAATTGAACAGGAGGCGCGCGATAATGCACCGCATATCCCGCCGGTCATTGAAGATGAACAGAATTTAAATGATGAAGAAGAATAAGACATCAAATTCCGTACAGTTCACGCTTGTACGGAATTTTTTGTTGTAGACATTTTGTAAATAGTTTAAAGTAAAGTCACTAAGTATTATGGAGGGCGCTTATGGTTTCAGAAAATAAAAAAGTAATGCTGACAGGCGGCGGTACAGTCGGCCATGTGATGCTGAACAAACTTCTAATCCCTGAATTTCAAAAGCAAAATATTGAACCGCATTATATCGGTTCGAAAAAAGGCATAGAGAAAGATATCATTTCGGAGCTCGATATTCCTTACCATGAAATTTCGAGCGGCAAGCTGCGCCGGTATTTATCATTTGAAAATTTAAAAGATATTTTCAAAGTGCTGAAAGGTGTCACCGACGCTAAGAAAATTTTAAAACGTGAACAGCCGCTGTTTGTCTTTTCAAAAGGCGGCTTCGTGTCGGTCCCGGTTGTCCTGGCAGCAGCTGCAAAAGACGTGCCGGTTTATATCCACGAATCGGACTTAACACCGGGACTTGCCAACAGAATTGCGAGCAAGTTTGCAACAAAAGTATTCTCCACCTTCGAAGCGACAGCAGAACAGTTTACTGATGCAAAGGCCGAATACCTCGGCCCGGTCATCCGGCCTGATCTGATGGAAGGAAACAAGGATGAAGGCTATGCTTTAACCGGCTTTAATTCTGATAAACCTGTAGTCATCGTGATGGGCGGTTCGCTCGGTGCGAAAAAAATCAATGATTTCGTCCATGAGCATATTGATGTTCTCACGGAAAAGTATCAGCTTATCCATTTAACAGGGAAAGGCAATATGAAGCAGAAAATCCAGAAGGCGGGCTACAAACAGTTCGAATTTGCCGGTGATGAACTGGCTGATCTGTTAGCCATCAGTGATATCGTGCTTTCACGCAGCGGCTCGAATGCAATATTTGAACTGCTCCTCGCGAAAAAACCGATGATTTTAATTCCGCTTGGTCTCGACCAGAGCCGCGGTGATCAGATTCAAAATGCAAAACACTTTAAAAAAGAGGGTTATGCGGAAGTTCTGAAGGAAGAAGACTTAAATCTTGAAAACTTACAGGAGAAACTGGAGTTTATCGAAGAGAACTACAGTGATATTACGTCTAAGATGACACAGTTCAAACACGGCTTTAATCCTGCCGAACTTGCAGATAAACTAATCGGGGAGGCATCAGTGTGAGCCGGAGCAAGAAAATGTCCTTATTTTTAGTCTTCACTTTAATATTCGGCGTGATTGCCATCTTTCATGAATCGAGGCTCGGCCGCTGGATTGACCGTGAAGTCTATGAATTTATTTACGCATCTGAAAGTTTTATAACGACAGCGCTCATGCTCGGCTTTACCCAGCTCGGCGAAGTGCTGTCCATGATCGTAATGTCGCTTATCCTGATATCAATTCTAATGCTGTATAAACTGAAGGTGCACACGCTGTTCATTTTAATTTCGATGATTGCATCGAGTATTTTAATTCCCGTCTTAAAAAATTCATTCGACCGGGAACGTCCGTCGATGCTCCGTCTGATCGAAATTTCCGGCTTCAGTTTTCCGAGCGGACACGCAATGGGTTCAACGATATTCTTCGGCTCGCTCGGGGCGATTATTAAACATACAGATTTAAACAACAAGGCGCTCTTAATGACGGTGTGCGCGACCTTTATCCTGATGATTTCATCATCCCGCGTCTACCTCGGCGTCCACTATCCGACAGACGTTCTCGCAGGCGTTGTAATCGGTCTCGCAGTAGTGGTTGGAACGAGTGCACTGCTTCACAAGAAGTTCAAAAAGCCGGTTTTAATTTAAGTGAATTTATTTTGAAATATTATCATTGCTTAATATTTTCCGAGGAATTATAATGAAATTACTTTGGGTATTATTAAGACGGCAGGTGATGATATGGCAATAAATTTATATGAAAACATTACGCTTGAAAACGACAGAATTCGACTCGTGCCCATGCAGTTGAGCCACGCCGCAGAACTTCAGTCTATTAATCACGACAGTATTTGGACCTATATGCTTTTTCAAGCCACAACTGAAGAAGCAATGAGCGAATGGATTCAAAGTGCCATTGAGCTCCGCAACCAGTTGAAATCGATACCGTTTGTTGTCGTCTTAAAAGCAACAGGCGAAGTCGTCGGTGCCACGCGCATTCAGCATATCGACTATGAACGTCAGAGCTGCGAAATAGGCGCCTCTTGGTTCGGCACCAAAGCCCAGCGTACTTTCATTAACTCAGACAGCAAATTCCTACTGCTTGAATACTGCTTCGAAGTGTTAAAGCTCATGCGCGTCCAAGTGCGCGCAGACGAAAGAAACGAGCGCAGCAACAAAGCAATTGAACGGATCGGCTTCACCAAAGAAGGCGTGATACGTAAAGAACGCTCGCTCTACGGTGTTCCGCGCAATTTAATAATCTATTCAATTATCGATGATGAATGGCCCGAAGTGAAAACGAATCTACTCATTAAACAGCAAAGCTATATGATGGACACACCAAATACAATTGTAAGCTAACCATATTTATTTAATTTGAACCGGGGACCTTGGAGAAAGGGTGTCCGGTTTTTTGTGTTGTTTTATATTTGGGTGGGTGACGCCGGCGGATAGACGTTGTCGATTTGATAAAGTACATGTAGCAACTTTATCGCTTTTTTATATTAATTTACTATGTCAATCTCACATGGGCATCCAAACCCCTTTAAATTACCATGTCAATTCAACATGGGCATCCAAACCTCCTTAAATTACCATGTCAATCTCACATGGGCATCCAAACCCCTTTAAATTACCATGTCAATCTCACATGGGCATCCAAATCCCTTTAAATTACCATGTCAATTCAACATGGGCATCCAAACCCCTTTAAATTACCATGTCAATCTCACACGGGCATCCAAACCTCTTTAAATTACCATGTTCATCTCACATGGGCATCCAAACCTCTTTAAACTACCATGTCAATTCCACATGGGCATCCAAACCTCTTTAAATTACCATGTCAATTCCACATGGGCATCCACCTCACATCCAGTCCCCCCAATCAACTCCTTACCTCGCAAAATCCCCATCATAACCAGTAAAACCAGCAAATCATCCGCAAACCCCCGCACCCCGCACCTTTAATTTTTAATCCGGTATAATTTCATGATAATATGTAGACAAAGTAGGTGAGGCTTATGCCGGAAGTATTAGTTGTTGAAGACGAAACGAATTTAGCCCGTTTCATAGAGTTGGAATTAGGCCACGAGGGTTACAGTGTAACGCTGGCAGCGGATGGTCAGGAAGGTTTTAATATGGCGAGTGAAAATGATTACGATGTCATTTTGCTGGACTTAATGCTGCCGAAACTGAATGGTCTCGAAGTGTGCAGACGGCTGCGCAAAACAAAGGATACGCCGATTATTATTATTACAGCGAAAGGTGATACATACGATAAAGTCGTCGGTCTCGATTACGGGGCAGATGATTATATCGTGAAGCCGTTTGAGATTGAGGAGCTGCTCGCGCGCCTCCGGGTGATTATGCGCCGCAACAAGACTGCGGAGACGAGTCACTCGACACTCGAACTGCACGGCATTTCTATCGACACGTCGGCCTATACTGTCGCGATTGACGGCACGCCGATTGAGCTTACAAAAACGGAGCACGAACTGCTGCATCTGCTCGTTAAAAATATGAGTATCGTTATGAAACGCGAACAGATTCTCGATATTATCTGGGGCTACGACAGCGAAGTGGAAACGAATGTTGTCGATGTGTACATTAGGTATCTCCGCAACAAATTAAAACCGTTCGGCAAGGATAAACTGATTGAAACCGTCCGCGGAGTCGGATATGTGATCAGACAATGAACCGCGTGACATCTCTCAGAACGCAGTGGCTGAAACTGTCCATTTTAATTATTACAATTACTTATATACTGTTCAGCTCGCTCCTGATTTACGCGACGAGCGTCTATTTAAAAGACCAGGAGTACCGCGCAGTGTCGAGGAGTCTGACGGATGTCAGCTCGCTGTATGAGAACCAGCCGTTCAACTCGATTACAGAACGTGATATATATACGAGTCTGTACGATAATCAGCAGATGGGTCTCTACACGCTCAGCGGCGAAGAGGTTTACCGTTGGCCAATCCGCACTCAGCTGAATATCGAGACGGATTTTGAAGCGAACTTAAATCCTGTCATTGAACCGGCGAGTGTCGACGGCGATGATTATCTCGTCGGCACACGCATGCTGCAGTCGGATTACTGGCACGGTTACATCTCCGTTGTCCATCCGCTGAACGAGTACAATACGATTATCCGGATGATGTTGTTCATCGCAACGATTATCGGGTTTTTATCGATTACATTCACATCGGTTATCAGTTATTTCTTCTCGATTCAGATGGTCAAGCCGATCGGCAGATTCACCGGCCAGCTGAAGAAAATTGAGAATCAGGGCTTCGCCGAACGGCTCGATTTAAAAACGAACATTATTGAAACCGATTATATGATTGAATCGTTTAATAATATGATGGAGGCGCTCGAGGAGTCCTATAATCAGCAGAAGCAGTTCGTTGAAGATGCATCCCACGAGCTCAGAACGCCGCTCCAGATTATTCAGGGGCATCTGCAGCTGATTAACCGGTGGGGCAGGAACAGCCCTGAAGTGCTGGACGAGTCTCTCGGCATTTCAATCGAAGAGCTGAAGCGCATCAACAAGCTTGTCGAGGAACTCCTCCTGCTCACTAAAAACGAAGGGGCGGATTATCTCCAGACTGAAAGCATTAATTTAAACGATGAGATAATGAGCCGTATTGAAAGTCTCGATAAAGTTCATCCGGATTATACGTTTGAAGCGAAACTGGATAAAAGCAAGCTGATGTATCCGATTAATAATTATCATTTTGAACAGATGCTGATTATCTTCCTTGATAACGCGATTAAATTCGATACGGAGCATAAGCACATTACTGTATCGTCGGAACGTCTTAAAGACGGCAGCATCGAAATAGCGATTACGGATTCCGGAATCGGTATCCCGGCAGAGGAAATCGATCAGGTATTCAACAGATTCTACCGGGTGGACAAATCAAGAAGCCGCGATCAGGGCGGAAACGGACTCGGTTTATCGATTGCTAAAAAAATCGTCGAATTATACCGCGGAAACGTATGGATATCAAGCAAAGAAGGAAAATCGACTACAGTTCACATCAAATTTCCAAAATTGAAAAACTAATTTATAAAACATTAGTGACAATCTGTAATTGCGCTTTCAAGAAGCAGTGTTAAATGGTAAAATTTTATACGTAAAGAGTATTTAAAAAATATAAAGAGGTGGCAGTACAATGCAACAAAATGAAGTTGAGAATGCTCCTGTAAGATTTGGAACAAATCTAGGCATGATTCTTGAGTATTTTGACATGTACAAAGAAGACCCGGATTCAGTCTCGGAGGAAATGCAGTTATTATTCGACAGCATTTCTTCGAATGAAGGAAGCAATACTCGTCATTCAGATAAGGCTCTTACTCCGGCCGGACAGGATAAAATCAAAGGTATCTTGCAATGGTTAAATGACATCAGGCAGTATGGTCATTTAAAAGCGGATGTCTATCCGGTATATTCACCGGAAATTGACAACGCACCTGACTTTGATTTTAACGCCTACGGTTTTTCAGATGCTGATCTTGAAAACCTGCCGGCAGGTATCGTTTCTGAAGCGATTGCCGATAAATTCGACAACGCGCTTGAAGCAGCACGCTACCTGGAAAAAATCTACACTTCACCGTTATCATATGAATATACTCATATTAACAACACTGAAGAAAGAAACTGGCTGCAGAACACCATTGAAGGACTCGGAGAAGTTGAACTTTCCAGCGATAAGAAAGTTTATCTTTTCAAGGAACTAGTTAAAACTGAAGGCTTTGAAAAGTATCTTCATAAAAACTTTGTCGGCGCCAAACGATTTTCAATCGAAGGGGTGGACTCGCTCGTGCCGATGCTCGATCACCTGCTCGGGCGTATGGCAGAGGAAAACATTCCTCATCTGCAGATTGGTATGGCTCACCGCGGTCGCCTAAACGTGCTGACACATACGCTCCAAAAACCGTACGCTATGATGCTGAGTGAGTTTATGTCGACAGACCCGATGAAATTCCTCCCGGAAGACGGTTCGCTCGTGCTTACCAACGGCTGGATGGGCGATGTGAAGTATCACCTCGGCGGCGTTAAGACGAGAACAGACAAAGGTATCGAACAGACAGTGACGCTTGCCAATAACCCGTCACACCTTGAAATTGTCGGACCTGTTGTTCAGGGACGCACGCGCGCCCAGCAGGAACAAACTGATCAGGCGGGCAAAGCGGTTCACGATGTGGATAATTCACTTGGTGTAATTATTCATGGTGACGCTGCCTTCCCGGGACAGGGTGTAAACCCTGAATCGATGAACTTATCGAATCTTAACGGCTACTCAGTCGGCGGTGCTATGCATATTATTACTAATAACCGCATCGGCTTTACGACAGAGGAGTGGGATGCACGTTCAACACTGTACGCATCTGATATTGCCAAAGGCTTCGATATGCCGGTCTTCCACGTCAACGCAGACCGTCCGGAATATGTGCTCCGCGTCATCGATATTGCGATTCAGTACCGCCAGAAATTCAAAAAAGATTTAGTCATTGATCTTATCGGCTACCGCCGTTACGGCCACAATGAAATGGATGAGCCGATGACGACGAACCCGAATCTTTACAACGAAGTTCATGAATATCCTTCAATCGATAACCTTTACGGTGATAAACTTGTCGAAGAAGGCGTTATTACACAAGAAGACAAAGACAGTATTATGCAGGCGATTCAGGATGAATTAAGAGCCGAACATGATAAGATTGACAAAAATGATACTGTTGTCACTGAAGATATTCAGACGCCAAAAGAAATTATGGAAGGCCAGGCGAATGAAACAGAAGAAGATATTACACGCGACCGTCTTCAAAAGATAAACGATGAACTGCTCGAATATCCTGAAGGATTCGCGCCGCTTAAAAAACTGAATAACGTATTATCAAGACGTAAAAAACCATTTGAAGATGACACAGCTCTTGTCGACTGGGCACATGCGGAAGCTCTTGCTTTTGCAACGATTAACCAGGACGGCACGCCGATTCGTTTCACAGGTGAAGATGCAGAGCGCGGAACATTCGCACACCGTCACGCAGTGCTGCACGATCCTGAAACAGGTAAGAAACACACACCGCTCCATAACATCAGCGATGCAGAGGCGTCATTTGAGCTGTACAACTCGCCGTTAACTGAAATGGCAGTCGTTGCTTACGAGTACGGCTATAACGTTGAAAACAACAGCGCGCTGACAATCTGGGAAGCACAGTACGGAGACTTTGCCAACATGGCTCAGCCGATTTTTGATGTGTTCGTATCATCTGCTCATTCCAAGTGGGGCGAAAGAACTGCTTTAACGCTGCTTCTGCCGCACGCACAAGAAGGTCAGGGACCAGAGCACTCATCTGCACGTCTGGAAAGATATTTACAGCTTTGTGCTGAAAACAACATGACAGTTGTAAACTTATCGAGCAGTGCCAACTACTTCCACCTCTTAAGACGTCAGGCGAAGTATTTAAATACTGAAAAAATGCGTCCTTTAGTTGTTATGTCACCGAAAAGCCTGCTGCGCAACACGACAGCGAGCCAGCCGGTCAGCGAATTTGTTCAGGGCCGTTTCCACGAAGTAATCGTACCTGAATATAAGAAATCAAAAGTGAAAACAGCAGTCATTGCCAGCGGAAAAGTCGCTGTTGATCTGCTTGAAGCACAAGCTAAAGCTGAAACACCAAACGACGAAGTAATGATTATCAGACTGGAACAGCTGTACCCGTTCCCGGCTGAAGCAATTAAAGAAGTATTAGATGATATTACAAACCTGAAAGAAGTACGCTTCGTTCAGGAAGAGCCGCAAAACCAGGGTTCATATCATTTTGCACTGCCTTACCTGCTCGATATCGTTCCTAAGAAAGCAGAACTGAACTATATCGGCAGAAAACCGAGCGCTTCAACTTCTGAAGGCAACGGCGGTTCTTACAAACTTGTACAGCAGAATATAATAGAAAAAGCTTTAAAATAATAGGGGGTAAATTATAAAATGGCTGAAATTATCGTGCCTGAATTAGCAGAATCAATCACAGAAGGAACAATATCTACATGGTTTAAGCAAGTAGGGGACACAGTGGAAAAGGGAGAGAACGTACTCGAACTTGAAACTGATAAAGTAAACGTTGAAATCGTCAGCGAAGAAGCAGGCGTGATTTCAGAACTTAAAGCCGAAGAAGGCGACACTGTTGAAGTTGGACAAGTCATCGCTGTTGTCGGTGAAGGCTCAGGACCTGCTGCTGATAAGAAAGAAGAAGCAAAAGAAGAGAAGTCTAAAGAAACTAAGGACAGCGCACCTGCTGCTGAGCCAGCTGAAGAAGACGAGAACGATGAACTTGTCGTTGCGACACCTTCAGCAAGAAAACTTGCCCGCGAAAAAGGGATTAAAATCTCGGATATCAATCCGACCGACCCCCGCGGTCTAGTACGCAGCCAGGACGTTGAGAACCACGGCAATGCGCCTAAAGCTGAAAGCAAGCAGGAAGAGAAGAAGGCAGCACCTAAAGCTGATGCGGCACCTGAAAAACCGGTCAGACGCGAAAAAATGTCCCGCCGCAGACAGACTATTGCCAAACGTCTTCTCGATGTATCGCAAAATACAGCTATGCTGACAACGTTTAATGAGATTGATATGACGAACGTTATGGAACTTAGAAAACGTAAGAAAGAAAGCTTCCAGGAGCGTAACGACGGTACTAGACTCGGCTTTATGTCATTCTTTACCAAAGCTGCTACAGCTGCACTCCGTAAATACCCGGCAGTAAACGCTGAAATCGACGGTACGGACTTTATCTACAAAGAGTTCTTCGACGTATCGATTGCAGTATCTACCGATGAAGGTTTAGTTGTACCAGTTGTCCGCGACACGGACCGCAAAACATTTGCTGAAATTGAAAATGATATTGCTGAACTTGCTAAGAAAGCAAAAGATAAAAAATTATCTCTTGACGATATGGCCGGTGGATCATTTACAATTACTAACGGCGGAGTCTTCGGTTCACTCATGTCTACACCGATTATCAACGGCACACAGGCGGCGATTCTAGGCATGCACACAATTCAAAAACGTCCGGTGGCAGTAGGCGACGATATTGAAATCCGTCCGATGATGTATATTGCACTGAGCTATGATCACAGAATTATCGACGGTGCTGAGTCAGTCGGCTTCCTGAAGACGATTAAAGAATTAATTGAAAACCCTGAAGATTTATTATTAGAAGGCTAAAATATAACAATTTAATAAGAGAAGGTATCCTCGCGATACCTTTTCTTTTTTACTTAGGAGGAATAATTATGCTTCAAAATGAATGGGAAAATAATAATATCAGAACTGTGACCGTAAAACATGTGGATGCTGAAAAATATAAAGTATCCGATATGCTTACAGTGGGCAAAGAATATACAGTAGTCAATGAAACTGAAGAGTACATTTTCGTCAAAGATAATTCAGGAAAAGTAGGCGGCTACTACAAAACGTATTTTTCATAATTTAAAAGTCAGATAATTTAAAATACTTATGGATTTTTTTGCTAGAGTAAGGTAGAATTATTGCATATTAATTATTATAGAAGAGGCGATGCCCATGAGTACAAAACAAGTCATTATGGTAGGGTTTACTTTATTTGCCATGTTCTTCGGAGCTGGTAACTTAATTTTCCCGCCTGCACTCGGATTTTCAAGCGGGGAATACTTCTGGACAGCAATAATTGCATTTGTCCTGACAGGAGTAGGACTTCCTTTAATCGGAGTTATCGTAGGTTCAATTTCAAAAGACGGATATAAAGAATCACTTAAAAATATCCATCCTGCATTCGCAGTCATTTTCCTGGTTGCAATCTATTTAACAATCGGGCCGTTCTTTGCAATACCGAGAACAGCAACAACTGCTTATGAAATGTCAATAGTGCCGTTCTTAAGTGAAAACACAGGCATGTGGCTGTTAATTTTCTCTTTAGTTTACTTTATCGTAGTCTTATTATTAAGTCTTAAACCCGGCACACTGGTTAACAGTATCGGGCAAGTATTAACGCCGCTGCTATTAATTGGAATCGTACTGTTAATTGCCGTTGCAGGATATACATATTTCAATAATCCAATTAACCCGGCTGTTGAAACATTTGAAGGTTCTTCAGCATTTACAACCGGCTTTACTGAGGGTTACTTAACTATGGATGCCATCGCAGCGATTGCGTTCAGCGTCCTTGTTCTTAACTCAATCCGTCAGCTTGGTGTAACCAACCGTAAAGATTTACTTATCGGAACGATTAAATCAGCACTGCTTGCTGCCGTACTTTTAGCTGCCATTTATATTTCACTCGGATGGCTTGCAAACAGAGTCGATCTTGGCGGTGCCGCAGTCGATGACCAAAACCTTGGAACCTTCCTGCTGACCTTTATGAGTGATGAAGTGTTCGGTATCTTTGGACCGATACTACTCGGTTTAATCGTATTATTTGCCTGTATCACTACAGGAACAGGACTTATCGTATCTGTTTCGGAATACTTTAACAGTATTTTACCGAAAGTGCCTTATAAAGTATGGGTTGTCCTGTTTGTACTCATCTCATTCGGTCTGGCTAACCAGGGTCTGAATCAGGTTATTGCTACAAGTGTACCGATATTGTCTATTATTTATCCGGTCGCAATGACTACTGTCTTACTCTTAATACTGACTTATTTCATACCGTCACCGAGACTCAGTCTGCAAATTCCGGTATTCTTAGTGTCTATATTATCTGTGATCGCAGTAGTACACAGAAACGGCTGGTTTGAAATGAGCTGGATCGAGTCACTGCCGCTGTTCTCAAGCAGTTTTGAGTGGATACCATTTATGATTGTCGGCTACATTCTAGGCTATTTAATCGGCATGAAGAAACCCAAAGTGGAATACTCATAAGAATAAAAAATCACTTCTCCGTATGGGAGAAGTGATTTTTTGTCTATATCATTAGTATCTGTGTTTATCTTTAATCTGAAGGAGACGTTCTTTCAGTTCTTTTTCCATCGTTACCAGTTCAGCCTCTGCAGATTTACGTTTCTCGGTACCTTCAGACTGGATTCTGAGTGTTTCTTCAATGGTTGTAACCAGATTTTCCTGAGTGGTTTTCAGCGTTTCAATATCGACGATGCCGCGTTCATTTTCAGCTGCAGTTCTCAATGAGTTCTGTTTCAGCATCTCACTGTTTTTAGTGAGCAGGTCATTCGTCGTATTTGTTACTTCACGCTGAGCTTTCGATGCCGATTCCTGACGGAGCAGGGTAAGGGCAATAGCCATCTGGTTTTTCCATAACGGAATACTCGTGAGAATCGAGCTCTGGATTTTTTCAGCGAGTGTCTGGTTGATATTTTGAATCATCCGGATTTGCGGTGCCGACTGCAGTGTAATCTGTCTAGACAGTTTTAAATCGTGTACGCGCTTCTCTAAACGGTTAATATACTGCATCATATCGTTGACATCCTGTACATCCATCTGATTGCCGGAAGCATCTGCTTCTGCTTTTAAACGCGGCAGTGTTTCCTGCTCCAGCTCTTCTTTTTTAAGCTCTGCTGCTGCGATATATATATTAATCGCATCGAAGTAGTCCTTATTCTGGTTGTACAGCCCATCAAGCATATTTACGTCTTTAATCAGTACTTCCTTCGCATGCTCAAGCTGAATTGAAATACGGTCGACCTGTGACGCAATACTCTGATGTTTCGAGATCATTTCATTTACGGAACGTTTTACACGCCCGAACATACGCTTGAAAATATTGCTTTTCTCATTCGTCAGTTCTTCCGGATCAATCTCTTTTAATTTTTTCATCAGTTCTTCAAGAGTTTCACCGATAGGGCCGACATCTTTCGACTGCACTTCGCTCAGCATCTGATGAGAGAACTTAGACATTGCCTGCTGTGCATTCGCTCCGTAAGTAATCAGTGCATCGTTATTCAGCGGTTCAATTTTATCTTTAATTTCATGGATAGATTTAAGATCTGATTCACTGAATTGATCTTTAAACGTCGTCAGCACTTCGCTGTCTTTCGGTTTTGCTGCCGCAGCTCCTTCCGGCTGCAGTATTAAACTGTCGTTACTGTCATCAGCTTCTTTAAATGGATCCATTAAAAGTTCGTCTTTAAGATTTCTTTCTTCAGCCATTTCCTTCACCCCGGTGTACTTTTTCTGTTTCTTTTTCAGTCTGTCGTTTTTGCTTCAAATTCACTTTTTCTTTGCCGAGCTTATTATCAAGTGCCGCCTGGCGTTTTTTGGCGCGGGCGGAGTTCATCTTAATTAAATCGCGTTCGACATTTAAATCCTGGTAGCTCCGCTGGTTCATGTGCGAAAGATTCGACTGCAGCGTACGTTTCAATTCTAACATTGATAAACGTGTCTCGTGCAGCTGAATACGTTCATCTTTTGATTTCCCCGGCATCTTATACAGATAAAGGTACTTTTCAATCGTATTGACCGCAGTTTCCAGATTGGAATGGAAAAACTGCTGTACGCTGTAGAACTGCCTAGGGTCTTCCTCTACAGATGAAATAATCGTTTTAACGATCCGGTTAATATCGAATATCATCTTCGCGTCTTTTATCGATCTGATATTCATATAGCTGGAACGCAAACGATTCGTATGCTCTTTCGCCTGAGCGAGCTGTTCTTTTATATATTTGTATTCACTGTTTGTGAGTTTCAATTTCTCTAAATGCTTATGATGTGAAATACGCTGGGCGGGCAGGTATGATGCACCAAAACCGCCGATGCCGACTATGACGTCTAAAAACATATGAATATCGAATATATTAGACGACAGGACCCAAGCGAGGAGGCCGGCCGGTACAGCAATCACAGAAGCAATGAAATGTGAATAATTACTCTTCATCGTTCAAAACCCCTTAGTATAGATGTGCCTATTTATTACAATTATAAAGCGTTATGCTTGATAATGCTAATTATACGCGTTTATAATAATGAATAATATCGGCCAGGGAATGGAGTTTTAAACATGTATGAAGTCGTGATCGTTAAAGCGGATTATGAGGGCTGGTGGCTCTTCGACGGTTGGCAGGACGACATTATTAACAGGCATCAGTTTAACGATACCGCTCAGATGCTGTCAGGCTACAAGGCAATTATTGAACAGATGAAAAATGATTACAGCAGCTATATTCAGGGTAAATATGATTTATGCGCATTTTTTAACGCATGTGAAATTGAATTTTGCGAAGAGTGTGATGAAGACGTGCAAATATTCTACACGCCGATAATGACAAAAAATAATGAATTTTATAATAATTAGTGAAAACGTCACACAATTGTTAGAAACACGTTTGCAATATAATGAAGTATGTTGTATAATATGAATCATCAGTAAGTTCTTCTTATTGATAATTTACGTCTTTTGGAGGATTTTATTAATGAAACAAGGTACAGTGAAATGGTTTAACGCAGAAAAAGGATTCGGCTTCATCGAAATTGAAGGAGAAAACGACGTATTCGTACACTTCTCAGCAATCAACCAAGAAGGCTACAAGTCTCTTGAAGAAGGTCAAGCAGTTGAATTTGAAGTAGTTGAAGGCGACCGCGGTCCACAAGCTGCAAACGTTGCTAAACTATAATTATAAATTGATTCATTTGAATAATTTGTAACTTCTAAACAAGCACCCGGATAAAATCCGGGTGCTTGTTTTTTATTGAGCGGGGATTGTAAAAAATATGTTTAATCTTTTATTATCTCTTAAATGTAAAATTAAGAGAATACTTTTCATGGAAATATATTTTACATCTGCATACATATAATTCCATTAATAATGAAACTTGTGTAAAAAGTAAACCGGTTTTGCTATTTTTGTTTTTAAGTAACTTTTTTAAAAGGAAACCGTACTTTTCACCTATATATAGGGTAGAAGGGTTTTTATTTTAAAAGGGGGTCTTATATTGTTTATCAATGAAAGAACAAAACCGCATGAGTTAATTTATTACGAAGCACTGTCTGCTAGGACTTCGCTGATGAAAAAAGAGTCAGCAAAGTTCGAGAATGTGAAGAAAGGTTACGAAGGCGAAATGCTGTACGATCAGATTTTTGACAGTATCGGTCATGGCAACGTATTGATTTATCGGGATCTTTTTCTCAGCATTGATGGCTCAGTTACACAGTACGACACTTTGATAATTAGTGATATTGGTATTATTTCGAATGAAATCAAGAATTTTTCCGGCAGTGTCACGTTTCGTGACGGCAGCTGGTATAGAGGTAATTTCGCGATACCGAATGACGCTTTCAGTCAGCTGAACCGTGCAGTCGGAAAATTAATGGAACTTAGGAATACATCTCGGAGTGATTTTAAGGTGTCCGGGAAGCTCATTTTTCCCAATGACAATTTCACTTTTCATTCTGATGACCAATCGAATTGGAATAAAATTATACTGCGTTCCGGTCTGCGCGACTATTTCCGCCAGTTTAATCAATCGGGAATTGTGGCTGGGAATAAAGCGCAATATATTTCATGGCTGATCAGCAGCAGTATAGTTGAAAATCCTTACTTTAAACCTGCAGTCGATAAAACCCGTCTGAAATTCGGCTTGTATTGCGGCCGTTGCGGAAGCTTTAATCTCAGTAAAAAAAGATTTCATTTGACCTGTAACAAATGCGGCAGCACAGAATGCAATGAAACTCACCTGCTACGCGCTATGAATGATTATAAATTTTTATTTTATAATCAGCCGATGACAAGAAATTCACTATTGGAGTTTATCGATTATGATTTACACTTTAAAGCTGTTTCCAGAGCATTATTAAAACATTGCTATACGAATAATAAAGGAACACGCACCACCTATACTTTTAAGTATTTTGATTTTGAAGATGCTGTAAATAAATCTGATGCGTATATGAGATATAAAGATCATATACCAATGATTTAAAAATTTTGAGATAGATTACATTTCTTATTAAGTTCAAGCGCTCAAGTACGACACGGATTCGACGTCGTACTCGGGAAGATGTTCAAGTACGACACGGATTCGACGTCGTATTCAGGAAGATGGCTAAGTACGACACGGATTCGCCGTCGTACTCGAGAAGATGACCAAGTACGACACGAATTCACCATCGTACCCGGGAAGATGTTCAAGTACGACACGAGTTCGCCGTCGTACTCGAGAAGATGTTCAAGTACGACACGGATTCACCGTCGTACTCGGGAAGATGTTCAAGTACGACACGAGTTCGCCGTCGTACCCGGGAAGATGTTCAAGTACGACGGCGTCAAAATAAACTAGGTATCATAAGTTACAGAAGTGAAATTCATCTTTAAAACTTGTATATAGAAGCCAAAAAACGTCTAACCCGTTTACCATAGGCTAGGCGCTCAGATTTAACAGTTCATCAACTCTATTTATCGTAGAACCATAATAAAAAGCTCTTCTGAAATTCACTTTTCAGAAGAGCTTACTTTATCTCACATCATTTTCAATCAGCTGTTCGAGTGTCTGGCGTCTGATGACTTCGCGCACTCTGGATTCCCCGACGAATACGACTGCGGGTTTTCTCATCTGGTTGTAGTTGGATGCCATGGAGTAGTGATATGCACCTGTCGTTCTCACCGCGAGCAAGTCACCGCGTTTCAAATCATCCGGCAGCATTTTATTTTTACCGATGATATCTCCGGATTCACATAATTTCCCAACCACGTGCGATGACACGCTAGTATCCCCAAAATGCTCAGTCACAGGGACAACTTCATATTCGGCACCATACAGTGGTGTCCGGATATGATCGCTCATACCGCCGTCTATAGAGACGTATTTGGCAACGCCCGGGATGTTTTTAACAGTCCCGACCTCATAGACAGTGATTGCTGCTTCGGCGGCAATCGAACGTCCGGGTTCAATCATTACGTGAGGAAGTTCGCGTCCTGATGCTGCCACAACTTCTTTTAAGTGATTAAGAATCGCATCGAATCCTTCTTCGATCGGGAAGCGCACATCGCCTTCAGTATATTTCACACCATAGCCGCCGCCCATATTTAAAATCTCAAGATTAATCTGGTGTTCATCAAGCCAGCTGTAGACATTCGTTACAGCATTGATAAAAGGCGTGCTGTCATCGAGCTGGGATCCCAGATGATAGTGGATGCCTTTAAAGTTTAAAGATCTGCATCCTTGAATTTTATCGATTGCTGTCTTCGCCGCCCCGTTCGTGAGAGACAGTCCAAATTTGCTGTCTTCCTGTCCCGTCGAAATATAATCATGCGTGTTCACTTCAACACTCGGATTAATGCGGATCAGCACGTTCACGCCGTCATCATCAGAAAGTCCGGAAGCTAAGCCCTCAATCAGGTCAATTTCGTCGAGACCATCAATAATGAAGAACCGCACGCCATGATCTAAAGCATATTCAATCTCTTCAGCGGTCTTATTATTGCCGTGAAAGTGAATGTCTTCCACCGGAAATCCTGCAGCCAGAGCCGTGTAAAGCTCACCGACTGATACGACGTCGAGCTCCATATTCTGGCTCTCGAGCAGTTTTATCATCTGGACGCTGCTGAACGCTTTTGAAGCGTAGGACACAGAGTAGGGAATGCTATGGCTTTTTAAGACTTTGTGATATCTCTCCATCATACCGGTCATATACATTTCGTCGTATATAATAACCGGTGTGCCGTACTGTGCTGCTATATCACTAATTTTATGCCCTCTGACTTGAAGTTCTCCCGCTGAATAATTAAACGTCATAAATAATTTCTCTCCCCAATGATTGGTAATTTAAAGCCCCGAGCTGTTCCGAGTTGGCACCGACTCCGAGATTCGTGTATTTATCGATACGAAGTTTGCTGTTATAAAGATAAACCGGCATATCAGCCCGGACATCATCGTCAACCAGGACGACCATATGGCTCATCATCAGTGCGACAATCGGATAAACTTTTCCGCCAATTTCACATTCATATCCCGCACGCGCACGGAGCACTCCGTCACCGTAGCCGATATCAACGACCGCCACTGTACAGTCTTTGTCCGCCTTAAAGGCCGCACCGTAACCGAGTGTCATTCCCTCAGTCAGCTGTCTGAACTGGATAATCGGTGCTGACAGCGTCGAGCTCTGAATAAAGTCTTTATCATCTAATTCAGCGTACGGTTTCGAACCGTAGAGACCGATGCCGAGCCGGACATGAGTATGTCCATCAAAGATACCGTCCCGCACATAGCTCGCACTGTTCTGTGCGTGAATCATCTCAGGTGCAAGGCCAAGCTTTCGGACCTCGTCAGCAAACTCCAGCCACATGCCGCGTTCCTTTTCATAGATGCCGTCGAACTCATCGGAGTAGCCGAAATGCGTCCAGAGTCCCGTGAAATTCAGTTCGATGCCTGACGATTTCATATCATTTAAAATAGACTCGAGTTCATTAATATCCGTTAATCCCGACCGGTTAAAGAGCCCGGCATATTCAATATGAATATTAAGACCCTGAAGTTCGTGCTTATATGTATCATAATAAGTAGAAGAGGGCAGGGTGATATGAAGATTAAACATACGCGCCCGTTTAAAGTCCGTCGTCGGATTCATTAGAATAATGACGGCGCTGTCTCCGCACATTTGCCTTATTTTAACCGCATCATCCATCGACGTTGTTGCAAATGCGCGGATGCCTGAAATTGCAAAGGCCTTGACCGCAAATTCCAGTCCGTAGTTATATGCATTATTTTTAACGACCGCAATCGTTTGGCCCGGCAGCTGAAATTGTCTGGCCTGTTTAATAAACTGCGCTTCATCTGTTTGAAAAATACCACCCATTGCCATGTCTCCCTGTTTTAGTAATTGTTTAACAATGCTTCATAATAATCCGCAACTTTAATCAGCACGCGCTCATCAAAGTTAAACGTATCGGTATGCAGACTTGATGCGTAGCCTTTTTCAAGGTTGCGCGAGCCTGCGAAGACAAAGTACGTCTTTGCGATGTTACTGTAAAAGCTGAAGTCCTCACCGAATAAATACGGTTTATCTTTTTCTATCCCGCGGAGTCCCGCAGCGCTTATCGAAGTTTCAACAAGCTGATTTAAGGCCGCATCATTTTTCACTGCAGGATAACCTTCAGTGTAATGCAGCTCGACAGATGCACCGTACAGCAGTTCAGCGGCTTCTTTAATTTTAGTCATCTGAGATTTAATCACAGCAAGATCAGACGCTTCGTACGTACGGATCGTTCCGCTCAAACGGGCATTGGCAGGCACTGTATTGACCGCTTCACCTGAACTGATTTTACCCATATGAATAATGTTGCGGTTGAGGCCGTCCAGGTGGAACTGCTGGATATTGCCGACTTCACCGGCTATTTTAACTATTGTCTCAAGAGCTGAAATGCCCTGATGTTTCTGGGCAACATGTGCACTGGCGCCTTTTACAGTAAAGTGAAATTCCGTTGCGCTCGCTGTTAATTCATCATCTCTGTACAGCACCAGTCCTTCATCTTCATCCGGCATTAAATGAACACCGAAAATCGCAGAGAAATCCGGACGGTTTTCCCAGGCTTTGATCATTAAATTCGCACCGGCATTCGCTTCTTCTGACGGCTGGAAGATAAAAATACAATTATACTTTAAATCTCCATTGTCAGCGAGCGCCTTTGCACGTTTCACAAACAAAAGAAGGGCAGTAGTATGCCCATCGTGTCCGCATGCATGCATTACATTATCCACGCTGCTTTTATACTCAAGATCATTCTGTTCATGTACCGGCAAGGCATCGATATCGGCACGGAAGCCGAGTGTCTGACCGCTGTTTCCCTCGAGCTCGGCGATGACCCCCGTATCCAGCACCTGGTAATAAGATACTCCTATTTCTTCTAAAACAGAAATAATATATTCAGTCGTTTTATATTCTTTTAGACTTAATTCCGGATGCTGATGCAGATATCTCCGGTGTTCTGTAACGAATTTAAGTTCTTCTGTATATTCAGGAGACATTAGTCATTCAGCTTTCTGAGCGCCTGAACGATTTCTTTTTTAGAACCAGTGACTTCACTTGCCTGCTTAATGACGCGTGCCGGTGTACCGCCGACGACTGTACCTGCCGGGACGTCTTCTGTAACAATAGCACCTGCTGCAACAATAGCACCTTTACCGACAGTTACACCTTCTAAAATCACAGCATTAGCTCCGATTAATACATCATCTTCAATCATAACAGGAGAAGCACTTGGCGGTTCGATTACGCCTGCAAGTACTGCACCAGCGCCGACATGGACGTTTTTGCCTGTCGTTGCACGGCCGCCCATTACTGCATTCATATCGATCATCGTGCCTTCGCCGACGATAGCACCGATGTTAATTGACGCGCCCATCATAACGACCGCGCCGTCACCGATTACTGCATGTTCACGGATAAAGGCACCAGGCTCAATACGCGCTTTCGTATTTGTTAAGTCCATTAACGGAATAGCCGAGTTGCGGCGGTCCTGTTCGATAACGATATCCGTTACTTTTTCTTCTATTGAAGGGTAGAAAGCCTGCCAGTCGCGCGCATCCGCAAATACAGTTTTTGAATCCTCTGTACCGAATACTTTGAATGACTCATCGAATTCAACACCTTCAAAGTTACCGTTGATATAAATTTTTAGCGGTGTTGCTTTCTCCGCATCTGAAATGTACTGAATAATCTCTTCTGCTGTAAATTTTTCCATTGTGTAAAAACTCCTTAAAATATGTTGTTATAGTCGTAAAATCCGTTTTCTTTGTGTCTAAGACTTTCTGCGGCGCCAATTGCACCGTTTGCAAATATATCTTTCGATTGTGCAATATGTTTCAGTTCGATAACTTCATCGTGTCCTGCAAAGATTGCATCGTGTTCGCCGACAATTGTGCCGCCGCGTATAGCGCTGACGCCGATTTCATCATCTGACCGCTCTTCATTCGCTTCTGATCGGTCATAAACAGGATAGCTGCCCTGTCTAACGTCAAGTGCCGTATCAAGGAGTTTAACGAGCGTACCGCTCGGGGCGTCGACTTTGTGCTTATGATGGCGTTCAACGAGTTCAAGATCAAAGCCGTCGAGCTGTTTTAGTGCTTCACGGAGCAGGTTGTTCAATACGTGCACACCGTAACTCATATTGGCGTTGAAAAATACCGGAGCCGATGCCGCACGTTCTTTCAGTGCTGCTACAATTTCTTCTTTTTTCCCTGTCGTTGCCACAACGAGGGGAGTGGTGAAAGGTTTTTCAATGAGAGGCAGGATGCGGTCGGGATTCGAGAAATCGATTGCCACATCTGCGCCCGCATCATCGATATTTGTAAATGCCGGGTAGTCTGTTGTGCTGGATGAAATGACTCCTGCAATTTCATGACCTTTTTCCACTGCGAGACGGGCAACGATTTTATTCATCGTCCCGTAGCCGATTAAGAGTATTCTCATACTCTCACACCTTTTCTGAATTCGTTGAAGGCTTCAACAATAGATTGTCTCGCATCTTCTTCCAGCGGCAAGAGCGGCAGGCGGAGCTCGTATTCACCAAAGCCGAGCTCTGCAGTTAAGGCTTTGACCGGAATCGGGTTAACATCAATTTGTACAGAACTGATGACAGGCATCAGTGATGAGAATCGCTGTCTTGCTGATGACTCGCCATTTTTCATACCTTCATATACTTCCTGCATCTCACCCGGAATGACGTTGCCGACTACTGAAATTAATCCTTTGCCGCCAAGTGCTGTAAAGTCTGTCAAATTATCATCATTCCCGCTGTATAATGAAAATTCAGAATCTACAAGGTTTAATACATTAATTGTATAGTTTAAATCGCCGGCCGCATCTTTCAGAGCGACGATATTTTTGTGTCTGCTTAATTCTAACACTGTTTCAGGGTCGATGGACATACTTGTACGGGACGGCACATTATATAAAATAACCGGGATATTAATGCTGTCTGCAATCGCTGTAAAGTGTGCAATCAGACCGCGCTGGTTACTTTTATTGTAGTAGGGCGTAATCAGCATAACACCGTCAGCACCCGTTTCTTCAGCGAACACCGATAAGTCAATTGACTGCTGAGTTGAGTTCGTGCCTGTACCTGCAATTACCGGAATCCGGCCCCCAGCAGTTTCAACGCCGACACGGAGCAGTTCTTTAATTTCTTCTGCTGATAAAGTAGGGGATTCGCCGGTCGTGCCGTTAATAATTAAACTTTGTGCATTATTGTCGATTAAATATTCAATATGGTTTCTGAACGCATCGTAGTCTACTTCATTATTTCTAAACGGGGTGGCCATCGCCACTCCGATACCTTCAAAAATCGGACTCATATATATCCGCTCCTTATTTATTATCTATTAATGATTTTAGAATCTGCACTGTATTCTGCGCTGCGCCTTTAAGAATGTTGTCCCCGACACACCATACGTGGAAAGTGTTTTCGAGCGTCGGATCCTTGCGGATACGGCCGACGTAAATTTCGTTTTCATCTGTCGCTTCATACGGAGTAGGATAAACACCTTCAGCAGGATTATCCATCAGGACGATGTGAGGAATATTGCGGAACGCATCTCTGACTTCTTCTTCTGTCGCCTCCTGGTCAAGCGTGACGTTAATTTGTACGCTGTGGCTTGAGATAACCGGCACTCTGACACATGTTGCCGTCACCGCAATTTGATCATCTCCGAGAATTTTCTTCGTTTCATCGATCATCTTGACTTCTTCTTTCGTATAGCCGTCATCTAAAAAGACATCGATCTGCGGAATCACGTTATTGTAAATCGGTTTTGGATACGTCGTCGGCTCAGCGCCATTCGCGCCTTCTTCGAGGTCTCTGATGCCGCCTGAACCCGAACCTGAAACCGACTGATATGTTGCGTAGTGCACGCGTTTTACTCCGAATGCATCATATAAAGGTTGTAAGGCGATAACCGACTGGATTGTTGAACAGTTCGGGTTCGCGATAATTTTACGATTTAATGAAGGTGAGTTAATTTCCGGAACGATTAAATCAATATCTTCATGCATTCTCCAGAAACTTGAATTGTCGATAACAATTGCACCGGCTTCTTCAAAGAGCGGGGCAAACTTTTCACTCGTTGAACCGCCGGCACTCATAACCACATAATCAAAACCATCTTTCGTTCTGTCTTCAGTTAATTCCTGAACTGTATACGTTTCTCCATTTACTTCCAGTTCTTTTCCGCTGGAGCGTTTGGAAGAGAAGAGGACCAGTTCCTTATAAGGAATTTTATACTGTTCCACCATTTCCAGCATTTTTGTACCGACGACACCTGTTGCACCGACAATTGCGAGTTTCATAAAATACAGCCTCCTAGAAGTTTTCCTGAATAGAATGATATAAATAAAAAAACAAGCCCGGGTACCGGACTTGTTTTAAAATTGTATATACAAGCGATGCCCTCCATTATTGAGTCAATAATGACAAATCCATAGCTCTTAACCTGTGAATCCAACAACCGGGGTCTGCGCGCTCCCGGACATTTCGGCATCTCACCCTTTCGTCATATACACTTTGCAGAAGTTAAGTATATGAGTACTATTGATTGATGCGCCTCATCCGTACTATTCAGTTTTTGATGTTGATTGTCATTATACATAACAAAGTATTCAAAGTAAACAGATAATTTCTATTTCTTTATAATTCCTTTTTCAATAAGGTAATCTTCATAACCGATTTCCTTCACAAGTGCTGTGTTGTTGCTGATATCGAGCACCGTGTTTGAAATTGTATTGATAAACTCCAGGTCATGTGAAGTGAAGATAATTGATCCTTTAAATTTCTTCAGACCGTCGTTGACTGCAGTAATACTCTCTAAGTCAAGGTGGTTCGTCGGCTCATCCATTAAGAGGACGTTCGCCTGCGACAGCATCATTTTACTGAGCATCGCACGGACTTTCTCTCCACCTGAGAGGACGCTTGCTTTTTTCTTCGCTTCTTCACCGCTGAACAGCATTCTTCCTAAGAATCCGCGAAGGAAGGTTTCTGTCTGTTCTTCAGGCGGAGCGTACTGGCGCAGCCATTCAACCAGGCTTGAATCAACGCCTTCAAAGTACTCCGAGTTATCTTTCGGGAAGTAGCTCTGTGAAGTTGTGACACCCCAGTTGACGTCTCCTGAATCCGGCGTAATTTCACCAGCAAGAATGCGAAGCAGGGTAGTGCGCTGCAGTTCAGAACCGCCTGTTAAAATAACTTTATCGTCAGGAGAGAGCGTGAACGTTAAATTATCGAGTACCGTTTCACCGTCGATTGAATGCGTCAGATTTCTGACTGTTAACAGCTCGTTACCGATTTCTCTTTCAGCTGTAAAGCCGACGAAAGGATAACGGCGTGATGACGGCTTAATATCTTCCAATTCAATTTTCTCAAGCATCTTTTTACGGCTTGTTGCCTGTTTAGATTTTGAAGCGTTGGCACTGAAACGTGCAACGAAGTCTTTAAGCTCTTTAATCTTTTCTTCTTTTTTCTTATTTTGATCTTGAGACATCTGCAGTGCCATCTGACTTGACTGATACCAGAAGTCATAGTTCCCGACGTAGACCTGAATCTTGCCGAAGTCGAGGTCCGCAATGTGCGTACAGACGTTGTTCAGGAAGTGTCTGTCGTGGGATACAACAATCACTGTGTTCTCAAAGTTAATGAGGAATTCTTCCAGCCACTGTACCGCTTCGATATCGAGACCGTTGGTCGGCTCATCCAGGAGCAGCACGTCGGGGTTGCCGAACAGGCTCTGTGCAAGCAGGACTTTAACTTTTGCCGTGTTGTCGATTTCACCCATTGTTTTATCGACCAGCTCATGGGGAATACCAAGACCGTGAAGGAGTGTTTCAGCGTCACTTTCAGCAGTCCAGCCGCCCATTTCGCCGTATTCACCTTCGAGCTCTGCGGCTCTGATGCCGTCTTCATCCGAGAAGTCCGGTTTCATGTAGATTTCATTTTTTTCGTTCATAATAGACCATAGTTTTTCGTGACCCATCATTACAACATCGAGTACGCGCGTATCTTCATAGCCGAAGTGATCCTGGCGGAGGAAAGCCATACGCTCGTCCGCTCCTAAAATAACGTGGCCGTCCGAGTCAACTTCACCTGTCAGGACTTTCAGGAAAGTGGATTTCCCGGCACCGTTCGCACCGATTAAACCGTAGCAGTTTCCCGGGGTGAATTTAATATTTACATCTTCAAATAATTTTCTGTCTCCAAATCTCAGACTCACGTCGCTAACTTGCAGCATGTGCATTCTCCTTTATATTAAAACAATCGTTTTAGTTTACATTCATAAGCGATAATACCATAAATATGGTATTATTTAAATATATCAGTATGTTCATCCGTATGCTTACTATTTAAAAACCACAATATTAAACATTAACCGATAAATGAATAATACACAATAGAAACAATATTAATGAGGAGTCTATATGACAAAAATTTCAGGTACTACACAATTTTTAAAAGTGATTAAAAAAGAGGGCTCGACGTACACTCTCGTTACAGAAGACGAAAAGTATATCCGTATGAACCGTTCGGAAATCGAGGGGGATAAAGACTACGATATCGATGAAGAAGTTCTGGTCTTTATTTACCCGAACCGCTCGGGTGAACTGTTTGCGACACCGAATCTGCCGAGCATTACCGCGACTAAATTCGGCTATGCCCGAGTCAGTGAAGTTAACCGCGACGGCGCTTATCTCGATATCGGATCACCGCGCGAAATTTTAATTCCGTGGATCGATTTGCCGCGGAAGAAAGAAGTATGGCCGCAGGTCGGCGACATGGTCTATGCAACGATTCGCGTCGAAGCTGATGATCAGATGTTCGGACGCTTAATTACAGAAACAGAAGTGGATGAAAAATTCCAGCCGCTGAAAAAAGAAGACTACGAAACACTCGGCAACAAATGGCTGAAAGGGCGTCCTTACCGTCTGCTCCGCGTCGGCACATTTATTTTATCCGAAGAAGGCTATAAAGTATTTGTCCACGAAACAGAACGCGAACAGGAACCGCGTCTCGGCCAGGAAGTAAACTTCCGTGTAATCGGCATCAACGACAAGGGCGAAGTTAACGGCTCCTTTTTGGAGAAAGCCTACAAACGCTTAGGTACAGATGGCGAACGCATTCTGGAATACATGCAGATGCACGGCGACATGATGGAATTCACGGACAAGAGTTCACCAGAAGACATCAAAGCCGCATTTAACTTGTCAAAAGGTCAGTTTAAACGCGCTTTAGGCGGACTTTTAAAAGAAGGCAAGATCGAATTTGTAAACGGCGCAACTCATTTGAAGAAATAAGCTTGTATTGGCGGAATCCTTGGGAGGGATTCCGTTTTTTTAGTTTTTGGGGCTTTTGCGTGACTATGAGCGATTTTCATTGGCACTTAAACGCTCCTGCGTGACAATGAGCGACCTTCATTGGCACTTAAACGCTCCTACGTGACTATGAACGACCTTCATTGGCACTTAAACGCTTCTCCGTGACTATGAGCAACGCTCATTGTCACTAATATAGAGAAATCACTAGAACCCTCAAAAAGACAAACAAAAACGGAGGGACTCATGTCCCCCCGTTCTTTAAATCTGTTTTATCAAGACAAACAAAAACGGAGGGACTCATGTCCCCCCGTTCTTTAAATCTGTTTTATCCTTCTATTTCTTCTGTCAGCGTTTCCAGTTCATCCACCAGTTCGCCGATGTATTGAATTGTGTTTTTCAAGGGAGCATCTGTCGTAATATCAATGCCTGCCATTTTCGCCAGTTCAACCGGCGTTTCTTTGCCGCCTGTTTTTAAAACTTTCAGCCATTCGTCAACTGCGGTCTGGCCCTCATTCAGAATACGCTGCGACATTTCAGTTGCAATTGTTAATCCCGCAGAGTACGTATACGGATAAAGTCCCATGTAGTAGTGGGGCTGTCTCATCCAAGTCAGTTCCGCACCTTCAGTAATTTCAACATCGTTACCCCAGAATTTCTCAATCACACCGCGTTTAATTTCATTCAGCGATTCCGCAGTTACAGTTTCGTAATTATCCACGCGGTTGTACACTTCGCGCTGATAAGCTGCTTCCAGCAGGTGGGTCACAAAGTTATGATAGTACGTGCGTGAAATAATTGAACTGATTACCCAGCGTTTAAATTTCGGATCTTCCGAGTTTTTCAGCAGATGGTTAGCCATCAGCATTTCGTTCATCGTACTCGGTGCTTCGATAAAGTACATCGAAGGACGCGTATCAAAAATATTCTGCGCACGGTTGGCATTATAGAAATGCCCTGCGTGGCCAAGTTCATGGGCAAGAACAAAAACTTCTTCCATTAAAGAAGACCATGAAATCAAGATAAATGGATGTGATCCGTAAGGACTCGAACAGAAAGCGCCGGTCGATTTTCCTTTATTAATAACGAAATCAATCCAGCGTTCATCATAGGCACGGTTAATCATATCCGTATAATCTTCACCCATAATACCGAGCGCATCTAAAATATATTTGCGCGATTCTTCCACGCTGATTTCCGGTTCACTCGCAGGGTCTAAAGGAATCTTCAAATCTTCATAGCGCATTTTATCGAGTCCGTGCACTTTTTGAAGAAGTTTAGCGTACCGTCTCATATGCGGAGCCAGTTCCTCGGTAATTACGTCGATTTGACGGTCGTACAGCTCACGGTCAACTTTTTGGCCGTGGAGCAGGTAGTCAATCACAGAATCGTAGCCGCGGAGGTCAGCTTCCGCTTTCTCCTGTTTTAAATGTATGTCGTAAGTACCTGCAGTTGTATGTTGATACTGGCGCAGCGATTCTGAGAATTTCTTGAAGGCTGCACGACGCACTTCCTTGTCCGGATTCGATTCAAGACCGCCTTCAAATGCAAGATACGATAAAGAATACTCTTTGCCGTTAGCAGTAAACGTACCGAAATCAATATCGAGCAGTTTTGTTTTCTGATATAAATCGTAAGGTCCGTTAAAGACAGAAGAGAAGGAAGCGAGTGCTTTTTCTACCTTCTGATCCAGCTGGTAAGGTTTATTGCGCAGTAAGTCCTCAATAAAGCCTGTGTATTCCTCTTTCTCCTTAGCAATATCTTGTAAGAAAGATTCATCTTTCGCTAATAATTCACTTTGTAAAAAACTTGTTTTCGAACTTAAAGAAGTACCCGCATTGCCGACCAGTGCACCAAGTTTCTGTGCCTGCTGATCTCCGCGGTCTCCGGATAAACGCAAGTTCGAATATGTACCGATTAGGACGAACTGTTCTAAAATATCACGGTAGCTGTCAATTGCTTTAACAGCAGCAGCGACATCGTCAATCTGTCCTTGGAATTCCGTTTCAAAAGAATCAATTTTCTCTTTAACAGAATCAATCGCCGCCTCACATGCTTTATCATCCTTAAATAACGGACTGAGATCCCATGTGTAATTGACATCGACATCCTGTCTGTTTTGTAACTCTGACATTAAATCATCTCCCTGGTTTTTTATCCCTTTGTTACACAGTTTATTATACATAAGATTTTGAATATTGTATATTCATTAGAAACTGTGAGTGAACTTCAGGAAAATGGGTAATAATTTATAGAGAGGTGAGGATATGGTTAATGATGTACAGTTTTATATATATACTATTTTAGCAGTAATCATTTTATCGATGGCTATCGGATTTTTTACGAAAAGATATTTCATCATGCCGATTTTGACGCTGGTGCTTATGGGAATCGCAGCCTTTGTGCTGCCGAACTTTTACGACAACCTCGAATGGCAACCGCTGGCTGGATACGCCGCATTTTTAGCAGTCTTGTCATTTGTAGTATCAATGTCGATGTGGGTAGTTAAGAGAAACCGCCGCCGTGCTAAGGAACTCCGGAACGGACCCGGTGAAACTATCGACGAAGCAGAACATAAAAAGGAAATATAAGATGATTTTTGACACCGGCTGCAGCCGGTGTCTTTTTGTGGTGTACAGCGGGGTATGCAAAGTTATACCGACCGGATTCACATCATTCATCCTGAATACTATCCTTAAAATAGGGTAAGCAATATAATGTAGACCTTGTTATTGAGTTGAAGCTGGAATATTATTTTGTAAAGAAAAGGATGATTTAATATGGCTAAAGTTGGTATTATTGTCGGCAGTACGAGAAAAGAATCTTTTTCGAGAAAAATTGCTGAAAATGTCGCTCCTTTATTCCCATCGGACTATGAACCGGAGTTTATAGAAATCGCAAATCTTCCATTATATAACCAGGATTACGATGAAGACAGCCCCGAAGAATATACAGCATTCCGCAAGCAAGTCAGAGACATGGATGCGATTCTGTTTGTTACGCCCGAGCATAACCGCAGCGTGTCAGCTGCCTTGAAAAATGCGCTCGATACCGGTTCCAGACCTTACGGTGAAAGTGTGTGGGATATGAAACCGGCAGCGATTATCAGTCAGTCGATCAGTAATTTGAGCGGCTTCGGTGCAAATCATCATTTACGCCAATCCCTCGTTTTCCTGAACATGCCGGTCGTTCAGCAGCCGGAAGTTTATCTTGCGAACTCGCAGAATTTACTCGACGAAAACGATAAAATCACTAATGAAGATACGATTCAGTTTCTGCAGACATTTGTAGATGCTTTTGTTGAACTGATAAAAAGATATCAATAAAATGACAAACCTCCGTTTTGATTAAACATTTCAAAACAGAGGTTTTTTTCTGCACAAAAAAACTGCGCCGCCCAGCATAGTGGGGGACGCAGCTGTAATTTTTATATTTTACTAAGCTAAAAGGGTATCTAAGTTTACACCGTATGATTCAGTGACAATTAGAAGTACCGCACCTTTATCTAACTCAGCCTCATATTGTTTTGCCTGATTTTCATCAAAACCGATGTTTTCCAATTTGTTGCGTAATTCATCGCCTTTTTTCTTGAAAGTAGTTTTAACAGCGTCAGCAACACCTTGTTCGCTCATACCGATAGTATTTGCGCCGGAGTTGTCTGCGATACGCTTCGTACGATCATCATCGTGGGTCACAACGTAGATGTCTTTAGTATCTACCTTGTTGGATTTTAGAATTTCAATTGCTTCCTGGATTTTGTCATCATCATGATACGTTTTAATAAATGGTGCCATAATAATATCCCTCCAAATAGTTTGTTCATTGAACACATTACTGTATATATCCGTGCCCGAAAGTTTTAAACATAGTGAGTGATTAAAAGATAAAGATCTCGTGTCCTGATGCAGGTGCGTCAGATGCTGCAGCGGGAACAGCCGTGTATAAATAGAGCTCGTTATCAAATAAAAGAGAAATATAGAGTATGTGAATTATGTATCATAATATAATCTAAGGCAGACACATCGAAATAGGTCACTTACACCTGATATTCTGTTGTATACACAACTTCCTATAATATATGTTATGTAAACTTTAGTATATATTATAATATAGATGTTCAAATTTATGTGTTTTTATATGCTGTTTTAACTTAATTCATTTATGTGTTTAACTGGTTAATTTTTGTCTGTTCAGCTGCAGATCGCATTTCCTTTGTGTCTGACTCTGTGCAGTTCAATCTGTCTGTCATCTGACTGGCTCATTCTAAGCTCAGTTAATCATTTACTATGGATAATCCTTCAGTATGTTTCTTAAAATCATCCTCAGATTCAGCTGATTTTTCCTTAATTATGGATTTACGTATTTATATAATTATATACGGATATTTCCAGTTTTAACGTTAAATCTAAGTTTTACGTACATTTCAGCTGATTTCTAATAATCCGTATATGCATCAATTTTGACAGTTTTTCTCCATATTTCATCAAATTCGCATCTTATGCGAATTGTAATTGGATTCGGTTTTTATCAATCTTAATTATCAGAATATTGCAATCAATTATGTTTCACTTAATTATCTGCCCTATTATTACATATGTAACAGGTATGATTTATGGTAAAATTAGAGAGGTTGTCCAGTTCACTTCCGTGCCGGTAGCATGGAAGGAGGTGTTATCATGCAAAGCACTTTACTGGAATTACTTTTTGCGCCGATAATTGTCGGCGTGATTGTCTCACTGTTCACTTATTGGCTGAACAATGACGATGAATAGCCGGACAGCTGCCAATACACCATTAAAAAACCCCAATCTACTGGAATAGATTGGGGTTTCGGTGTTTCATGCTCAGCACTTTACTTGTAAGTACATTATACCATCTGGTTTTACTGTTGTAAAATGAAACAAACTGATATTTATAACCCATACTATTCCCCTAGCACATCACAAAGCTTATTTACTCCCGTTCCTCATCCAGCTGCAGTTCTTTTATCTTTTCATACGCCGCATCGTCAATAGAAAACGTCTTCTCATCCGAGTTGGCTAAACTCTCATTGACCGTCAGGGCATCGATAACATCATACAGTGATTCGATTTCATCACGTGCGAACTCGTACTGCGCTTTACTCATCAGAACACCTGCAGTTTTATCGCCATCGATTACGTGCACGACACTTTGCTCTTTTTCAGCTGTTTTAAAAGCATTCTCAGGATTCTTCTGAAATTCTGCAAGATCTATTGTCATCCGCTCACCATTCCCCACATACAGCGCCTCCTTTTTAATCAGTTTCATTATACCCCTTTTTAAATTCCATATTCAGGGTATACAGTAATGTAACAATTTAATCGCTTAAAATCAGGAGGAGATTAAATGATTGGATATGCAGGAACTTATACCCAGGAAAAAAGTAAGGGCATTTATCGTTTTAATTTAGATACTGAAGCTGGTAAATTAATCGGCGGAGACTTAATCGAAGAATTTCAAGGTCCCTTATATTTAAATATACAGAATGATAAATTGTATTCATTAAAACAGGACGGTGATACAGCAGGCATTGCGACGTTTGAGATTGAAAATGGCAATCTCAAACTCATCGAAGAATGTCTGCCGGAAGCTGAAAACGGCTGTTATTTAAGCCCGTCTTCCGACGGTAAGTATATGATCGATGCTGTTTACAGCACCGGCAAGGTGCGTTTATATAAAATGGATGACCGCGGTGCAGTCACTGAGCGTCTGGATGTTTATCAGGTTGAAGGTAGCGGTCCTCACGAGCGTCAGGATCACGCCCACTCGCATTTTGTTACGGAAACGCCGGATGGCAAATATTTCGCTGCTGTCGATTTAGGTGCAGATAAGATAATTACATTTAAAATAGAAGAAGAACGTCTCGTTAAGCTAGCGGAGTCTAAAGTCGCGCCTGGCAGCGGCCCGCGTCATCTGGTGTTCAGCGATGCCGGAGACTACGCATATATCGTTACGGAATTATCCAACGAAGTGATTGCTGCAGAATATGATGATGGTAAATTTACGCCGGTTGAAACTTACTCCGCCCTGCCGGAAGATTTCACTGAACATTCTCAGGCAGCAGCCATCCGTAAACATCCGAATGGCAAATATATTTACGTGACTAACCGCGGCCATAATAGCATCGCCGTGTTTGAAATTAAAGAAGGCGGCCAGTCGCTGGAGCGTCTGCAAATTGAATCATCCAACGGAAACTGGCCGCGCGACTTCAATATTACACCGGACGGCGAGCACTTAGTATGCGCCCATGAGAAATCCCACAACCTTGTGCTGTTTAAAATTAATGAAGACGGAACAATCTCTCGTTTAGACAGCGAAATCGAAGTTCCGGAAGGAATCTTCGTGGATTTCCTTTAAAAATAAACAGCACAATGACCCGGGAGCGCCGCTCTCGGGTCATTGTCTTTCTCACAAGTAGCCGAGAAAGCTTCTACCGGGTCATTGTCGCTTCCACAGTGACGGGATAAACGAGCTGTCCAGTCATTGTCACTTCCACAGTGACGGGATAAGAGAGCTGCCCCGTCATTGTCATTTTCACAGTGACGGGATAAACGAGCTATCCCGTCATTGTCACTTCCACAGTGACGGGATAAGAGAGCTGCCCCGTCATTGTCATTTTCACAGTGACAGGATAAACGGGCTGCCCCGTCATTGTCACTTTCACAGTGACGGGATAAACGGGCTGCCCGGCCATTGTCACTTCCACAATGGCGCGCTAGCTTACAAATCCAACAAAAAACGCAGGCAGCACTTCGAAAGTGCTGCCTGCGCTCCAATTTTAATAAAAGAATATCACAACTATGGTTCTCGCCGCATAATAAATAATTAAAAATTTAAGAATCGATTTAAAATACGGCTTGTTTTCTTGTTTTTTAAGTTTAATAATCGCTGCTGCTATTATTCCCGGCAATACCAAATACCAGATCACATAATTATTAAACACAATACTCAATAGCAGCTTAACAAATTCATATATTTCCGCAGCCAGTCCCATGCGCGAAACCCTTTAAATCTTTCCTAGTTTTTTCGCTATCGCATACACGGGTTTGTTGAATACCTTATCAAAGGTGCCCGGCAGTTCTTCGATATACGGTGTAAAGCCGCGTTTAAAACGGTAAACGCCGTAGTCCTGCGCCTGGTCGGTAAAGTCGCCTGTCAGACCGAAGAAGTTAAACCGCTTCACGCCTAATTCCTTCGCCTTCTTAATCATTTCCCAAGTCGCAAAGTTCGTGCCTTTAAAGAACGAAAGTTCCGGATAGCTGCCGCTGAACAGATAGACCATCTCGTGGTTATTGTAATAGTACATGCCTGCTGACAAATCGAGTTCCGTGCCGAATTCCGTTTTGAACTCTTCCATTTTAGCAATCCGCTTGTCCTTACTCGCAAGCTGTTCCTTATGTTCGTTGACGCGTTTTTTCTCGCGTTTGGTCGCTGTACCGTTCGCAGCTTTTTCTTCGATTTCCGCAATGTGACCCATTTCCGCTTCACGTTCTGCCTCAAGCTGCGCCAGATATTTATCGACATTCACATGTGTCATCACTAAGAACATCCGGTCTTTCAAAGTATGCAGCAGATTTTTAATCTTCTCTGCCGGCACAGGATCAAAGCCGATGCGTTCTTCCGTTTCTTTATATATATCGATAAATTTATCGTACTCATCTTCATCGAGCAGCTTTAACTCAAGCGGCATCGTTTCCGTCTGTCGGGTATTGTAGCGCGTCGTCGTATCCATCTGTTTTAAAATATCATCCAGCGGCTTATCGACATCGATGACTGCCTGGAAACGCAGCAGCTCTTCTGTAATCAACTCGGTCGTAAAGCCGTGATGCGTATAACCGAGGTTTTCATATAAAGACACAAGCTCCCGGTTATTGCGGGCATCATCTTCAACCACGTTACCATCGTGATCACGCAGCTGGTATACCTGATACGGCGAATGAATCATCTGCAGCGCACCATGCTTCTTTGCATACTTATCGATTTCCTCTAAGAAAAACTTCAGGCGCTCATTCGAAAAGTCACGCAGTAGCGGCCCCGTATGCGACGTAAACAGCCTGAATTTCTTCAGCACCGATGTCGCACTCAGCATAGACACCCCGATCAATTCTTCACCATCATATAAGCCAAGCAAATGCGTTTCATTCACCTTGGAAATATAATCGTAAAACAATTCATCATGGAAATAATGCATATGCCCCTGATAGGTCTGTACAAATAATTTAAATGCTTCTTCTGTTATTGGTTTTACTTCCATCGCTGGATCAAACCTTTCTGTTCTTTACTTATATTGGTTTTACTTCCATCGCTGGATCAAACCTTTCTGTTCTTTACTTATTCAGTCCAAGTTTCGCTTTCACTTTATAGATATTATGCTGCAGCGGCGCAATCACTTTAACGAAATCGCCGACCAGCTCTTCAATCTCCGCATTAAAACCGCGTTTAAAACGATAAACACCGTAGTCTTCTCCGTCTTCAGAGAAATCACCACTGACACCGTAAAAGTTGTAGCGTGAAATATTATGCTCCATACAATACTTCATCATCTCTAAATGCATTTTATACGGTCCGACAAATTGCGGATACTCAGAAGTACTCGCCCCTGAGTTATACACAAGTTCATACGGCGTTTCGAAATAAATGCCGGCAGCAAGATCCAGTACGTTGCCTTCCTTCTCGTGAATTACTTTCGCTTCATCAAGATCGCCGGTAAGATTACTCACCTGTTTTTCCATCTCTTTAATTTTATTCAGGGTCTTCTCGTTTTTATTCTCTTTCGCCTGCATCGTCTCTAGACGCTTCGCCACATCCTCTAACTCCTTAGTCAGATTCGCCACGTACTTATCGAGTTCGATATACGCGTAAGGAATCAGAACCTTTTCACCGTAGGCCTTCTTAAAGTTCGAGAAGTATTTCTTCGGATCGGGATGTGTGAAGAAACCCTGGCGTTCTGATGTATCAGCATACAGCTTCACGAATTTATCGATTTCATCCACTTCTAAAAATCTAAGCTCGACACCGTACTTCTGGACTTTCTTCATATTGCGCTTACGCTGGGAGTCGAAAGACTTCACCAGGTCTTTTTCATTGTCAAACGGCGACACATCCAAGACACTCATCCAGCGGGCCTGGGACGTTTTCGAATAGCCGCGTGTAAACCCTTCATGAGCGTAGCCGAGCGACTCCATCAGCTCGATTAACGCATCCTGCGCCGGGTAGTCTTCTTTTTCAACAACGTCTTTATCGTATTTCTTGTAAATCCAGTTCGGGTCGACTTTAACGTAAGAGCAATTATTTTTCTTAAGATAGTCCGTTAAACCTTCAAAGTAGAAACGAACCAGCTCTAAATTATGGTAATCGAGCACCGGGCCCCGATTCGAGTAATAGAAATATTTACCCATGACCGTCGGCTGGAGCGTAAAGAGACATGCAGCAATCACTTTGCCGGCATCGTCCTTAACTCCTAGCAGTTTAACAGTCTCGCCGTTCATTTCACGGTTGGTTTTATTTTCAAGCATCTGGAAGAAAGCCGCTTCACGGCCTTCCTCTATAAACGCCGCATATTCTTCATCAGTTAATTCCAAAAACTTCATGCGATTCACTCTTTCTCTTATTTATTACGCAGCTTGTTCAAGCCGTTATAAATTTTATAAGCAGGTCCATTAATCGGTTTGATAAAGTCCCCGATATATTCATTCACGACAGCATTGAATCCTTTTTTAAACTGAATGACGCCGTAGTCTTCGGCATTCTCCGTAAAGTCTCCGCTGATGCCGTAGAAGTTATACTGGTCTATACCCTGATCCAGGGCATACTGAATCATCGTCCACTGGATCAAATAGCTTCCCGCGAAATGTCTGAAGTCGTTATCGGTACCGCCAGACAGGTATGTTACTTCATGTGGTGTGACGATAAAGTAGGCACTCGACAGCGGCAATTCTTTGCCGTGAGATTCCAGCAGCTCTTTACCTTCCTGTAATTTCGCATCAATGTTCTCCAGCTGTTCAGTCAGGTTCTTCACTTTGTTCTGGTTTTTCTCATTATCTGGATCGCGCTCAAGCGCACGTTCCGCTTTATCTATATTCTTTTCCATCTTTGCCTTATCCTTGGCAATAGATGCATTATAGTCTTCAAGATCCACATAGACCATCGGAATCATAACCTGATCTTTAAAGTAGCGTTTTCTGTCTATATAAAAGCTGTCATCTCTGTCGAAGAATTCCTTCATCTCCGAAGTATCCTTCATGAACTTGCGGAAGATATCGATATTATCCAAGTCTAAATATTTAATGTGCAGACCATGCTTCTCCGCTTTTTTAATATTTCTCCGTCTGAGATTATCCATATCATCAAAGACTTCTTTTTTATCTTTCCCTGCCAGGTTCAGCACCGAATGCCAGCGAACCTGCACAATCGGATCAAACCCGTTTTTAAATCCGTCGTGCTCATAGCCCAATGCTTTAAAATTATCGAAAATATAATCGTTCTCCATGCTTTCGATGACTTCACCCTCGTGGTTGCGTTTGTTTATCACTTCATACGGGTCGACACGCAGATACATGACCTTCTTCGGTTTTAAGAGCTTCGTCAAACCGTCAAAGAAAGTTTTGAACACTGCTTCATCGCTGTAATCGAGTACCGGGCCTCTGTTGGTATATGCATATTTAAACACTTTCATTACGGGTGTCAGTGTAATGAGGCAAGCCGCCTTCACCGCGTTTCCATCTTTTACACCGACTAAATAAGTTTCAATGCCGCTGTCTTTTTTTAATTTATAGTTTTGTTCCGTCTGGGTAAAATGACTGAAATTCTGCTTCGTATAGTCATTAAATTCTTCTAAAGATAACTCTGTAAATTGCATAATGGCACTCCCGTTCATCAATTCTCAATCTCTAATATAGTAACAGATTTCATCGTGTGTTTCATCTAATACATGGACAGGCAAGCCTTATTTAAGGAATTTATTGAAATGCTTGGTCAGACGATAAAGATCTCCCCGCCTATGCGGGGACGCTGGACCCCTTGGTTAGGGGTTGTCCGCGTTCAAGTACGACGGTGAAGCGGCGCTGTACTTGAAACTCTTATAAAGTACGACGGCAGCTTCCTGTAGTACTTGAAACTCTTATAAAGTACGACGCGAAATCCCCGTCGTATCTGAAGGACTGGCAAAATACGACGCGGCTCTGGTGTCGTACTTGGATTCATTTAGCAAAATATAAAAAACGCAGCTAATTGCTTTTAGCTGCATTTATTATTAAATGCGATTTGACGGATGAGTTCATTATTAATCTCTTTATCGGAATTAATCGCATCGAGTATTAATTTCTGCTGTTCCTTTGATACTTTTAATCCTTCAAGCTCTAAGTTTTTAGCGATTTGTTTATTGATTTTTGATTCAATAGTTAACATGTGAACCGTCCCTGTTCTTCTATTATACCACTTTTAACACCTAACAGAATTCGTCTATTTAAACGAACTTAAAATATCGATTCGCCTTTTAAGACGAATTATAATACAATATAAGCACTACATAAAGGAGCTGATTTCCATAATATCTATGCTGATTTTGGACGTGTCTAACAGTACGAAGGCGCCTCCTGAAATATATAACCATCTCTCATTCATAGAACGCAAACTTCGAAGTTTAAATACAGACAATAATAAACTATATATGAATTACCGTATGGGTGAAGAGCTGTTTATCATATCCTCACAGCCGTATTACACTATTTTGTTATCATTTTACGCAAAATCATTATGGCCTGCTTCAAATTTTCCTTTAAAATGCAGTTTCCATACCGTAGATGATTCTTATCCTGAATACAATCCGGACCGCTGGAATCATCCTGCTATAAAAGCAGTAAGAGAATCGCTTGAAGCAATTAAAAAATCAAAAGTGCAGGATTTCTCAAGTCCTGATATGCCGAAAGGTATCGAAATTGCGTTAATGTATGCCACTGATATTTTTAGAACTGTGACCCCTCTGCAGCAGGAAGTCATGCAGTATTATTTAACAGGAATCAGTCAGAAGGAAATAGCAAAACTGACGCAAAGATCTGTCTCGACCATTTCCAAACACGTACAAGTTTCTCGGGTTAAACAGCTGTCCGAAATTATTGATTACGTTATAGAACATTACGAAATGGAGTAAAAATCAATAAAATTCGCCTGATTAGACGAATTTTATCCTTTTTATTATAAACATCGCTGCCAGACATACTGACAGCGATGTTCTTTATCGTAGTAATTCTATTCTGCAGCTTCGAGTTCTGCTTCAGTTACCCATTTGTGATTTTCGACCGGATCTCCGGTTTCCGTATCCACGTAACTAATCATGTATACGGTAGTCTGTTCAGCTGAATCCACAGTTGCTGTTGCGCCCTCCATGCCTTCCATATGGGTAGCATTCATGACTGCCTCATCACCTTGCTCCAAGGGCGCCTCACCTGGGTCTTCCAATTCTTCATGCACTACCCACTTATGATTCTCTACCGGGTCACCGCCAGTTGTCGGAGTATACGATACTTCATAAGCTGTCGTATCATACGCACCGGTAATCGTTGCGATAGCACCATCCATACCCGGCATATGATCAGTAAGTATCATCGCTTCACTGTCTACAGGATATTTTGGATCCTCAGCCTCCTCGAGAGTGTCAGGTACTTCTCCGGAACTAGAATGATCCATTTCTTCATGACTTCCCTCTTCCTCCAGTGGTTTCCCTGGCGTTCCTTCTTCAGCCGGCTCTTCTTCAGCATTACTGCACGAAGCGAGCAGCAGACCTGCTGAGATAATGGTTGCTGATAAAAACTTCTTGCTCTTCATTTAAAATACCTCCTATTTGTAACTAATTCTATTCTTATACCCCAGATAGGTATTTTAAATCTTATTAACTCTTTTTTGTAAAATAGAGCTTCTAATGATTATCTTGAAATATCAAAAATAAACACACGCAAATTTTGCGTGTGTTTATTTTAATCTTCTAATCTCTGTTCGTCTTTATGATATTTAATTATTCCTTCAGCACAGCGATATGCTATCGCACCGACTGTTCCTGTCGGGTTATTTCCGGAGTTGTGTACAAATGTACTCGAGCCTGCAACAAACAAGTTGTCGCGATCCCAGTGCTGTAGCCACGTGTTTACTACACTATTCTCAGGATCTGTCCCCATCGGTGTACCCCCTGAGATGTTAGTTGATTGATAAGGTACAATATCGTATTCACCGATATCATCATTTTCTACATCTATATGATTAGCACCCATTTTTTCTACAATTTCTTCACATCGTTCTGTCAGATATTTATTTCTGGCATTGTCTTGCTCTGTCCAATTATAGGTCAGCATGACTTGTGAATTTCCGAATGCATCCTTGTATGTATCATCCAGGTCCAGGTAATGATCTCTGTGCGGGCCGGTATGAGCCATCGAATACACTTCTAAGGTTCTTGTAAAGTTATTGATTGATTCTTCTTTAAATTCCTCGCCCCATTCAGGCGTGCCCTTACGAATTGTATTTGACAAGATAGGACGGGCGCCTGTTTGTGTAAAATGAATTGAACCGCCGTGAATAAAATCAAGGTCATCATGATCAAAATTATCACCGTTAAAATCATCGAGAATCATACCAAGGGCACCTGCACCCATAAATGTATTGAACTGTTCATCAAAGAAACCGGTAGCACCTAAACCTGTTTGGTAACAATAATTACTGCCGAGTGTCCCTTCCTCTGTTTCAGGGTCATATTGTTCCCCGATATTTGAAACTCTGAGCAATTTATAGTTATTAAACAGGAAACTCGTTAAGACAATAATATCTGCTGGCTGGAAAAATTCCTCTCGCGTTACAGTATCTATGAACTTCACACCAGTTACTTTTTTATCATCATCTTTATCGGTAACAATTTCAGTCACGTTCGAATTATAGCGGACTTCATAATTTCCAGTTTTTTCTGCGGTTTTTAATACAGTCACATCAGGAGTTGCTTTTGCATCATATTCACATGCAAAGCGTTCACAGAAGGCGCAATATTGACACTGATTCAACACTTCGCCGTCAGGGTTCTCATAGTTCTGTGACATGTTAGCAGACGGCATCATAATGGGATGTAAATCCAACTCTTTAGCTGCTTTTTCAAACATTTTTAAAGTTTTTGTTTTAACCATCGGCGGGTTTGGATATGGACTGGAACGCTTCTCACCGAGCGGGTTTTCTTCACCGCTGACACCGGCAGTTTTTTCGAATTTATCATAGTATTTTTCCATCTCATCAAAGGTGATGCCCCAGTCGCGATAACGAAGACCAGAATCTTCTCCAAGTTTATCTTTTCCGTATTTTTCTTCTGTCATCGTCTTAATTTCAAAGTCATACGGCATGTAACGGTCAGTTTGACCATTCCAGTGCGTCCCGGCGCCCCCTCGTCCATTGCCAGGTAAAAATGAACCTAGACGACGAACAGGCAGTGCACGTTCGTCTCTCGAATTTCTAAAAGTTAAAGTTTCGACTGAAGTGTCCTGCATCAGTTCATAGCGCTGGGCATACTTTAATTCATCATGCACATGCTGATAATCAGTAGTATCCCGGTAAGGTCCACGCTCTAAACTTTTAACTTTCAATCCTTCTTTCGCAGTTTCTGCAGCAACAATTCCGCCTGTCCAGCCAGCTCCAATCGTTACAACGTCTACTTTATCTAACTCTTTTGCCATTTCTTTATCCTCCTATTATTTACACCCGTATCTTTTCATAAAAATCGCATTTACAAATATATCCTACATTAGATCATTGTAACATTATTAAAATATTATGTAAGAGTTTTAAAGAAATATAAGTTTAAGTTGATAATGATAATTACAAAATATTATTACCATGTTTAATGAAAACTTGAGCAATTCGGCTCAGCATTTCCCCGGTAGTGTTAACCTGACCATTTTCATTGCTATACCTCAAATATCAAAGAGCACCCCTAATCAGAAATATCTGATTAGGGATGCTTCGCTTTTACAGATTAAAAATTTGAAGATTATCTATAGACGATACCGCCATCAGTTAAGATAGCCTGACCAGTAATATAACCTGCATCTTCAGAAGCAAGGAATGCTACTAAATTTGCTACGTCTTTCGGTTCCTGGGTACGTCCTAAAGAAATAGAAGAAGCGTATTGTTCTAAGGCTTCGCCTTTCTTAGTACCGATAACATCCATAAATTTCTCATCTAAACGTTCCCACATTCCTGTTGCTGCGATACCAGGGCAATATGCATTAACGGTAATATCGTCTTTAGCAAACTCTTTAGAAGCAACTTGAGTTAAGCCGCGCACTGCGAATTTAGATGCACTGTAGGTTGACAGGAAGTCGAAACCTTCATGCCCAGCAATACTTGATGCATTGATAATCGTTCCGCCGTGACCCTGCTCTTTCAGCTGCTTGGCTGCTGCCTGAATTCCGAACAGGACACCTTTAACGTTAACATCTAAAACAAAATCAATATCTTTTTCACTGATATTCTCTATCTGCTCAACTGCGCCTTCAACACCAGCGTTATTAATATAAACATCTAACTTACCAAACGTATCTACTGCATGTTTAACCAGAGCAGTGTGATCATCCTGTTTTGAAACATCCGCGACTTTTGCTGTCACTTCGTAGTTTTTACCTTTAAGTTCTTCTAAAGTCTCATTAAGCACTTCTTCATTAATATCACTTAATACAACTTTAAAGCCGTTTTCGCCTAATTTTTCTGCAATACCTTTACCTAAACCTTGAGCCGAACCTGTAATGACTGCAACTCTGTCTAATGTCATGATATATAGCCTCCAATTAGTTTGTTTACACATAACATTATATAGGTTTTATATACTATTTACTAAGTTTTCGCTCAATTATGATGAGCTTAGTTATTCGTCGTTTTCTTAGGATAAACGACTTCCCCATCATCTTCTATAATCGGCATGGCGCCCCATTGTCCCAGCTGATGCGGCACTATTTCTATTTCCTCTTTATTATTCACTATTATATGATTAACATCCACATCGTGGGCAGCTAACCAGTTACTAACGATTAAACGGTGGCATCTGGAAGGATGACGTTCAGCACACAAAATAGCGACTGTATTTTCTTTCGCATCTTTCATCAACGCTTTAATACCTTGTTTGAAGTCGTCAGTCAGCGTGTAATCTGCATAGTTATGGAATGATTGATTTTTCCAGCCTTCATTTAAATTTTCTCCTACGGTGCCTGACCGTTTTCGACGTCCACCGAGCAGCTTATTATGAAAGTATTTTATCTGCTTATCTTCTAACCACTTTTGAAATGATTCTTGATTATATTGCGGATGGCTTTTACTGTTAGGAAATGCCCGCACATCCATCACGAATGTCACATCTGCTGTTTGCAGCATTTCCTGAAATTTATCGAGTGAATAATCAAAATGACCGACAGTATAAATACGCATAGACCAGCTGCCTCCTATAATTTTAAACTTTTTAAAAATCTATTCCCTTTTATTAAGACCTTAGTTAAAGTTAAAGAGATATATCATCCGATAAAATACCTAGGAAAGAGGAAACCTAATGAAGTCAGAAAAAGATTATACCGATGCTTTTTCTCCCCGTTCAATCATTTCCCTAGTAACTTTAGTAGTATTCATAGGCATATTGATATGGTTAAGCTTTAATGTACATATTCCAGAACCTGAAGTCTTAAGAGAGATGATTCAAGGATACGGCTGGGCAGGCTGGCTGATTTTTATCGGCATAACAGCTTTAATTGCCATTACCCCGATTCCCGTCACTATCCCGGCCTTGGTCGCAGGTTCTCTATACGGCGTCATAGCCGGCAGCTTATTTTCTTTTACCGGCATATTAATCGGTTCTTGGATTGGCTACTGGTTAGCAAGATTCACCGGTCAAAACCTGACATTCAAACTCCTTGGCAGACATGGACCGACGGTTAAAAAATATTTGAGTAATGCAGGCTTTTTAGCCATGTGTACAGCAAGGCTGATGCCAGGACTGCCCTATTGGCCAGTCAATTACGGTGCAGGCGCCTTAGGCGTCAGCCAGTCTGCCTTTTTGTCAGCAACCTTTATTGCTTCTATCCCAGGGCAAGTTTCACTGGTCGCCCTTGGTGCCTTCGCAGTCAATCAGTCTCTATTTAACGGTATCATCCTGATTACTGCCTGGGTGACGGTGCTCGTATCTACCTTGACCTCCTACCGTTACTGGCGAAAGATGCGCAATAAGGGTAAGTAAGTAACTGTTAGAGATTGCAAGGAGGGATAAAAGATATAAGTATGGTTGCTATGTTAATGAAACGTTTGCTCCTGTCGTTTCAACCACTCTTTTTGTGAATAGATACAATTATTCCACCTCAGGAAGAGATAAACTCTTATCAAATTTCCTTGTAAATATTCTTTGTACCTTGATGTATACATCTGGGTTATCAATTATAATTAAAAATATTTTTCCCTTTGCCCGTGTAAGTGCTTGATATATGCCTTCAACTTCTAAATAAGGGTAGTATTCACTATAGCTTGAACATAAATAACCTTCGTCATCATAGTAATAATGATTATCTAATATAATAATTATATCGTCGTATTCTCTACCTATTACGTTATGAACTTGTAATGACTCTCTATGTATATTGCTCCTTTTTGTTTTACCAGATGTTCTAGTTATATATTCTGTGAGCTCTATACTTAGATACTCATTCTCATATAATTCCTTTATGAAGTCATTTGATGTTTCTTTTGAGTCAAAGTATGCCACATTAATATCTTTATAATCATAGTCATGGTGATGTCTCACGTTGGTTTTAAGAAGCTTTTCTATAAAAGCAATTGTTTCATGATTAGTCCTTATTTTATTTCTCAATTTAATAAATTTAAATTCTGTATTTTTTCTATAATCTTCAAAAACTTTTCTTTGTTTTTCACCTGTTGATAACACTTGTCTATAGTCAAATGCAAAGTATATTTTTTTATTTTGATATTCTAATATTTTTTCAAGTTGAGATGGATAAATCCTTTGAGCCTCGTCTACCATTATTAGATCATATTCTTCTATATAATTCTCATAAAGTTTAATTGGCTTCACCTGAAATTCGAAAGTTTCAGCTAATTGATGATGATTTTCTAAATTACCACAAAATAACATTAAAACTTTATAACCTTCATCGGTTAGTTCTTTTGCAATGTCATAAAGCAATAACGTTTTCCCTGTCCCGGCCTCTCCCTCTATACAAATTCTTTGTCTAGTAGAACTCATTATTTCTAACTTCTTATCTCTTTGGTCTTGACTCAAATAATATGAATGATTTATAAATGCTTGAGGATGACTGTAAGGTGAGACTATAAATTTATTAACATCAATTTTTTCAAGTTCGTTATTGTACAAATAATCATCACTTATGGAGTGAATCAACTCTTTAAAGCTACTTTTTACAAGTGAGTTGTTTTCATTTAGTTTATATATCATATTCTCAGAAGTGATATAGACATAAGAGTAAATTGTTTTATTTAATGCGCTCAATATAAATTTATGTCTTCTCAATTGATCTTCAATCTGCTCCATTCCTCGTTTAGGAACTTCTAACTTCAATTCTATATTAAGAATGCTATCTTCACTAAAACGTAATAAGTCAAATTCCTCATCAATTTTACTTTCTAACTTATAACCTAGAAAATATCCATTTCTTTGTTCAATAGAAGATTTTGATTTTAATGATTTTACTAAAAGATATAAATCTCTATATTCATGATCAATACTATCGTCTTGATCTCGCAAATATTTGTGATCATTCAGCTTTATGAATGATTGTAATACATAATCATCATTCAGTTCATAAATAGAGCTATAATAATCTAAATTAAAAGGTTTATGCATTTAGTTTCTCCTTTACTTTATAGGCTAGCTTATCTATTTTTAATTTCCTTCTATCCAATCTTTATTCAAACTTAGGCTTTTAGTTTGCCAACCTTGTGAGATATCCAAAATCTTCGTACTAACTATCTTACTTTTAAAAGTGTAATAAGTTAAGTACACTGAATCAAATTCCTGATTTTCCTTAGTCTTATTAAATAAATAATATACTTCAAATTGATGTATTGATTCTGCAGGTAAATTAAAGGAGTAAGATCCATTATTACCTAAGTAAATTTTATCTTCCCCCTTTTCTACTCTGTTGACCTGAGTTGCTTTATCTATTAATACTCCAGACTTATAAAGAGACAAATTTACATTTCTAACAACTTGGTTAACTTCTTTGTTATTATGAATTTCTATCCATAATGGCATTGTTAATATATTGTAATTTTCTTTAAATGAAGCTGGTTCTTCATTTATTAAATCATGAACATGTTTATAATACAGCGAAATTTCCCCTCTTCTTTTTAAAAGTCTATGTATTATCTGCTGTAAAAAGTATAAAAGAAGTGCACCTATAAGAGTCATTCATTATCGCACCAATGAGTATCAAAATAGTTTCATTGAAAAATTCTTCACTTATCAGGTTTACCTTGTCCTTTCTCATCACTTAGTAAAAAACGCCCAGCTCATCACTGGGCGCTCCATAGCTTCCTACATAAACAATATACTCACTAAAAATATTCCAACGACATTCACAATTATTGCCGACAGGCTGAGTTTCTTCGGTCTCCCTTCACCGATTTGCGTGATTAAGAGGATTACCACGCTTAACAGCGCGAGACCGATGGCTATATAATACGGCAGGCCGATTGGCGAGCAGAAAAAACATTGAATATTATTAAAGCTTATATCATATTCACCCTATCGATTAAAGTACTTGAACTACTGTTCATTATCCCAGGATGACTGACACTGTGAATCGAGATACTATAAGATGATGGTTGTAACGATATTAGTGACAATGAACAGTCTTAAACTCATGAAAGCAAAAGACTGTGACATTTAATAGGTTGTAAAATACAAAAATCACTGCTTGAGTAATAAGGAATAGATTTTTCTTATTACTCATTTTTATTTTTCTATCCACTAAACATTTTAGAGTAGAATTTATTTAAAAATCATCAATATATTAACAGTTCTCACACATAATTATATCTGTTGCTATTCCATGATTTTACCAACCATTTTTAATACTTAAAGTCTTCTAATCTCCAACAATCTAACTTCTTATTATGTTAAAAGAATCCATATCTACCGCTTTCTTTATTCTTAGTGAATTCTATAAAATTCACTCTTCGTTTTATAGAATTGGCTGGCTCTTTATTATCAAGAATAATTATTTGCATATTATTACCCATTGATGCTAAATCTTTAAAGAAAGCATTTTGAAGATCTTGTTCATTTTGAATATTTCCATCAAAATCTCTCTTCGATTTTCTTTCTTTATATGTAGTTAGTGGTGAATCTAAAACAACGAACCCCGGGTGAGGCAAAGAATTTTTTTGACAGTATTGCATAAAAGATACTGCAAAACTACTATAAATAATTGCTCTGTATCCCTTACCGTAATCTTGAACAAGCTTCTTATTTATATAAATTTTTTCACCTTCATAGGATACTCGTGGATCATCTGAAAAATTCCATCTCCTTAACGTGTCAGACATGTACTCACAGAAAGTGTCTATAGACGTTATAATCCCATCTTCTTCTTGTTTATTATTATTAATAGTAGTTGATTTCCTATTTTTTATTAAACTAGTAACTAATGATTTTTCATTTTCTAATTCGGCTAATCTATCTTTAGTTGATTTATATTGTATATACCATTCTCTATCTCTGTCATATGCCTTTAACAATTCTTTTAACTCAACTTGCTTTGGTTGTAAAATAGTTTCCAATGTTTCCTCTACATTTGCTAGATTATTTAAATCTTTTTGTATCTCTTCTTGTAAATTTGCTTCATCAATTTCTGATTGTTGTATAGTTGAATTTAAGTCGGTTAATTTTCCTTTTATTTTTTGAATTTCTACTCCAATTGATAGCACAAGTTCTTCAGAGTTCTCATTAACTTTACATTCATGATTTTCATTATTTTTATCCAACTTATGGTTACAATATGGACATCGAGAAAATTTCAATTGTGAGAAGTAATGGTCACTTTCAATTAAGAAATTGAGTCTTTCTAGATCAGTAACATAATATTTCTTCAATAGTTTAAACCTTTTAATCAATTCCCTATTAGCAATACTACGTGATTTATTTTCTTCTAGTTTATTCCATCTCTCTCTTCTATTAGTTGTTTCAATTTTAATTTCATTACTTAACAACTCTAAGTCACTTTGGATTTCATTCATTTTCCCCTCCAAATCTAACGTAGGAAAAATTTTATCAAAATTAATCTTTTCAAGCTGCTCTTCTTCTTTTGAAATTAATCTTTCTAACAGTTCTTTTTGTCCTTCTAATTTTGTTGGAGAGTTGAATTCCACATCTTGACCAATCTCGTTTTCACCATCATCGATACCAGAAATAAGATATTTAAATATCGATTTTTCCACTGGCACATGTATATTTTGACCTGAAAGTTGAGGTGAACTTGTTTTGATAATTTTATCTTCACCTATAGTAATATAAATTGCTAAATCTCTGAAACTTAAGGTCCTCAGGTCACCTTTTTTATTCCTCTTCACATAGATTGGATGATCGTAACCAGCTTTCTTTAAATAAAAGGCAGAAATATTATCATTACTCTCTTTATTGTGTTTCAATTTCAATCTATGAGATTCTGATTCCTCTATTAAATTCATCTTACTGGGGTATATTTCAACTTCATTAGCATCAAAAATTCTCTTTATTGTATAAACATCACCAACATATGATTTTAGTTCAACTAGTACTGTATTATATCCTGATGCTTCTTCAATATTCTTAGGCTTGTTTTTAGCTCCCAATATATAATTTAAGCTTTCAAAAACATACGATTTCCCTGTATCGGAAGGACCTGTTAGTATATTTAGTCCGGCAGAAAACTCTAATGTAGCGGCTTCTACATTTGTACCTTCAACAGATATTTTCTTTATATAAAATCCATTAGTATTCATCCAACCACGTCCTTATTAGAGATTCTCTTGAAAACTCACTGCCCCAATTGGATAAATTATCATTTACATATTCAGATAGTTTTTGCTCCGAATAATACTTGAACTCATTTATAACTATTTGAGCATTTTTAATCAATTCCGTTTCATAAGTCGAATCAAAGTAATTAAGAAAAGCTGAAGTTAGTTCATTTGCACTATAGTAGATACCATTCTCAGTATACTTAATATCTATAAGATCCTTAGCATACATCAGTTGGATTCCTTCTTGAATAATTTTTCTTTTGATTATTATTTCTCCTGTACGATGTGGTATAGCCGGATGTAAACTTTCATAATTTTCATTGAAATCATTTGCGTGTAGAACAAAATAATCATAAATTATAAGTCTATTGATATCTATCGGAACGCTTTTTAATTCATTTAAAATATTCAATACTCTTAATCCGACTTCTAATGGCGTGTTAAAGACATTCCGGTTTAATTTAAATATATCATTGTTCATAATCAATCACCCACAATATTTCATCTGCAGAATCCGGCTTTTTCTCATTAGCTAGATGGTGACAAATCCCCATCTTAACTGGAATATCTGCGAAATCTCTCAGAGCATTATTAGAAGAAAGCGCGAGGGCCTTTGCTTCTCTCGTTGCAGCTCTAACCCTTTCGAACCCATCTTTATATTCATCGTAGACTATATCAACAATCCCGTGATAAACTTCATTTTTCATTTCTTCGAATCCATCTAACCCGTCAGGCTTCGAATCTCTATCAAAAACTCTTAATGATTCAGCTTGATAGAAATAATTTCGTTGTCTTTTAAAATGGCTAAATAAATACTGGTGTTCTTCTAGTTTAACCAAGTTATTTATTTCAACTTTTTTATGGTCAGAATATGCATTGTAAAGCTTTTTTACATACATTTGCTCTTCCTGTTTCACTTTAGCTGGTTCTTTTAGTGGTTTAGGACGTTCAGTCAAACCCCCACCAAATCTAAAAGAAAAGTATATCGTATCTTTATATTGATTAATGAGTTCTCCAGGATTAATTGATTCGAAAATGGAAAAATCGAATTTTTCAACATATTCTTTAAATTCATCAACTAACCTCACTTCTTTTTCCGAAATATTTTTGAGACAATGTTTATCCCAATTCGCAATAAGTTCATCTCTTAATTTATCTGGCTTCATCAATAAATCAGAAAGTTTTGGTCCTACACCGCGTGTTGAAACAAAATAGTAGTTTTGAGGGACGCTATATTCTCCAATATATGTGTAGTAACATAACTTTCCAAATTCAACCCACATTTCAGAAGGTGTGAGTGCACTACTATAATGTTTACATTGATAGTTATCCCATATCTCACTTCCATCTTTAGAATATTTCTTAAAGGCAACCACATCTCTACCTTTGTCCCCAGATCCTGCTAATCTTATCACTTTTTTTATCTTCTGTACTTTTTTATACTTCGGTCTTAAGTAACCATATATCCATTCTTCAATTAACTCTTCAAATTCGTCTGCAGATATTATTTTCAATCTATCGATTGGTGGCATATTTTTTCCCATGATTAGTTGTTTATTGGAAAGAGTACGATTATACTTTGGTTCTTCAATTTCATAAAAATCATCCATAACAGAGTTAGTCATTTATACACCTACTTACCATTTATATATAATTATAACAGAATTTTCAAAGTATTATATATTGTTAAGAAGTTCTTTAATCCACTATAAATTACCTTTGCTACATCCACGTCATTCTCTTATTCGTGTACGTTTGTATCTGGAATTGCTAATTAGGAGTAGTCTGCAGTAAGATACTCGATTGTTTAACATGACTTCCTTCTCTCTAAACGCACACAATTCAGTTATATGTACTTCTCTTATTCTTGACTATCTATATTTTCCTTTGTAAATATTTTTCGATATAAAGACAGTTTCTGATTTCTCTAATGACTAAATTTGCAATGTGTTATTAATGGTCTTGTCAATTTCTATTTGTATTTTTTAACCAAATAAAACTAATAATAATAAACACTTATAGATTTTAATAAAAGAAAATATATAAGTCGCTACCAGTATTACTAGCAGCGACTTTTCTGATATATTTTTAAAATAAAAATCCTAAAATTAATTATTTAATGATTTCTGCCGAGTTAATAATAATTTGTTCTGCAATTGTTTTAACCAACGGTATTTCTTTAATTAATTCTTCTTCATCTTTAAATGGATTATACCATTTATAGTCTTCATTATCTTTGCTATGTATTAAAGAGTTTCTGGTATCATATATCCTTCTAGCAATAGAACTATAAATCCCTTTTTTATCTTTCCACTGTAGTTCTTTACCTCCAGAAAATTTGACTGTATTTTCAGCATAATAACTTAATAATTCAATATCTTGTTCATTTAATCTTTTCTTTATCTCATCTGCTGATGCAAATTTCTCTAATATTATCTTTAATGAATCAAATTCGTTCCCTTGTCCGTCATCTCTATTTATTTTCACTCTTGATTTAACTTTTTTTATAATTCCATTAATATCATTTGTATTATTATAAGAGAAATCGGGCTGAGTTATAAGTTCTTGAACTTCTTCTATTAATTTTTCTTTATATACTTTATCATAATAAAATTCCATAATATGATAATATGAAATATATTTTATATAATAGTCATCTGTATTACTAGCTCTACTATAAAAATCTATTAGGTTTGGGTCATATTCTCGTGCTGGTATTTTTTCATTTACATTCTCTTGCTCAACTTTCCTTAGAAAATCTTTATATCTAAATAATTCTTCCAAACTGAAGTAATTTTCAAACTTTACTCCATTTCTATATACATGTTCAAATATGAAAGAAATTCTTAATTTTCTATACTTCTCTATTCTAAATATAGATTCATTAGATATTTTGAGTGTTTCAAACTGTACATATTTTATTATATATTCTACTAAGTCAATACATTCATTTTGTAATTCATTATCCTTTTGAAATAAAGATTCATCTTCTTGAATAATATAGGCACGCGTGTTTCTTCTGAATCTGGAAAACCGCATCGATTTCATAATTGTTTTTCTTATACTTCTTTCATCCATACCATCTATATAATTTAGAATTGATTTTAAAAAATATAATGATGACATCTCGGAAATTTCTAATTTTATTTCTCTACCTGAATACTTTCCTTCGAGATTAATTTTTCTTGAATCTTCTTCATAGCGTCGAAAACTTCCAACTTCTATAGGATATTCATATGTATTATTTGAGTACATCTCTAAATTATCAAAAGATTTATTTTCAGATAATAAGCCTATTATCTTCTCTTCATCGTATTTGACAATTGTTTTATTTCCCCTTGTCTGTTGTATTTCAAAACAATCGGCATCGTTTAATTCTGTGAGATGCATAATAAATTTTAACGCAGTTTTAATTAAAGATAATTCTTCCACTTTTTTCACCTCTAGAATTTTTAGTTTCTTATTTTTAAATTTTACCTTGCACATAAATTTATATATAGCAAGATAAATGATAATAATTTACATCCATAACTACTCCGTGTATATACACTACCTTTTCCATCCATACGATTATCTGAATGTCTGATATATGTCTGATATATCTCAGAATTTCTTTGATAACTATTGTTTCTTTATATCCTCTGACAATTAACTATACCATCTAAATTATACACGTTTATATATTTACGAGATTTAGCTCAGTAAGAATATTATAAATTATATGGATTCTTATATTTTACAATTAGCACTTACTTGCAACATCAATTGTTACAAACAACGCTTCCATAACGATATATTTGATTTCTATTCATTATCTCCCTCTTCTTTAAAAGTTATAGTTAGTTTTTATACTATAAGCGTATACTTTAAGGATTTTTAAAAAAGTTCTAATTCGAATAAAATATTTTTTACATTCATTTACATATTAAAAAATGCGCCCGGTCCCCGGACGCATCTATTATTATAATTTAACTTCTCATATTGTGAGATAGTTATTTAATATATCCATTAGCCTTTAAGTACCCTTCGAATATTTTCAACCCAAAAGGGGTCAGTTTTTCTGAAATTTTTTCTGATACGTTAGTACTTTTTCCGCTCTCGATCTGTTTTAATACTTCTTTTACATTTTGCAGTTCTCTTTCTAAATCGTCCTTAATAAACTCTATATCTTCATCAGGAATTTCATTTATTTTTATTACATTACCAAATGCATTTAATTCTCTTGTATTTCGTCCCGATATACCAACTTCATATCTACTAATATAGTTATCATTAACAGTTGTATTACTACTACCGTCTATATCAATAACTACATTTTCTCTGATATTCCCTTCATTTTCCATTAGTATAATACCCCCTATGAAATTAACCTTAATCATGTTAAATGCTCTTACAGTGAATATATTACATATTCATATGTGAATACAAGAAACCGTACTGGCAATGCTATATAGAGAATTATCATGAGAAGTGTGGTCGCGTTTTATGTTAGTAAAGGGCACAGCTATATGGTGATTTACAATGCAGAGCAACATTGCGTCTTTGAACAAGATATCAAATATTGCTTGCCTCAGTTTAAAGACGTCCATATTCGGATTAAATCACAAATGCTGAAAGACGCCTTCATACCGTACATTGTATTTTAAGCTACTAGTGTATACTCCAAAGCGTTGCAACGCTTTATGCGAGAGTCCGGATTTGCCTACGCTCTAATGAATCCACTAGAAATTAAAATGCAAAGCCTTACGATTCGCATGCATAAAACAAATCGAACAGATACACATAAGCTAGATCAATCTTGTTCTACACATCCTTCTAAAAATAAGACGTTTCAAGATAATTACTACGAAGATATGTGCAATCTCTCCCAGCATTACGCGAATTAAACAAAAAAATCATTCTCCTTAGAACCCGAATTCATGCGCTGATACAGATGACATTCCCTGAGCTAGAAGACCTGTTTTACACTAACATCAGGGTTATCTTTCTATTCTTCAATTATTTACACATCTAGATATGTTGAATGGATTATCCAGAACAAGAGTAAAGAACTTAATCCTAAGGCATACAAACAAACGTCCATCTTCAAAACGTGCCACAGAAAAATCAGGCGCCTTATTAATGGCTGCAGCAGATGCTTAAAGTGTACGAGTTGATCAAATTCAAAACCATGTCAGGAGATTTTAGATATACAGCAGGCATTGATTGAACAGATGGTTTAGATATCGCAGAATATCACATCCTGAGCAGCTTTCCAAGGAGTGGCGATGTCACCGCCGTTCAAATCATCGCAGAAGTCGGAGATATCAGACGGTTTAATTCGTCTAAACAGTTAAGTACATTTACCGGTTCTTTCTAAGTCATCTATGATAATCGTTATTTCTGACTTTCCTTTTAATTCGTTTTGAATTATTTTTAATACATCATTTATATAAGGAAGTGATATAGTAAATCCACTATGAGAAAACTTAATCTCCTTTAGATACTTCAATGTTTTTCTCTATATAATTTTCGCAGTAGATACTAGTTCATAGTGCAAGTCTTCATAAAATATATTGTTACTATTCTTACCAAATAGAGATATATAATATATATTTTCATTTTTTTAACCGAATCTAAGATATACTTAGTTTTTCCAACACCCCAAGGTCCATTGAATAAAATTTTTTGGTAAGGCAACCCTTCTAACCTCTCTATGACTTCTTTGATTTTAGCTGCTTCCATTTGAATCACCTCTTATAGATACCTAAAACAACACATAAACTTGTTAAAATTAATGTGGGATTATTTAATTAAATGAATATTTAAGTTAATTATTTTAAATTATCTAGTTCTTTAAATTGATATTGTCTAGGTTTTGCTAGAACATATGATTCTCCAACATTTATTTTCAGGTAAATAAATTCTTTAATTACTTTCCTAATTAATTTAGCAATTTCGATTTTATTACCATCTATTCTAGGCTTCTTATTAATATCAAAAAAATGTGAGTGGTAATGTCTAAAGTCCTTAAGGTAAGATATAAATTTTTCATCTAATTCAATCTCTGAAAAGATTGAATTTATTATTTCCCGATCTAGACTTTTGAACATTTCTTCTAATCTTATTTTCAATGTTATATCTTTATCGCAAATAAACCTTCTATGCAGTCCTTCTAAAATAACTATGTGGGAAAGCAAATAATCATCTTCATATATTGGCTTATATATATAATTAACATAAGTATCAAATATATCAGTGAGCTTATCTTCATTATTAAAATATCCGTCAACAAATTCAGAAAATCTTCTGTTCAAAAATGGTTTAACTTGAAAAGTCAACTCATTAGAAGGTTTAGATACTTGTATATTAGATTCATTTGCCCAAAATATTTTATAATTTTTCTCTTTAGTCGATATATATAATTCTTCTACTTTAATTTGATGTTCAGTAATGAAAGAGATTAGATTACGTATTTTCATTGCTTGTGAAATGATATTATTGAATGATTGAGGTTCTTTGAATTTAAAGTTTAAAAATGGAGTATAGTCAAATTTTAAGTCGAAATCTTCACCTCGGTTATATTGATTTGCAAGAATAAAATCTGTTACTTCCATACGGTTATTTATTATACACAATCCTAGAGTACTCTCTAAATTTAGTTCAACACTACTATGAAAACGGTCTTCTTTCTTTCTCCCATATCTAAAAGGTGAGTTTGTGAATATGTCTTTAAAATACGAACAGTATATCTTAAAATTTTTATAGTGATTTTCTTCTGATACTGATTCAATTTGAGGATTGGTATCCAATAATAAATATTGGTAAATAACTTCTATCGTAATGATATTATTAGAATTATTTTTTGAGTTTAAAACTATCCCATCACGGAGCAATAGTTTCTCCCCAAAACTAGTAATGAAAACAATATTAGTGATGTCCAACTCTAGCTCATCTAATGTATCTAAAAAACCTTCTACAACAAAAGTTAAATTTATTTGATTATCATTATATTCTAATAAACCGCTTTTTGGCTCTTCAACATTACTAAAGTAAATCAAACCATGTGTAGATAATTTCTCTATCATCTTTAACTTAGCAAACTTCATAATCTAACCACATCCTTATATTTTAAAGTAGTCTTTCTAATTATTCTCTTATTTAAAAACGCCCAGTTCATCACCAGGCGTTCCATCTATTCCTACATAAAAAATATGCTCACTAAAAAGATTCCTACGACGTTAACCAGTATCGCAGACAAACTCAATTTCTTCGCTCTGCCTTCGCCGGTTTTCGTAATTAAGAGTATAACGACACTTAAAATTGCAAGTCCGATTGCAATATAATACGGCAGCCCCATCGGTGACAGGTAAATATTACCCGCTTCATTCGCTGCGATCGTCGTAATCAGATAGATTAAGTTCAGTATTGATAAAATAAGCATTAATATCCGCATCATATCACTCCTTATCCATATTCTACCTTTTATGGCCGGCGATTAAACCTTCCCGGAGTTTCAGCGTAGAGGCTTCGGTACAGCTGATGTCATGCATGAACACACGTAGTTCAAATTATAATAATTAGCATACCTTGTTCTGGATGGTGTAATCAGCAGCAAATAATCGTGCTTTTTCTAGTTCATAATTCCCAAATAACTATTATGTAAAATATTTGAATATATAGTAGCTCAATTGTAATTGTTGGGTTATATTGGTGTAGATATATAAATTTATGAATTGAATGGAGATGCTTTGCCGTGGTTTCTGGTTCGCTTATTATTACGTTGTTTGTGTTTCTAATACTAGGCACTTTTGCAACAGTTATTATTTTAAAAACAGAAAAAAGACATCGTTTAATTACAACAGTGATTGCAGTTCACTCAGTAATCATTATTTGTCTGTTAACTTTCATTGTTTTTGTTACTTCTTTACATGCAGTCGCATTCGATAATTATTCTAGTTCAGGGCCTAACACATCTGATTTTGAATCATACGAAGAATCGATTCATGAAGAAGATGATGATTCTTATGAATCAACAGAAACTTATAGTGAAGATGAGAAAATAGATTGTGTTCTCGATGGAAAGGCTATTGGTCCTGATGATCCTGCTTCAAGATTGTTCGGTGGTTCTAAATATTGTAATGAAATTGATTAATTTAATAACAAAGGAGTATGACAATGAAAAAACTATTCTTGATTTCTCTATCTGTTATCGCCCTGACTGCTTGCAGTGATACGGAAAGTACAGGAGAAGTATCTGAAGAAGATGTAACACCGTCAGAGACAACCACTGAAGAAGCGGTTGAAAAAGACACTGAAAATAATAGTACAACTGAAGCGGATAAAAACGATAATGAAAAAAATAAAGAAGAAATCGAACAAAAGACTGAAGAACTTAAAGAAGAAAAAGATGCTGTCGTTACAGAAGATTTCTATCTAGGTGTACTAGCACCCGATTTCTTGAACACTGTAGCTACAAATCCAGATATCCTGGCTATAAATGTTATTAACGAGAGTATGTCTCAAACTGATGTTGAAGCACTTTATGGGGAGTCGTATGATCGTGTCATTCCCAAAGAAGGTGCTAATTTAGCTGTATATGGTAATGTTGCAGTTCTATACAGTGATTCTATGCCTTACGGTAATGATACATATGCTAATCCTGACATTTCTCCTGATACAAACATGGTCGTTAATTTCTATCCAGTAATGAATGTATCTTATCAAGATGTTATTAATACACTAGGGATACCGTTACTTGATTATGATGAATATCAGTTACAAGGTTCACCTATTCGCTCAATGTTTTACAAAACAACAAATAATGACATTGTAGCTTTTGATATGGTTCAAACAGAAGACCAGAGTATGATTGCAGAAATGATTCATATCAACCCAGATCACACGAACATGGAATTACCTATGTTTGTTAAAGAAGTAATATACGCACTGGATGATTTTTATAGCAACGGTAATACTTATTATCAATCTTTGGTAGATGCACAAGGGATGGCTGAAGAAAGTATTCAAAATTATAATGAATACTACGATTACGTACAGACCACTCGACTACTTAATGAAATCAGTATTTCTCCAAAAGACGAAAATTCTTTTGAAGTTAATGTTCTAAGAGAGTTTTATTTAAATGATAGTGAAGATCCTGCTACTACAGCGGAAACTTATCTTATAGAAAGAATTAATGGCGAGTATAAGTTAAATGATGTTACTTATCATCCTTACAATCCTTAAGTAACCCCAGTACCATTTTTACTATAAATAAATTTTACTCATAAAACACACTTATTCATTGATAGTTCACCTGAAATTCTTAACTCAATGATATAAGTGTGTTTTTGTAAAAATTCTAAAATACAAAGAAAGCTAAGAATATATAAACTCACTTCCCTTACCTTTTATGGCCGGCGATTAAACCTTCCCGGAGTTTGAGTGTAGAGGCTTCGGTACAGCTGATGGCCCGCATAACGCTCAGCTGTCCGTATTTTACTTTCAGTGCATCGATGGTCTTCATCAGCGCTTCTTCTTTCAGCATTTTGTCGACGTCCTGAAAGAGTGAGACCTGTTTCTGGCTGTCCGGGATAAAGTTCGTCAGTGTGACACTGATTGTCCGGTAGAGCGCGTACGGATCTGCGATTGTCTTCAGCTCCTGCCAGAGTCTTTTCATAATCATATCTTCGCTGTTGGTGCCTTCTTTAATAGTGAACTGCTTGCGGTAAATATGCCCGTCTTTCGTGCCGACGGAAAACTGAACCGTCTTTACGAGCTGGTGCATGAGCCGCATGCGATGGGTCACTTCATCCACATGTTCAAAGAGAACGACGTAGGTTTCGCTGAATTTGTAGTCGCGCATCAGAATCTGACTTTTTGCGATCGACGGTGAATGGACTTTATGTTTCTCGCTGATCTTGCTGAAATCGATGCCGTTCGCGTGCAGATGCCAGTCGACACCGATAATGCCGAAGTCCCGCTTCAGGTACTCGTGTGGATAGTTAGCGAGATCTCCGATATTAAAAATCCCGCGCTGGTTCAGCTTCTTTTCACTTTTCTTATTAATGCCCCAAAATTTACTCAAAGGCTTGATGTGCCACATCTTCTCAATGACATTCTCGTAGCGCCATTCGGTAATCCCGTCCGGCATATGCTTCGCTTCAATATCCAGAGCCACCTTGCTTAACAGCAAATTATCACCGATCCCGACGGCACATTCGATTAAAGTCTCTTCATATATTTCGGTCTTTATCTTCCTGGCAAGCTCTCTCGGTGAAGCGGCAAACAAGCGGTAGCTGTGCGTCACGTCCATGAAGAATTCGTCGATGGAATACTGATGAAAATCTTCAGGTGCAACGTATTTGAGGGCAATTTCCGTAATTCTCATGGAGTAATCCAAATAGATTTTCATGGAAGGATTGATGATAAAAATATCGCTCCTGGCGGGAATCTCGAACAGTCTGGATCCTGTTTTAATCCCGAGCTTCTTCAACTCAGGCGTTGCAGCCAGCACGACAGAACCCATGCTCTTGGTGTCTCCGACAACAGCGAGCTTGGTTGTTTGCGGATCCAGCCCCTTCAGCCTGCAAGACACGCTCGCAAAGAAACTTTTCAAATCAATGCACAGAATATCGTACTGCGGACACAGATTATAGTCATACATGAAGATCACCCCTATATAGAACATATGTTCTATTTTAGCATAAGAGTGATAAAAAATGCGGGATTTCATTTTAATTTTCCGAAATAAATCGAACAAACGTTCGATTTTTGGTATAATTAGTATATCGCCTATCCATCCCGGGCGAAATCGGACCGGGAGGAGGTGGAAGCAATGGATTATCTTTTTGTAGAAATTTTAGCACCCATAATCACCGGGTGCCTGGTTGCGTACTTTGTATACTGGTTAGACAAACGCGATGAATGATAGGCGAAAACCACACCAAAAAAACCCCCAATCTAGGACCAGTAGATTGGGGGTTCGGTGTTGCAATGGAATATCTTTTTGTTACTTGAATTATAACATCAGTCATAATAAAAAGTAAAATGACAAGACATTAAAACCCCCAGATGCTCTTCCCAGCATTTGGGGGTGATGAAATCATGTGCACTATTTTTGTTACTTTTAATTTAACATAGAGTGAATCTGGTTTCCAGTTTGAAGCAATCTCATATAAAATGATCTCAATTTAAATAGTTTAAGATTCCGATAATAGGCGCTGATCAAGCGAATCAACTCTATCTGGATGGATAGTTTTAAAAAACTTTCTGACTAATTTTCTTTGTGCTATTTCATGAATGATGACGTAATAACAGAAGTCTTCAAGGGTGTCCTGCGTAATCAATACACTTTCTTGTGCTTCATCTTCAGATATGAGAATCTCTGAATCTTCAATAACTTCTCTAATATCAAGATCGTTACTGCAGATTATACTTGCATTTAGTAATACAGCTGCTGCAAGACTGTGAATTTCTCCAAGGTCATTTGTATGCTTTAACTCTCTCGATTCAGTAATTTTCTTAGCATCTAATTGTCGAAATGATTCGTATACATCATCTAAATAGGCTTCATACAAATCGTATTGATTATCCGTTAAAGCTTTTTCATCTTCAGGATCAAACAGTAACCAGCGTTTTTCAGTAATGAAACCTTCAATCTTTTTCCTTGCAGATGATAATTTTACTTCTTCTAAAACTATTTTATGAATATAGATTTCTTCATATAAATTATTAATCCATTCAAACACATCTGTCTTCCCAAAGCTGTCCGCATAAATAATAATATTAGCATCTATAAATACTTTACCCTTACGCATCGTTTTGTTCTCTATTATTCAGGTATTCGGCTTTCTGTTCCTGCAGCACCTCTGCAAGTTTGGGATTATATCTCCCTATCTTATTTGCTCCAGTCAGACTGTCCAGCTTCTCCTGCTCAACTGCATTTCGTACAATCGTTTCGTACGCTTCGAATTTTTCAATAGCCTGAGGTTGATCTAGAAAACTTTCAGGTAAGTTGTACACAAAACGTTTCTGCTTCCACTCATCTTCCGGTATACTCACTGGAGCATCCCTATCCCCAAGTTCTCTGACACGCCGGGCCGTTGCGTCATATGGTACACTAGCAAAATCCGCAAGATGAATCACCGCTTCTTCTGTACCATATTCACGTTTAAACTTTTTCCATAAATCTTTTGTCAGACCTTTGGGCAACATCACTGCAGCTGCAAAACGGTCTGCTGCTCTTTCATGGTCAAATGATTCAGACTGCATTTGACTGCCTTCAGATAAATGCCATAGTTCATGCGCTGCTGTAAAATAACGCATTCGAAGCGGCTGAAACGTATTCAATGCGATAAACTCCTCACCCGATTCATGAACCACTGCAGCCCCGTGATAATTCTCATCCTCGGTATATTGATAAATCAGATTGACTTTGTCATCTATCAGTTTTTCAATATGTGCACCGATAAAAATATCATTGCCAAACTTTTCTTCTAAAAAGTCCTGCGCAAAAGCTTCTGCTGTTTTTTCAGCTTGAATTTTTAAGTCCATATTATCACCTGCTCTTTAAACCAATGTAATCTTCAATAGCAAATATCATTGACTTCAAATCCTGTCTGGAACGACGATTAGAAGTTTGACCACGAAGTTGCACAGTTAAACCACCTGATTGAGAACTGTCTTTAACTAATTCTTTCATGGGAATACCGGTGATTCTTGACAAGTCTTCAATACGTTTCGGCAAAATCGCTCTTTTCCCGGACAACATATGGCCAACCAATGATTTACTTACATTTAATTCAGCCGCCAACCATTCATGAGTCTTATCATTTTCTTTAAGCCAGTGCTTCACATTTTTAATTACAACTTCATTCATTTTCATTTAGGTTCACTCCTTAGGCTACTTAATTATACAATATTGTGTAGTCGACTACAACTTAGTTACATTCAGCTAAAGATTTAATTTAAAACGAAAAACCTCCAGACACTCTTCCCAGTGTTTGGAGGTTTAGCGAAGTTATACGCACTATTTTTATTACTTATAATTTAATATATAACAAAATAGATTCTAGTTTGAAGATAATCAGTTAGAAAATTAGCCTAAATTATCATAACAACTTGAAATCACTTCTTATCTGCCCGTTTAGATTTGATACTAATTTTCTTTTTGCCAACGAGTGGCGATAATTTCCCTACAGATCGACATCCTTCTTCTATGGACTTGTTTAAGGCAATAATTCGATTATCCGGTATATTACTAATATCTAAATCTCTTCTCTTGATATACCTCATAATAATCCCTCCCCGTCTCATCTACAATCCTATACCCACTGCATCCTTAAAAACTAATACTATTTTAAGAAAAGTGTATTTAATAATCGAGCAAATGTTCCGTTTTAGTATAATTAATGTATCTTCTATTCTTTCTGGACGAAATACGGATCGGGAGAAGGTGGAATTCATGGACACTATTTTTTTATATTCCGTTGGCCCGATTATCGTCGGGTGCATCGTGCAGCTGTTTAAGCGCTGGCTTGAGCTGCAAAGAAAAGATTAGGCGATAAGCACCAAGAAACCCCCGAACTCTCTTCCCGGCGTTTGGAGGTTCTGGGGTTCTAATAAAAACGAACTAATATTGTTTGACACATTTGTCATTCTATATCTTTATTATGTTGCATTAGATTATCTGTTGGACTAAATATATATTTAAATATTAGTGTCAATAAAGCAAAAGTGTTTAAAAAGGTCGCACTTACGAACACGATAATAATAATTTTTTCAGTTGTCGGAAAAGTATAACCCCACCCACGGCTTTTTTATATTCTTGGTAATCATCAAAAGCGTTTTTTCTATCTTCTTCTGCATATTCACGTTCTTCTTTAGAAGTGATAGTCAATCTTATGTTTTCAGGATTAACGTCTTTTTTCAACTCTTCCAGCAGCTCTTCATCTATCGTTGTTTTCTTTTCGCTCATTAACTTAGGCCCTTAATTTTTCTAACTGCACATTTGCAAATGATTTCGTAATATTAAAAGACTCTGCAATTCTCGAACTTAAAAAGTCGAGTTGATCTTCTTCAAATGAACTTACAGGTTCAACAATGACTCTTTCAATAACGTCTATCGGTGCTAATAATTGAGCAGCAAATTCATTCGCTTCTTTCTCATACTCATACAAATCGTGATTATAATATGAGTCCTGTCTATATAAAATAGTCATTTGATCTTTTGATATCTTACTTTCAGGATATCCCCAATGCATAATAATATGCCCGAGTTCGTGAGCCATTGTAAATCTTCTTCTGCCTTCTGACTCCTTAGCATTTACAACGATTTCAGGCTGACCATTTTTGGCCATTCGGGTATATCCGCTTACTTTTCGTGGATTAGGAAAACCGGACATATCACTATAGAAAACCTTCACTCCAAATTTTTCAATAACGTCTTCCAGATTATTAAGAACATGTTCGAATGCAAAATTTTCATCATTTACTCTGAGTTCATTTACAAGTGTTCTAATTCTCTCCATGATAGTCCTCCTTATATAATCCTTTATTCTTATACTAAACGACAAAATAATTATTAGCCATCTATCTGATATATACTGGAAGAGTATATAAAAAGAAGAATTGATTATGCAGCATCAAAAGACGAGGTATTGGTGCTGGAAAACCTATTGATCAGCTATTCAACGGGCGCATACTTCAACAGTATCGTCTGGTGGATAAAAAACGACTATCCGTATACACCGAAAGAAATGACGACGATATTATTAAGATGGTCAGTTAAAGGTCATTATAGAGAAGGCATAACAAGTTTTATAAAAGATTAATCAAGAAGATAAAAACCTCAGACATATATAATATTTGAGGTTTTATTTACATTAAATATTAAAATTTCAATCCTATTGTTTCAATACGGGCTCTATTCTGGTATTCCATAATTCTTTGACTACTGCAGCTATCTCTTTATACTCAGAATTCCCCGGTATATTCATCATTAATTTCATAGTGAATTCACCATTTTGGTTATAATTAAATACGAGACTTTCATTCAGAGTATTATCGGAATTAATATCAAGCATATGTCCGAATTGAAAATTGATTCCTTGAAAGAGATGATTTCCTCTCCATATTTTCACTCCTGTCTTTAAGTTCCCATCAAGATATAACTTAAAGACATGCTTCTGCTGATTTATTTCTTCTTTAGTATACTGGAAATTAGAATTTTTATTTTCCAGTTCTATAAACAGCTGGTTGAATAAATCAACCAGTTCGCTATAAACACTGCCTTCCAGCTTATCTTTTTCTAAATCATTCAACTCTTTTAGCTTTGGTAAATCAATATCATCAAATACTTGATTATTAGATGTAAGGTTCTCTATATTAGAATATCCCGGCTTTAATTCCTTCTTCTTACCAAGCGGAGGTAGTTCATAATACGGCACCCCCTCTATTCTGTATAACAGTTGCTCATACTTTCTTTTGTATTCACTATTGCTTGAAAAGTCTATAAAATGAAAGCCTCGAAGATGAGATGGAACCGCATCCTTGAAGTCTCCATCATGACGCAGTATAAAAATATACTTATCAGAGTTACTAAGTAAATCTGGTAAACTCTGAAGAGTTTCAAAACCAACTCCGCCTTGCATACTATCTGCTTTCTGAGCGTATTCCTTAGTGAGTACCATAATTACATGATCACTTTCATTCATCCTCTCAACCATCATTCTTTCTAATTGCACTGTATTTGTTTGAGTGATTAATTTATCAATCATGGCATCTACTCCATCACTGCGTAAATCCTTCACTAAATCAAATACCCACTGTTCATGTTCAAGTGTTCCCCAATCATAGCTGACAAATACTTTTTTATGATCTTCAGACATACTGTCACCCCGTGTCTTTATTTTTAATACTGTTACAAAAATATCTTCATCAATAAATATTTAGTTGTTTTGCATATTATCGGGTGGATGATTAAATACTGAGTAAAAATAGAACTGACTCACAGCTACAGATATAAGCTTCTTATAGTTCATTACATCTTTGTCTCTCAATAATTTTCCTGTGCCATTCTCATGTGAGTCAAAATAAGTCACTCCAGAATAGAAAGCAACTATTTCATCAAATAACTGCAGTTCCTCTTCAGTTCCATCATGTCTAATTCTATTTTTCATAGTATTTATATCTGTATAGGTTAAATTGTAGTGCAATTTAAGCACTTCTTCATATGCCATATATAACTTCTGTATAGTTGCAACTGAGCCTTCATTTTCTAAATAGTTATTTAACATATTTTGAGTATATAATATTTGAATCTTTGTCATTCTAATAAGATCTTCATTAGGAATATTAAATCTGCCTCCACCACCAATTCTGGGAGCCTGCTTGATTTCAACATCCTTATAAAAATCCGCTTTATTCTCTAAACCTTCTTTTAAGTACTCTAAATCCAAATGGATACTAGTTTCTCCGTGTGTGATTTTGGATATTCTATTGATTAAATCTTTCAATTCTTGTTTGAATATAAATATAATAATTAATATTAATAAAGGGAAATTAAAATTAACATACAGGAACTCGAAGGTATTAGATACAGGTTCTAAAGTTTCAAAAGAATTACCGAGTACAATAATTAAAATAAAAATTATTAATAGGAATAGATTTTTCATTAGAACCTCCTTTGAGTTAAAATTTATAATTACCAGTTTATTTTATTTAACTCTATTGTAACCCACTTCAACAAGACTTATTACATTATAACTCTCAATCTATAAACCAATTTATGTTGTTTTTTGACTAATAGAGTGCGATAATTAGAAACTAAAAGGAATGTGAGGTGCGTTATGGCTATCCAAGGTATTCAAATGCTTCCACCGGAAGTTAAAATGGAAGATGCTTTAGTACTGTATAAAGAAATTGCAGAAATTAAAACTCTGATTGGGAAATTGAATTCTGAATTAAATCATTCAATCATTAATTCTCAGCTTATACAGATATTAAGTTTACAAGAATCTGTACAATCTACTCGTATCGAAGGTACACAGGTTACTTTTGCCGACATGATTGAAGATGCCACTAAGAAAAGAAAAAGTAGTGAAGTAGTTGAAGTTGATAATTATTTAGCTGCATTAAAAGAAGGAATTGAGTTGACTAATCAGGGCTATCCTATCTCAACTCGTTTAATTAAACAGCTCCACGAAATACTTATGGGAGAAAATACTAGAGGCACTACAATATCGGCCGGTGAATTTAGAAAGATTCAGAACTTCATTGGTCCAACGGATCGAATTGAGGATGCTGTATACATTCCGATACCTGCTAGTGATATTAGCGATTACATGAGTAATCTTGAAAATTATGTTAACGGTCAAGAACATTATACTTTCAATACAAGTAATCAAGAAAATCATATCTTGCTTGATATAGACTCTGATCCTTTAATTAAAACTGCAATCATGCATGCCCAATTCGAATCTATCCACCCTTTTCTCGACGGTAATGGAAGAATGGGGAGAATATTAATTGTGCTCAATACTATGAGTGACAATTTAATTGAATATCCTGTTTTCTTCGTAAGTGAAGAATTAGAAAAGGAACGACTTAGATACTATAATCTTTTAAATGGTGTACGCGGCAATAACCCAGATTGGTATGCCTGGATAAAATTTTTCCTTGATGCTTGTAAAAGAATGGCAACAAGCATACTTAACAAACTTGAATCTATAGAACAGCTGGCTAGAAAAGGGTTAAGGCTAATCAATTCTACCGGCAGTATCAATAAAATTTGGTTTTACTCATTTACGAAACCATCAGTCTCCACCCGGGAAGTTGCTGATTTTTTAAATATCAGCCCAACTACTGCCAGAAACGGATTAAATCATTTAGTTGATTTAAAACTATTAGATACTGACAAAGCTAAAACTAAAAATAAAGTCTATGTTAATTACGATTTATTAAGACTCCTCGGATAATTATTGTTAAGGTACTTTTATAAAATTAAATGCAGGAATTAAAAAGAAGTCTATCGTTAGAAATAACATTAGACTTCTTTCGCTTTCTGTTTCTGAATATCATTGTATATACTTTTCTTTTTCACCTAAATATCTTTTATGTTTAAGATATTTCCGCCCTTTAAGTTCTCTCTTTAAGTCCGACAAAAATTTTAATTCATTATCCATTTTAAACTAGCATTTATAGAATATGAGACAGTTACATCAGTTTAAACATTCCTCTCCCCCAACTCCCTCACCAAATTACACGTACATTTAATCCCAGCAAAAAAGTTCTCTACTTTCAGGTTCTCATTGGGTGAATGATTATGCTGATCGAAGTTAGCGTACGGCATGATGATGGATGGTGTATTTAATATTTCCGTCCACACATAGTCCGGAAGGGAGCCCGGCATGCTCGGCTGGACTAAGGGTTCTTTTCCGTAGGCATGAGCAACCGCATCCGTCACAGCTTGAACAATCTCCAGTTCTGCCGGTGTTCTCGATGGGCGCATGGCGCCTTTATAGGTTACGGTCACACTTGGATCTACTTCCTTAACATGTTCCTCAATTTTCTTAAAAACATCTTCCGGGTCCTGGTCCGCCACCAGTCTGATATCCATATTGACCGTCGCCGTCGACGGAATAATTGTTTTCGCATTCTTACCCGTATAACCGCTTTCTATGCCTGCAATATTAAAGGTAGGTTCCATGGTCAGCTTATGGTAATACGACGCCCCGTCCATATCCAAGTCCTCATAACCGATTTTCTCTGCGATATCCTGCTGGTCATAAGGCAGCCGCTTCAGGAGTTCCATTTCCTTGTCGCTCGGCTTTCGAATTTTATCGTAAAAACCGTCTACCAGCACATTCCCGTCATCATCCCGCATCGTGTTCAACAGCCGCATCAGTTTCCACGCAGGATTCGGCACGATATTGCCCGTATTGCCGGAATGGTTATCAAAATCCGCACCTTTCGCCGTCATTTCAAGAATCAACACCCCTCTGACACCAAGCAGAATTAACGGATCGCCGCTGTTATGCGACGAACCATCCGACGTATAGACTAAATCCGCTTCAAGCAGTGCCTTGTGATTCTCCACAAATTCCGCCAGGTGCACACTGCCGAGTTCTTCCTCCCCTTCGAAGATAAACTTCACGTTAATGGGAAGCTCACCGTAGAGCGCTTGATAAGTCTTCAGTCCGAGCAGCTGAGCCATCAGCTGACCTTTATTATCACCGGCACCTCGTGCATATATTCTGCCGTCCCTAATCTCAGGTTCAAAAGGATTCGAATCCCACAGCTCAATCGGTTCTACAGCCTGGACGTCGTAGTGGCCGTAGATCAGCAAGGTGAAGCGGTTTTTATCGTTTAGAAGTTCGCCGTAGACAACGGGATTGCCGCCGGTTTCGATAAGCTGCGTATCAAGGCCGAGGGTTTCCATTTCACTCTTCAAAACATTGGCGCAATGTCGAATCTCATCCTCGTTGGTGCTGATGCTCTTAATTTTAAGCAGATTAAAAAGCTGATTCAGGTAGTCGTCACGGTGCTTTAGAATAAAATCATCCATCTTTTCAAGTGTCATGTCAGTTCCCCTTTACGTTATAATACTAATTGTCATAATATTACTATAATTTAAGCCTAATGACAGAAAAATATTTAAATATGAAAAAATGCTCCTCTTAAAATGGATACTTAACCAGTTTAAGAGGAACATATCTCTACACATGTTCTATTTAATTTCAAATATAAAACTACCTGCCCCCGTAAAAATGCTGCCACGCTTCCAGTATACCTGCCGCATACGAAGATGATGCACGATAGAGCAATTCATTTGCTTCTATATCAGCAAGTTCCGGACGGGCGTTTGCCACAATAACTGCGGGGTAGCCGGCCTCGAGCATAGCGAGGTCGTTGCCTGAATCGCCGGCGACAAGAATACCCGCTTCTTTTTCAACATAGTTTTCAATTAAAAATTTAAGCGCTTCGCCTTTACCGCCGCCTTCCGGCAGGATGTCCACATCTCTATTGGAGCTGAAGATAAAGGTGTGCGGAATCTCCTTCTGCAGAAGTGAAATTTTTAACGCTTCCGCGGATTCTGTACTGCTTGCGTAAAAGGACACTCGCCGCTGATGCGGTAAATTCTGAACCGTGAGGCCTGAAATACCTTCAGCAATTTTAAGAATATTATCCGGCTGCCAGTTCTCAGTCATTTTTTCTGTCCACAGTTCATCTTCAAAAAGGCTTTCGCCGTGATAGATTACTGTCCCGACATCCGTAATCAGAATATCTGGCATCGGCAGTGAGGCTTCATTAATCAGGTCTATCACAGATGCCTGGTGACGCCCAGTAATATAAGCAAGCGCCACCGGTTCATCGAGCGTATCATAATAAGCTAACAGCTGCTTTAAACCCGCGTCATCTCCGACAAAAGTGCCGTCAAGATCCGTCGCTAACAGATGGCGGATTTTCTCCATCAGCGATCACCTCATACAGATTCTGAACAGTTCTTGCAATCAGCGGCCACGTAAACATCCGTGCTTCGCGTTTCATTGCTGCCCGGCCGAGTTTTTCAGTGAAGCGGCGTCCTTCTGCAAGTCTCGTCATCGCCTCAGAAAGAGCTTTCGGATTTTCAGGAGGGACGAGTAAACCTGTTTTTCCATCTTTCACGACATCCTGGAGTCCTCCGACTTCAGAAGCAATGACCGGTGTGCCGCAGCCTTGAGCTTCTGCAGCGACCATGCCGAATGATTCATAGTAAGACGGCACGATGACTGCGGTCGCTTTTGAGAACAAAACAGCGAGTTCTTTCTGTGCGGTCGGTCCGATAAATATCACGCTGTCCTCTATTCCTTCTACAGCTTCACACAGAACAGGAAGCACAGGATGTCCGGTATTTAGATTAATAGCGTGCTCATCACCGCCTGCAAGTATCAGTTCAGCCGACAAATCATGTTTTAAGAACTGACGAAAGGCTTTCAGCAGCGTAAACAGCCCTTTCGTTTCTGTAAAGCGGCCGGCATAGACAAATCGCGCGTCTACAGGCGGCTTTCGATACTTCACTTCTTCAAATGTTCTTGCCACCCCAATCGGAATGACAGCGACATTCGGCTTAGACCCTGCGAATTTTTTAATGATCTTTTTTTCGGTGGGCGTTGTCGCAATTACGGAATCTGCCTTTCGTAAAATCTTCCTTTCGGCATGAATCCGTTTTTTCTCCTTCACGCCCGTCGCTTAAGCTTTCGCAATACCGAGCGAGTGCGATGTATGCACGAGCGGAAGACCGTAGGCTACTTTTACACTCAGTCCAAGCAGTCCGGACATCCAGTAATGGCTGTGAATGATATCATAATCTTCTAAAGGCAGAAGTCCGTCCATTTCTTGATAAAAATCATCCAGCATATCTGCGATTTCCGCCTTCGGCACAAAACCCTTTCTGCCGGCTGCAATACGAATGACCCGGCATGACTTGCCGAACGCTTCAATCTGCGGCGTTTTTTCATCACTCCAATGCGTCACTACATCGATTACAAGGCCCATGTCCGCAAGATATGTTGCCAGCTGTTTGACGTAGTTGTTCTGACCGCCCGCCTGTTCTCCCCCGAGTTTCGCGAGCGGGTCCCCATGGTCTGAAATGAATAATATCTTTTTAACATTCATTTGACCTTCCCCCTTTTCAAACATGAACTGTATCATGTATATAAAAATATCTAATTCTTGTGTAACTATCTTAGTACCCCCGGGCACGTTGTTTAAACAAAGCTGACTAAATCAGCCCGCTACAGGGTAGAAACAGAGAAAGAAGGAGACCATCATTTATGAAACTTAAAAATTTTAACTGGTACCAATCCATATTAATTAAACTAAAAATTGCTGCGGCAAGGAGTCTGTCCCGCATACTGCCGAAAAATAAGCAACCGCTTGTCCTGGTCGGCGGAAACCTGGGAGAAAAATATGAAGACAACGCCTCAGTCTTTCATACATACCTTGTAGAACACCGCCCGGACCTTAAGACTTACTGGATGTATGACAAAAAAACAAACTATGTCGAACAAGAGAATATCCCGGCTGCTGTGAAACTCGGCAGTTTTAAAAACTACCTGCTATTTTTTCAGTCGGACTACACCTTCCACGGGCATTCGATTATTTACGACCTGGCCCCGGATATCGAGCAATATATCCATCTGAATACCCATACGGTCATGACGCATATCAGCCACGGTATTGAAGGGTTTAAAAAGATTTTAATTCAGGAAGAAGATAAACCCCTCCTCCGCCGGACGAACTTCTTCAACTGTGCGTCTCGTTACGAACGGAGTATAAAATTAAAGGGCTGGAAATTTCCTGAGGAAAAGTTAATCACAACAGGCATGGCGCGCTTTGACCGCCTCGAAACTGACAGTCCAGCTAAAGAAGTGAAAAATATTCTTTTGATGATGACCTGGAGAGAATGGCTCTTAGATCTGACGGAAGAAGAATTTATATCAAGTGATTACTTCCGTGCGACGGCAGACCTCTTAAACGACCCTGAATTTAACCATCTGATAACATCTAAAGAACTGAATGTTAAAGTCATTCTGCATCCCTTTATGAAATCGTATGAAAAACACTTTGCTTCATTAAAAGACAGCGGCAGCCTTTCATTTGTGACTTTTGATGACGTGTCGATTAAGGATGAAGTGATTGAAGCGGATATGCTCTTAACGGATTATACGAGTGTGTCCTGGGATTTTCTTTATCAGAATAAGCCGATTATATTTTATATGTTCGACCAGGAAGCGATGGAAACAGAACGCGGGACCTATCTGGATCTGGATAAGGACTTATACGGGTATAAAGCAAAAAGCACAAAAGAAGTCTTCGACTTACTGGAGTATATTGTGACAAAGGCGCCGGCCAATCCCTTCTATGAAAAAGCAGGCGCTTACTTTGATTACTTTGACCAGGAAAACTGCCGCCGGCTGGCAGATAAGGTGCTCGGACCAAAAGTGTAAGAAGTATGGAAGGATACCGGCATTCGCACTATTTTCTGTCAATCAGTTTATATTTCAAAACCCATTTCAGTCTATAAAGACTGTTCTTTAAGAGTACGGATATAAATACTAAATTTAAGAAACTGAGTCTAGCACAGTGCCGGACCCAGTTTCTTTTATTCTTAATACAACCCCGTTCCCGCCAGCCTAATCAGTCGGCCGGCAATATATTTCTTTGCTTCGATAGCATCATCTTATCGACACCGAGTGTTTGCCTGGCAAATTCGTAGATGCTGCCTGATCCGCCGAGGAGGACTTTAATTTGTGTGTCTTTTTCTACCATAATTATCATTCCTTATTTAATATGACTCCTCGTTCCACTCTATTCATTATACAGCTGCAAGTCCAGCTTCATTACTGACTGAAATATAATCGATAACCCATTCAACCCTCCAGCACTTCCCTTTATTTTATGTTCAAATTTTCACAATATCGTTACATTTTTTTATTCTCTCCTTTATAAAAGTTTGTATAATAAAAGTATGAAAGATTGTTGATTATTTCACAATAAATAAGGAGGACTTCCTATGAACGTATGGGAAATCATTGTCATGACTTTCACTGATATGGGCTTTCTCAGTGCAATCGCATCGACAATTTTAATCATTTTACTCGGCTTCTTTTGCCGAAAGCGCGGTATTTTTAATGAAAATGTCGGTAAGATTCTGTCTAAAATCGTCTTAACTGTTGCCCTTCCGGCTCTTGCCTTTACGGCTTTTATGACAGATATCGATTCCGAGCAGCTCGCCCAGGGTATTAACGTACTGATATGGGGCATCTTAATGTACATCGTCTTAATGTTTGCGATGAAACCTTTGTATTTAAAATATAAAGGCGATGAAAAAACGACACTCGAAGTGTTATCGATTTTCGGTTCGACGACCTTTTTCGGAATCCCAATTGTCAGCGCAATACTCGGTCCAGTCGGGGTCATTTACGCGAATATATTCAATATCGGTTACCGCATTTTCTTATATTCCTATGCGTATATTCGTATGAGCGGTTTAAAAATGGAGCTTAAAAATTTAAAGTCTATGTTTTTAAATCCGATTGTTATCGCAACCTTTTTAGGTCTGGCCATCTGGCTATTCCAGGAGTTCCTGCCGCAGGTAACAGTGGCAGCGACTGAAACTGAAGCTGCGAGAGAGGTTGCCATTTTAAGAATTGATCAGACTTTACCATGGCTGTATGCGCCGATGGAATATTTATCGAAACTGGCTTCACCGCTCGCCTGGCTCGCTATCGGTGCGACCCTTGCTGAAATTAATATCGGCCAGGCTGCAAAATCTACCTCGTCCTGGTATTATGCCGGCGTTAAAACGATTATTGTTCCTGCCATCAACTTAGCTGTCTTCTTCCTGACAACAGCAACAGGCATACTCGTCTTTGATATAGATGCTGTCACTACTATGATCGTCATGATGGCCACACCAGCTGCGACGGTAGCGGTGGCCTACGCCATCAACTTTGAACGTGAAGCGATACTCGCATCCAACGCATCACTGCTGTCGACTTTAGCAGCAGTCATATTAATCCCGACCTGGCTGGTCATACTCAACATAATCGGAAACTTAGGTATCTTTTAAAATTTTATAAGGTGGAATTTAAATATGATGAAAATTATTTGTTACGGTGTCAGACCCAATGAAGTTGAATATTTTAAGCACTTAAATAAGTATAACTACGACCTGACCTTAATCGAAGATCTGCTGACTGATGAAAACATCCAGACAGCCCAAGGACATGATGCGGTGCTGCTTCGTGCAAACTGCAGCGCTCATGCTGACAATTTAAAATATATGAAAGACTGCGGTATTGATTACGTGTTTACACGGACAGTCGGATTTTCACACATCGACCTCGAAGCAGCAAAAGCTTTGGATATTAAAGTCGCCCATGTGCCGAGGTACTCCCCTAATGCGATCGCAGAACTGTCAGTCACTCTCGCCATGAACTTATTAAGAAATGTGCCGTTCACTCTCGAACGTACCAGCCGTCACGATATGAGAGTTGACCCAGAGATGTTCAGCAGAGAAATCAGAAACTGCACTGTAGGTGTATACGGCACCGGTAAGATCGGCTTAACAGAAGCAAAGCTGTTTAAAGGCCTCGGTGCCCGGGTGATTGGTTATGATATTTTTGAAAGTGAAGCGGCTAAAGAAGTCGTAGACTTTGTAGAACTGGATGAACTTCTCAGAGAGAGCGATATAGTCAGTCTGCACATTCCGCATATTCCCGAAGAAAATGACGAAATGGTCAATGAAACATTTATCTCTAAAATGAAAAATAATGCCATACTGATCAATACCGCGAGAGGCGAACTGCAAAGTAATGCTGCTATCGTCAAGGCGATTAAGGAGCAGCAGCTCGGCGGCTTTGGGACAGATGTTCTGCCGAATGAAGCGGAAGTATTCTTTAAAAAGTTTTCAGAAGAAAACCCGATACCGGATGCGAGCGCAGCTGACTTAATAGACCTTTACCCGAGAGTACTCGTCACCCCTCATATCGGGTCCAATACAGATGAAGCTTTAGCCAACATGATTGAAACGAGCTTCCAAAACTTCAAAGATGTCCTTGAAACCGGACACTCCGATAATTTAGTATAAAAATATCCTCGCCCTACAATCAGGGTGAGGATATTATTTTTCATCCGGCACATCTATAAAATTATATAAACCAAGTCTGTATCCCCACAGCTTGTAAAATTCATTGAACCAGATTCTGTCTGCGTAGGATCTTTCGTTCCACTTTTCGCCGCCTGCACCGAGGGCCGCGATATATTTCAAGTCGTACTGCCCGTCACTGACTCTGTCGTAGATTAGTTTAGACCGCTTCAGGTGATAGTCGCTTGTGACAACTAGAGCACTGTCAAAGCCATATTCATCCATAATCTTGAATGACTCAACGGCATTAGTATAAGTACTCGTTGCTTCATATTCTTCTATAATGGCGTCCTCGGGTATACCGAGTTCTCTTGCAAATTCTGTACTCTGCGGGTAGATATCTTCACTCTCCGGTGTAATGATGACATAGTCCGCATAACCTTCATGATACAGTTCGGCTGCTTTTTCCATGCGGCCCTTATCTCCGCCGCCGAGCATAATAATGACATCTGCTTTTTCGGGTCTATCTGTCTCACTATGATTAAAGCTGTCTATGACTGATGTCACAATCAGCATTAAAGTAATACATATGATAATCACTGCTATTCTTATTTTCATGGTTATCTCCCAGTGGTGTTGACTCATTAATAAGAATTATAATAGCACAGATAATTTAAATTGAAAGTAAAGTCAGATTAAAATTGGATGAGTTATTTGAGACGGATCGGTTTTATTTTCACTTTGTCATTCGGCACAGCTGGAATATCGTTGTATTCAAAGCTGAAATCCTGGTCCGGCACTTCGAATTCCAAGTGGTTAACAAGAAAGTCGAGCGTCGTCTGCATGACGACTATGGTGATAAACTCCCCTGCACAGCGGTGACCGAAGTCATAAGATCCGCCGCCCTGCGGAATAAAGTTAAACGGTGTTTGCTGCCAGCCTTCAAAACGCTCCGGAGAAAATACTTCAGGCTCTGACCAGTCATCAGGATGACGGTTGGTACCGTATAAGTCCAACAGCGTTAAAGTCCCTTCCTTAAACTCGTAGCCCTGCCATTCGAAATCAACCGCCACACGTGCGACTGCGACCGGGAAGAAAGGATAATAGCGTCTGACTTCCTGAATGAACCATTCGAGCTGCTCTTGATTGGCATTCTGCAGTTTTTCTGCCGCTTCCGGATGCTCATGAAGAGCGAGACCTATCATAGCGACCCAGACACTAATGGCATTAATCGGACGGATAAGATTTAAGAGTTCCACTGTCGCAATCTGAGAATCTAAAAGCTCGCCGTCTAAATCTTTGTGCATAGCGAACTGATAGAGCGCTCTGTCTTTATCCGCTTCAATCTCACCATTACGCACACCTTCAATAAGCCCCTGAATCCAGTCCTCAGCCTCAGACCGTGATTTACGCCCTTTCCAGTGCTGGATTCCGAGCGCTGCAGGCGACTCGTATAAATCAGAAATCTGACCCGCGCGGGTTTCAAGATCTTCATCTTCCAGCGAAACACCGACCCAGTCGCAGGCAACCTGCAGAAATACTACCTTCGCTGCTTCGTATAACTCCACAGTATCATTCCAATTGATTTCCGCAAAAAATTCGTGCCAGTATTTCTCTGTGAGATCCTCAATCTCATCCATGGTCTTGTTGTCCATTAAAGACATGAACATCGCTTTACGATTTTTGTGCGCATCACCATCGAGACCCTGGACGCCCCCCTCGCCGAAGAGCGTCTTTTGTACTCTGGCGGGCGCAGCATCACTGCGTCTGAAGCGGGTATTGTCGTAAAACAATTCAGCCTGTTCACTGCCTGTGAGACAGATGGCCTTTTCACCGAGAATACGCGTCTCGAAAATGTTTGTGTCAAGCTCCCTGTCACGATTCATGATGAACTCGTAACCTTCTTTCAGAATACTTAAAGTCTTATCAAAACCTGAATCTTTTGGCATGTTTGAATTCATTTAACCACTCCTAATTAATAGATATTAATTAGTTTTACCCTGGATACTGTTTTATTACACTAAGAGCGAGGAAACCATTAAATTTAAATATGAAAAATTACAAGATAAAAACTATTTGCCGAAGAACAACAAAAATACACGTATGGATTACCATACGTGTTTAAAAAACTTAAATTTTTAATAAAATCTTGTCTCTCTCAACTTCATCTATGTAAAGGCAACACTTAGTCGATGTACTGATGTTATTTGATGCACTTAATAAATATAATTATCTGTCATATCTATTAATTTTTGATTTTCTCTAAAAAGATAACCGTTATTTTAATTTTAGTTGTTATTTCATAGTTAATTTACTAAAGATATTACCAAAAAAATTTAGTTTTTAATGGTACATAAATTAACTTTCAATCCGTTTTCTGCTTCCATTTATTACATGAAGTTAATTTAATAGCTTTATTACTCATACCAGATTCATATTTAAAGACTATATTTATTTCTTTAATATTACTCCTAAACCATTCTGGATGCTTATTCCTATCAACATAAATTTCATAATTATTGTCCTTTTCTTTACAGTGAACAGTAAAATGGTAATGACTAGAGCTTTTAGATTTCTTTTCTTGTATTACAGTTAAAATATATTCACCGATAATTAACATCGGAATGGAAACCATAATTAAAAAGTAGACTATAATCACCCATTTGCTAGCAACAATAAGGATATCCGATAAATCTTCAAATATTAAAGTACTAAGATATAAAGTTCCTAAGAAAATAAGAATAGAAAAACTAATTATTGCCATGTAGTAAAAGAATAGCATTGACCGATCTATAATTTTCAAAGTTATTTTCAACTCCTATTCAATTAATCTTCAATCTGATTATAAACTTCTTTTATAATATCGGGTTCCTGTATAACTCTGAATTTCAATCTCCCCCAAACTCCCTTACCTAAATCTTCCCAATGATGTTTAAGTAAATATTTCACTAATAAACGTACAGTATTCGAATCCTGTTTCCCCAAGACTTTAACATGAGATTCAACCTTATCTAACGTTAAGTTTAGATCCTCACATTTATAACTTTCAAGTATGTAACCAAGTTTGTAATGAATGTAAGATGTCATTTCATCGAAGTCTTTAGGTTCTCTATTTTTTCGCTCATCCCATATTTTATGAGGGCTATAACGCAAAGCCGCTAAAACTAAATATACATCATCAGTGGTTAAAAAAGTTTTTGATGCTACTTTGAAAAGTTCTTTTCTCCATCCTGATTTACTATCTAAAGAATCTTGTAAACCTTTTCTATTGTTAAACAAGGTAACTATAGAAGACACCAATACTGCAGTAACGGCTGGACCTAAAATAAAATTAATCATTTTATGCGTATCATCCACCAAATTTAAAATATCATTAATTATTACTATATTATTCATTTGTTTACCGGCCTTTCATGTCATTCCTTATCTTGAAAGTTAATTAGTTGAGCAGTAATACATACATCATTTCAAAATGAGTTGTAAAATAATTAAATAGTAGGTTTTAAAACAGAATCCAATAAGGTTATAGTGGTAATTACAATAGAATTAATATATCTTGCTTCATGCTCACTTAACCATTGTTCACTTGGATGAGATTTACTAAATTTATTTCTACTATCATTAAAAGATTCAATTATTACTTTAGAGTTATTAAGAGCGTTTATAGTCACTTCTGATTTTATCTTTTTAGTATTAATTAAATATTTGACTATTTTATTATAGATAACGTTTAGAGGTTCCCGATGTCCTTTTGGATTTAAAAAAGGAATATTTAATGAATTACTTCTTTGGATTAAATAACCATGGAAAAGAGTATGTAATCTATCTAATCCATTAAGATAGCGTTGGCTTTTAAAATAATTTTCTACATCTTTTTTTAATTCATTTAAATTTGTATATAGAGATTTATCGATGAAAATATCTGACTTCATTTCTTCAGAATAATTTTGAAGAATTTCTTTTACTTTATTAATTTTTTTATCGCATTCACTTATTCTTTTACGGATTTGAGTTTCTTCGATATCATCTATAAAATCTAATTTTTCTTCTTCTATCTTTTTAAAGTTTCTGTTTCTATTAATAACTCACTTGTTAGCTTAAATAGATTAACATCATCTTCATTATTATACATAGCGGTCAAAAGTTTCCCTTTTGACATATCTCCTTATTTTATATAAGGATTAAACCCAAGAGTGTCATCAATAAACTTGGCGAATGAATTATTATTAAAGTTTAGAACATAACATCCATCATTGAAATATAAAATAATTGCTCTTTTGTCTACTTTATTCATGAAACCAGTCCTTTAAAATTATTATAAGCTTTAAATAGAATCATTCAAATTTACTACCTAATGCTGAAAAAAGCATGATAAAGTTTTCTTTAGTTTCATCTGAGACTGTACTAAAATTTTTGTGCATAAATTCAGTAATCTTTATTGCAGAATATCTCTTTTCAGATATAAGCTTATCTTTATTAATTTCCATTCTTTCTAAATCAGAGTTACTAATTAGGTTTTCTATCTCAATATCACCACTTTGGTTATCACTTGAAAGTAAATGGCATTGAACATCTTCCATATCTTTTTTTAAATTTCTTTCGGCACTTCTTCCCTCATTATCATTATCAAATAATGCTATACATTTTAAATTCCATCCCCATAAAATCCGGACTATTAAATGAATGTTTCTGGCCCCTACGGACGGTATAAAAACAAATCTTTCTTCACCAAGAAGTCTTGCTAGAGCTCTTAAATATATTGCATCAACTATACCTTCAGTAATGACATTAATTTTCAAATTACTTATACCAAACATGTAAGGGTGAGAGATTCCTAAAGAGTTTAATAAAGGAGACAACGTTTCCAATTTCGAGGTTTCTGCAATATCATCACTAAAAATATTATTTATAATATTAGTTATGCCACTGTCTTCTTTTTGAGTAACTCTAATGTCTGTTATTCTTTGATCGTCAATCATGAATGGAGAATGTGTACTGTATAAAATTTGATGCTTTTTTGATAAGTCATATAAAAGTTTTCTTAGTTCTCTTTGAGCATCGACATGTAAGTACACACCAGGTTCATCTATAATAAGTAACATCTTCTTCGAATTGTTATCATCATTTGCCGTGATTGATATAAATAAATTCATATACCACTTCAGACCGTTACTCCTCTCACTTAAGTTTATGTTTGCTTTAGAACTTTTAACGAAAAAACTTATTCTATTGCTATTAATATCAACTGTTAATTTAACTTTATCTTGTTTATAGAATTCATTAAACTTATTGTTGATATATTTATCAAGATTTTCTTCTAGTTCATCTTTAAGATCGCGCTTGACATCATCTGATGTTGAAAAAATCAAATCACTAAATTTCTCTTCATCAAATCTAACTGCTTTTAAAAAATCTATTAATGGTTTACCATGCTTAGTTTTTAAATCTTTAAAGTCATCTCGAACAAACTTGTATTCTGATTTCAATTCTTGCTCTTTATAATATACTATCGTCGGAAATTCATAATATAAAATTTCGATATACTCAGAAATGTAAGTTAGTATAGATTTAAATTCTTCTTTTACTTTTTCATCATTAATTAAGTTACTTCGTTTTTCTGTTTCAAGTATATTATTCTTCCAATTCACTCCATGTATAGTATTTAGTTTTTCTACTAATGAAATATACATTTGTAGTTTACTTTTGATTGCTTGGTTATTACTGCTAATATATTTTTCCACTATTTCATACAATCGTTGTATTCTAGAAGTATAATTATCTTTGTTAAAGTACTCTTTTTGAAACCCTTCAACAATACTAGCTTGAAATGTAGGTTCTGCAGTATCGAATCGTATTATTGAAGTCTCACTCTCAACGTTAAGACATGATTTCTGTTTATCATTTAATTCAAACTTAAAAGTGATTAAAGTATTTTTATTAACACATTTTGTGTTGGGTTTTTTAAAATGTTCTATATTAGTAGGTAAATTGAGATTTATATGACCTATCAAGTCTAGTACATTACTTTTACCTGATTCATTTTTTCCAATTATTGTTGTAACTCCATCAGATAAATACAATGTTTCATTATTTTTTATTGATTTATAATTTTCTATTTCAATTGTTGATATCTTCATAATCTAATCCTTTCCAAATTAGTTTATTAAATATAATAAGAGCCGCATATAAAATATACGGCTAACAAACTAAATCAATTCTTTTATTTTCTTAATCACAAATAGTTGCTGCTCCATAGTCATCTTCGTATCCGATGGCAAACATATGCCATTCTCGTATAAGTATTTAGAGTTATCTTCTTCCTCACAGAAATAATCACATTCCGCAAACAGTGGCTGCATATGCATTGGTTTCCAAACTGGTCGGGCTTCGATGTTATTTTCCGCAAGGTGTTCTACAACCTCAAGTGCAGTTACTCCCATTTTTTCGGAATCAACAGTCAGCGTAGATAACCAGCGGTTATGGTATGTATCTGCTAATTCTGGCATCATTTCAATTCCATCAATTGCACCTAATGCTTCATCGTAACGGTTAAATATCTCACGTTTTTCATTGACTCGCTGCTCCAGGACTTCCATTTGTCCACGTCCAATACCTGCACTTATATTACTCAATCTGTAATTATAGCCCACTTCGCTATGCTGATAATGTACAGCTTGATCTCTTGCTTGTGTTGCTTTTTTCAATGCCTTTTGAATCATTTCTTCATCATCGGAGACAATCATACCGCCGCCGGATGTTGTGATAATCTTATTACCGTTAAATGAGAAGATACCAAATTTGCCAAATGTTCCGCTCATTTTACCTTTATATAATGCTCCCAGTGATTCTGCTGCATCTTCCACTACAGGAACATTATATTTATCACAGATAGCCATCAGTTCATCCATCTTCGCTGATTGACCATATAGGTTAACGATAACCACTGCTTTAGGCATCTTGCCTTTTTCTTCATAAGCTTTAAAAGCTTTTTCCAAAGCAATTGGAGACATATTCCAGCTTTCCAAATCCGAGTCGATAAATACAGGTTTAGCACCTAAGTAAAGAATAGGATTTGCACTTGCAATAAATGTTAAAGAAGAACAGAACACGACATCATCCTTTTGAACTCCCAGTAAATCAAGGGCAATATGTATACCTGCAGTACCACTCGATAAAGCACAAGCAGCCTTAGATCCAGTAAACTCCTTAACCTGCTTCTCAAATTCGTTTACGTTGTTACCTAAAGGGGCAATCCAATTCGTATCAAATGCTTCCTGTACATATTTCTCTTCAGTTCCGCCCATATGAGGGGAAGATAACAAAATACGTTCTGTCATTTCATTGCTCCTTTCGATACAAATTAATGATATATGGTCTCTTACCTGACCTTAAGGTTTCAATTTCGGATACAATATTTAATTTTATTCTAGAATCTTTTCCTAAAATATTTTTCAATTCCTCATAGACACTTTCGTAAGACACATGATTATTAACGTCAATTGGCAAAATTTTCATTTCATATTCATCCTGTGAATACTGTATAAATTGAAATTGAACAACGTCTTCATATGTTCTTAAAAGTGAGTTAATTACAAAGGGTGTCAGTGGTGTGCCTTTAGTAGTGTAAATAGTTTCAATTTTTCTACCTTCTAAATTGTCTATTTCGTAAACTAAACCTTCTTTATAACTTTTAACACGAGCCAAATCTCCAGTATCATATCTGATAAGAGGAGTAATATGAGAGTTAAAGTCCGTCACGACTACTTTACCCACTTCATTTTCTTTGACTGGTGTATTATTATCATCTAACACTTCTATCAAATAATTAACTTGATTAATTAACATATGGGAACCGCTACCGTAATTATTACCCAAGACACCAAGTTCTTCAGTAGAATATCTGGAGTATGGTTCCACACCAAATGAGTCAGTAATATTTTTTCTCGCCTCTTCAGTCATGCTTTCACCAATAGTAATAATACCTTCAACTCCACGAATAGGTGTTTTATATTTTTTCATAAAAACTGCAATATTATTAAGTACTGTCGGATAAGAAATAATAACTTCCGGTTTAACTTTTTGTATATACTTAATAGCGTTTATAATCCATTCTTTATCAATTTTCTCAGGCTTAAGTACATATTGATTCTTTATCAGCTGATTCTTTAAATTGGGATTTATTGCTCTACAATATATATGTTTAGTTCCTATATCAAAGTTTGATAAAAGACCAAAATATAATACTTCTGCTTGCTGAGAGTATCTTTTATTTTGATTCACGTAAAACTTAAATGGAGTTCCATATGATCCGCTAGTTGTCATGAATGGATAATCTTGCAACTTATTTTTATCAACTGTAATTATATTCTCCATATTAAGTTTTAATATTTCCTTAGTAAGAACTGGAAATTCAGATATTTTATTCACTTTGAGATTTTGATAATAAAAGGAATTTTCAATAGCAAATTTTATAAATTTATTTAACTTTTCGTTATTTATTGGACTCGGGTTATGAATATTAGCTTTAATTTCATTATATTTATCAGTAATAATTTGATATTCATTTTTCTTTAAGAGTTCAAAGGCTGTTTTTCTAATATTCATCTGTCTATCCTTTCTGCAGGTGTTCCTACAATTGTAATATTTGAAGCATATTCACCTAAAATGAGGGAGTTAGCACCTACACGAACATAATCATTCAAAACAGATTGTGGAAGCGAAGAAGAACACATTCCTATCATATTGCAATTCCCGAGCTTCGTATAACCAGATAGAGACACTAAAGGATAGATACAATTATAATCGTTCATAATAACATCATGACCTATAGTGCTATTAAAATGAATTAAGTTAAAATCTCCTATATTTATGTTAGTAGACAAAACTGCACCTCGGGTAATAATATTCCCTTTTCCCAACTGTACATTATTATATAGTTTAACATCACTATCGATATAATTAGGGAATTCAAAGTGAGGATTGGTATTCAACTTTTTCTGTATTTTTTCACGTATCTGTGGTTCTCCGAGTGCGTTAATGACTAGACATTTACTAGTGATATTTATCAAATCTTCTATATTGTAACGGACTTTAATACCATTTATATATTCACCAGTTGTATTATCATCTACGAAAAAAATATTATTAAATTCTTCATTAATATGATCACCATTGTCATGAATCAATGCATCAACCAAACCTCTTCCGAGACCACCTGAACCGACAATATATAAGTCACGCATCATTATAACTTCCCTGGAAACGTTTCATAGTTGTTTGATTATTACTATTAACATTTTCTGATTTAAACACTTTGATAAAAGTAAGATATAAAATATAGAAATCTAGCATTAACGCCTTATTATCAACATACCAGACATCTAATCTAAATTTTTCTTCCCAAGAAATAGCATTTCTTCCGTTAACTTGAGCCCACCCAGTTATACCTGGTTTCACTTCGTGTCTTCTAATCTGTTCGTCATTATATAAAGGTAAATAATCGACCAATAATGGTCTTGGACCCACCAAACTAATATCACCTTTAATAACGTTAATTAATTGTGGAAGTTCATCAATGCTGTATTTTCTCATTTTTTTCCCAAAAGAAGTATGTCTTTCTTCGTTAGGTAAAAGAACGTCATTTTCATCTTTTTCATTAGTCATTGATCTAAACTTATATAAATCAAATAGCTGATTATCTTTACCCACACGAGTTTGCTTAAAAATAACTGGTTTTCCAATTTTTTTGCAACTACTATAGATGTGCCTATCAAAATTGGACTGACTGTGATTAATCCAACAGTAGCAATTGAAATATCAAATATTCTTTTAATCATTAAATCCCCGACTTTCTTTAAAATTTAAAAAGAATTATCTAATTTTTCAATTTGATTCTCCCACAAAAATTTTTCTGATAATTCCTTTGTAGATTTAGAACTCAAAGTATAGAAATCGTCGTCTTTAAATAATTGCAATATATTATTCTTTTGAAAATCTAAGTCATCACTAATAAAAATTCCAGTCCTATCAAACGACTCAGCTAGTTTTGGATTGGTTAACATAATTAGTGGTAAGCCAGCATATAAATAGTCATAAATTTTATTCATACTAAATCCAAAATTATAAAGTGGAGAGTCTTTAATGCTTATTATAGATACATCGCATTTACTTAATAGAAATGGTATTTGATGTTTTTTTACTGAATCATGAAATATCACATTTTGTATATTATGCTTCCTTACATAATTTATTAAATTCTTTTTTTGATTTCCTTCACCAAAAAGTAGAAATACAATATCTTTATAATCCGACATTATTTCTGCTAAATATATAACTTTAAATAACTCGTTAGCTTCCCCATGTGAACCTGTATATATAATTGTTTTTTTGTTTTTGTATTCCATCATTATCTTTTCAATCTCATAGGAGTACTTGGGAACTTTTCTTGTTATACCATTTGGAAGATAAATTATTTTCTCTGCTCTTACGCCTTTATTCATTACATATTGATCTGCTCTATCAAATAAAACAATTATCTTATCGGCAGAGTTGTATAGGGACTTTTCCACTCTGAATAATATTAAAGATATTGGATTATTTTTAGATAAAATATTAAAATCGATAAAGGTTTGGGGCCAGAAATCTCTTTCTTCAAAGAAAAATTTCGCTTGATTTTTCTTTGCAACCTTTTTACCTAAGAGAGCTGCAAGTAAGTGTACAGTTGATCCAATTACAATTTCTGGTCTGTTAATTTGTAATTTTCTTGAGGCTTTCTTTGCATTTATATAGTAAGAAAACATATTAAATATTCGTTTTAATCCGCCATTGTATTTAAATGTTTTAATCCAAACAAATCTAATTCCATCGATATATTCAATCAGAAATCTTTGACCATTCTTATATATGATATTTTCTTTTTTATCGTAATGTGTAAACGAAGAAGCAAAAATCGTTACTTTATGTCCTTTTTCTATCAACTCTTTTGCCATATCAAAATGCCTAGTCCCACTACTAAAATCAGGTGTTTTTGCATAATGATTAAATATCCAAATATTCACTTTAAAACTCCTGATTTTTCAATAATTGATTATTAGGTACGTCCCTGAATATCTTTGCAGGAGATCCTACAACAATTTTGTTTTTTTCAATATCTTTAGTTACTGTACTTCCTGCAGCAACTGTGCCTTCTTCATTTATTACTTTACCGGGAAGAATCGTACTATTAGCACCTATTCTACCGCCTTTTTTAACATGGGGCCCTTTAAATTTATTAAATCTCTCTTCACTTCTTCCCATGTAATTATCATTAGTAAAAACAACACAAGGTGCTATGAAAACATAATCTTCTATGGTAGAGTATGCGGTTATATAACAATTAGTTTCTAATTTGCAGTATGCTCCGACAGTTGTATCATTTTCTACTGCAACTCCTCTACCTACAATTGTACCTCGACCAATAGAAACTCTTTCTCTCACAGTAGCAAGATCTGCAATAAATACATCCTCAGATATATTAGAATTAACATAGAGAATTGACGAAGTCCCAATGGTGACACCTGACCCAATATTACATGGTGCTAATTCATTTACTTCCGGTAATATAGATGATTTCGCCCTTGTGGGATACTTTCCAACAACTGCATTATCCATTATTATTACATTATCACCTATAATTGTATTAGGATAAATCGTTACGTTATTCCCGATTGTTACATTATTTCCCACTCTTCATTAGAGTTACTATTATTTAAGAACTCTTTCAAAGCTGCACTGTTCGTTTCAAAATCCATATCAATAACGTTACCGGCATGACTTGTATCCATAAACTGATAGGTGTTATCCAGAGGGAGTGTCATCGTGTCGATATTCTTATCTCCTCTGATCATAAAGCTCATAATCATCCGGTACATTTCTTTATTTGACATTGAGGTATCAACATATCCCATGCCTGTTCCGAGTATTTTAGGCAGCTTCACAATACCGCCGACACTAATAATTTCGTCCTGAATTGCACTGAGCACCTGCTGCTGGCGTCTCACCCGGCCGAAGTCGCCTTCTTCATCGTTACGGAAACGTGCATAGGCAAGCAGATCCTTACCGTTCAGCTGCTGTTCACCCTGTTTCAATTCAGTATCGATTTTTTCGGACATATCTTTCTCTACATCTATAGTGACACCATTTGGATTGACGACATTCACCGTTTCCATAAAGGCGTCGTAATCCACCGTTACGTATTCTTCTACATTAATATCAAAATTATATGCAATCACCTCACGGAGTAATTCCACTCCGCCGAGCGAGTATACTGCATTAATTTTATAACTCTGATAACCAGGTATATCTACGTAAATATCTCTCATTACAGAAACCAGTTTCATTTCCTTTTGCATATAATCATACTGGCCAAGCATAATGACATCAGTACGCTCTGCACCTTCGTCCATCCGGTCTTTACCAATAATCATTATCGTTTTTTTACCATCATGATTATCTATTGGATTAAATTCTTCACCGGTGTTCTCTACACCATTTTCTTTTGCAATATTCAATCCTGATCTAAAACTGAAAAAAATATATATAAGTATAATTGCAAACAGCGCAAAAATCCCTAAAATTATAAAGCCTCTTTTTCTTACTCTAGTTTTTGTGACAGTACTGTATTCTTCTTTATCAGTCCGTCTCATCGTCTCTTTGTCCATTGCGATGCCCCTAAACTTTTCTTAAGAATTTATTGTACGCTTTCCTGGAGTTTTTATAAAGTAAAAGCTGTAATATATAATGCCCTGTTCATATAATTTTTGATTTCTCCCACATACTTGATATATTGATCATACAAGTCAGGAGATGTTATATATTTCTACAGATAAGAAAGGACAAATCCAGCAGAAGATCAATCAGGGATTACTTTTGATTGAAAAAAGGAAAATCTTATAGTGGATCCTGGTTTCACTTTACAAACTGAATAGAAGTTCATCATGAAAGGTATTCAGTAGAGTGGCTCTCATTTATATATACCGATATTCATATCCTCCTTTAATCATCTTTTAATAAATATTATTTAAAATAGAAACGATACTATATTTATAGTATTATAAGAAAAAATCAGTTAGGAGTTAAAACTATGTTTAGAAAAATACTTGCATTCGCATTAATCGCTGCAATGCTTCCATTCGGTGCCCTAAATGCCAACGCAGCAAGTGAATGGGACAATGCTGTCACTATCTACGGTGCCGCATTGGAACAGGATTCAAATCTTCAAAATGAAACAGCAAACTTACTCGGTGTTGAAGATACCGATATCGTCGATTACGTTTACTCAGAAGACGTTAATCAATACATCAATCAGAACTATGATAACAGTGTACTGAAATCAAGTATCCGTATTATACAGACCTCTGAAGGTGACGGTTTAAATATTGATATTAATGAAGACATGGGTCAGATTCTTTTAATCTCTGAAGAAACCTACCAGAACGCCCTGCTCACTTCAGGCATTACAGACGCTGAGGTCACTATCGCAGCAGCCGAGGACGTTACAGGCGAAAGTGCCTTAGCCGGTGTCTATAAAGCATATCAGGCACAAGGTGAAGAGATTGACCCAGAAAAAACACGGAACGCCCAGGATGAACTCGAAACCATTTCAGACATCTCTGAAGAAAACTCAAACGTCGAAGGTTTCTCACAAGTTCAGCTGAACAAAGTCATTACTGAAGTTAAAGTTGAAATTGTCAATAACTTCAACGGCGACGTTACTGAAGATCAGGTCAGAGATATCGTCGATGAAAAATTAGCAGAAAACGGTTTAGACGGCATATTGTCACAGGATCAGATTGATCGTATTATCGTGATTATTATGAACATTAAAGACTCCGGATTATTCACCGGTGAGGAAGCAGACAGACTGGTCAACAGTTCAAAAGACTTACTTGACAAAATCACCTCAAGCGACAGCTTCCAGGATGCTAAAGACAAAGCGACAGAACTTGGGCGGGATATTGTGAACTCTGAAGAAGCCAGCTCCTTCATGGATTCACTCAGAAGCTTCTGGGAAAGAATTGTAGAATTCTTTAAAGGATTGTTCTAGTATATGAAAACTCCCGAAACATTGCTGTATCAATGTTTCGGGAGTTTCTTTAATTTCATTATTTTGTTTTACTCGATTTACCTGAGTCCACTTCTTTTCCTGCCTTAAACATCTTGATGCTTACATACAGTAAGATTACAGCAGCGATTAGATTCACTGATGCAAGCAGGATATTCGATGGTAAATGAGAAAACCCATTTATCAGCGATGAAATTCCTAAAATAAATAAAACGATATTCAATAACTTTGCCACTGTATGTCCTCTTCTCTTACACCTGTTTACGGATTCCGCCACATTACCGGTTTTCTGATTTCCAAATCAAACACTTTACGGTAGCGGTAGGATATAAATGCTGCGAGTACAACCGCAATCACCGCGATAATAATTTCAAACATAAATACATACGACACTCCGATATGACGGTTAATCAGTCCCGTTACATAAGGCAGGGTAATAAAACCGATACTCGATGACAGGGTCACAAAGGCCGTGCTCGTCCCCTTCTTCTCCGGGAAGAACTGCGCCATCAGTGTCACTGCCAGCTGGAAGAGTCCCGATGTTGCCATACCCAGTATAAATGCAATAATGATTAGTATTGTATAGCTCTCAACAAAGAGCAGTGTCGTGAGGGCTGCAATCGCAATTAACGGATAGATAATCAAAGCCGTAATCGGTCTGAACAGTCTGTCCAGCAGAGTTGCTAAAATAATCACCGTCGCAAAGCCGCCGAAACTGTAAATGCTCAGAAGATTAATCGCCTGTGCTTCCGGCAAGCCCACCACTTCTTCAGCATAGGTCGCAAGCCAGGTCTGGATAATTAAAAACAGCCCTACCGACGTATAGCCGATTGCTATTACCGTAATTCCTTCGCGCAGAAATTTCGGTTTCTCTTTGAAGATTAACTTCTTGACTGGTTTTTTAGCTTGTTTAGTTTCTTCTTTAGGCTCTTCCTCCAGAACATTCGCTTCCGGGAACTTCAGCGTCATTAAATGCAGCGCATTAATTAAGAAAATACCCGCCATGATAAAGAAGGTATAGCCGTAAAACATATCACGCGCCATAAAGAACGTAATCATGAGAGGCAAAATCGTCGAGCCCACCGACATAAATGCTTTGACTAATACTGTAGCCGAACTCGAACGCTTTCTGAACACTTCTATCAGTGCCGGATACGAACTCGTGTCAAGGATGGAGTTCCCCATTCCCGCCAGGAGCGCAAACATAAACGCGATAGTATACGTTGGCGCAAACGGAATCGCAACGAGGAAGACCACATAGAGAAAACATGCTGTAATCAGCATCGGACGCCGTCCGAGATTGTCCGATAGCTTACCCGCAAACGATAAGGCAATCAGCTTGCCGATTCCGATTGCAGAGATTAAAGCCGAAATTGCCGCTGCATCTGTATTAAGCTGTTCTGTTAAAAACCCCATATGGAGTGCAATAATTAAATTGATCATACCCAGTAATATGTAATTGATGTAAATACTCGAGCCGATCCGCAGTTGATTGGACATATATTATACCTTCTTCTTTTTATGTATTACAGAAGTATATCAAAAATTCAGAAAAATAACAGGGACAATTGAAAATCTGTCCCTGTTATTTTGATTTTATTTTCTCTCTTTGTCAGGCGGCACATTCGTGAGTTCCAGACTCACGTACATAAAAATAATCGTCACCGCTGTAATCGTAATATACACCCAGAAATACTGGGTAACGGAAGGCGGTGCAAATAAGCCGATCATCAGCATAGCTGTCACGAGCAAGAGCGGAATAATCATCCGTTTTTTCGATTTCTCGGAAACATACTGCTTTTCATGACAGTAATCACATTCCACCCCATTCTCCGAAGCAAAATGCGCTTTAAACAATAACATGCCGGTCCACTGCTTGTTGCAGCTTGCACACTTGGTCATGCAATCTCTCCTCTATATTTTCTTAATCTCTTTTTACTGCACCGTACTGATACCTCATATCAAACAGCAGCTGAATCAGACTTTTACGGTAAGAGATGAATGTTTTGTCATCGATCATTTGATATATTTCATCGATTGATGCCCATTTTACGTCGGATACTTCCTCGTTCGGCACCGCTAGTGTTCTTAGGTCCGCTTCACGGTTCACGATGTAGATATCATCATAGCCCCGTTCAAAGGTAATCGATAAATGCGGCAGCTGGTTATGTAAATCAATATTGAGTCCCAGTTCCTCTTCCGTTTCCCGCATCGCTCCCTGCTGACTTGTTTCACCGGCAGTGACACTTCCGCCTGCTGAGATATCCCACATATTCGGATTACTGACTTTATCATATTTTCGTTTTTGAATCAGCATCTGGTTTTTACTGTTAAAGATGACCACATGAATGACGAGATGATACGTATCTTTAAGCATGGCATCGCCCCGGGTCATCGTCTGATTGGTCAGTTTTCTATGTTTATCATATAAGTCCCAAAGTTCCATAAGTGCATCCTTTTAAGCTTAGACATAATAGATACCTTACCACAACTTAATTTTACACCGCAAGAAATTGAATGGCAAAAAATAACCAGCCGGAGTCCGGCTGGTTTCTCTCTTACTTATTATAATCTTCTGGTTCATCCTTACGGTAATCCTCATCGCCCCACTCATTGTCATCCGGCAGTTTGTAAGTGATGTTTTTCGCATAGAAGATCGGAGATTCTCCTCTGTCCTTCTGCGCCTTATAATCTCGCATCAGCTCAAACACCAGCGGACTGAGCGCTACAACCATCATCAAGTTAATGATTGCAAGGAAGGCCATAAAGAGGTCGGCCAGTGTCCAAACCAGCTGAACGCCGAGTACGGCACCGACTACTGTCATAATGACCACAATCGCTCTGAAGACAAAAGTTACTTTTTTGTTATCCACGATAAAACTTAAGTTACTCTGTGCATAGAAATAGTTGCCGAGTATTGTCGAAAAGGCAAACAGCAGGATGAAGAGCGCAATAATCGTTCCGCCGAAGCCGAAGAACTGCTGGTCCATGGCTGCCTGCGTTACTTGAATGCCCTGCGGTGCATCTGCACCGAAGCTTAAGTCCGTATACAGTAAAATCACAATCGCTGTTGCTGTACACACAATAATCGTATCGAAGTAAACACCAAGAGACTGAATCAGTCCCTGCTGAACCGGGTGGCGTACTGCTGCTGACGCTGCCGCGTTCGGCGCAGATCCCATACCCGCTTCATTCGATAACAGCCCGCGCTGGAAACCGTTAATAATCGCAGCACCAATCGCACCGCCAAATACTTCTTCAAGTCCGAAGGCATTCACCACGATCGTCTGCAGCATCGGCAGGATCATATCGTAGTTCATGACTAAAATAATTGCCACGAGAAGTATGTACAAGCCTGCCATAACGGGAACGATGGCTGATGCCACCTTAGCGATTGATTTCGCTCCCCCGAAAATAACAAGACCGACAAGAATCGCAACAATGATACCGCTGATTGTCGTATTCACTCCGAACGCTTCATCATACGCATTGGCAATCGTATTCGACTGCAGCATAACGAAAACAATACCAAAAGTAATCGTCATCAGTACCGCAAAGAGGTAGCCGATGCCTTTTTGATTGAGTCCTTTAGTCATGTAGTAGGCAGGGCCGCCGCGGAAGCCCGATTCTTTATCGCGCACCTTATACACTTGGGCGAGAGTCGCTTCAAAGAAAGCTGTCCCCGCACCTAAAAGTGCCACAATCCACATCCAGAAGACCGCACCGGGTCCGCCGACGACGATAGCCGTTGCGACCCCTGCGATATTCGCTGTGCCGATACGCTGGGCGGCACTGATTGTAAACGCCTGGAAAGATGAAATTCCTTTCGAACCATCCGGCATTTTCGCCCGTTTTTCTCCGAGGGAAGAAAACATAATCTTCAGCCAGCGGAACTGAACGAATTTTGAAGTGACCGAGAAATATAAGCCGGCTATGATTAACAGCCCGATCAGTATTTCCTGCCACAGTAAATCATTAGCGAAATTTACCGCACTTTCAAAAACATTGAATGCTTGTTCCATCTACTTCACCTATCCTGCATTTTTTTGTATTTATAACGCGCTGAAGTGTGCTTCTGTTACCACACCGAAAGTTTCTTCTTCAACGACAAAAGAGCCGTTGGAATACTTTCCGCTGAGACGCACTTCATTGGCACGCAGTATGTGAGTATTCGTTTCCGACATAATTTCGATTGTCTGGTCTTTGCCTGCACCTGCAACTGACGCTGCAACGATTCTGTGAGGTTTTGACTTAATATCTTTATACAGCATGGAACCGACCTGGGCTCTTGCACCTGTTTCGAAAATATCTAGACTTGTGCGTTTCACCGCACCTCTGTTCGATACCGTAACGAGATTGCCTTCTTCAGGAATGAGTTCTCCGAAGACGAGCGCATCATCCGCTTTAACGTTCATCGCTTTCACACCTTGCGACTTCAGGCCTGTCGGTGATACTTCACTGACAGGATATTTAAGCGTTAAGCCTTTTTCTGTAACGAAGAGCAAGGATTCACTGCCTGTTTCTGTCATAGAGATACCGATGACTTCGTCATCATTTTTAAGTTTAATATTAACAATCGGCCGAGAAATACGCGTCGCTTCAAACTCGCTGAGATGAGTCTGTTTGACCTGGCCGCGTTTAGTCGCCATCACGACACTGATATTTTCGTCGAATTTCTCAACTGTCGTAGCAAATATCGGTTCTTCTCCATGTTTCAAATTAAAGCGGGACGATAAGTGCTGCCCCATATCTTTCCATTTAATATCCTGCAGGCCGTGAACCGGCATAATCATATAGTTGCCGTAGTTCGTAAAGACGAGCAGCTGTTCTAATGTATGAGACATGCCGCTGAAGAGTGTTTTATCTCCTTCACGCATGCCGAGTTCGTCAGGACTCGATGCGTTGTAGCTCCGTAAGCTCGTGCGTTTGACATAACCTTCTTTTGTCAGGGAAACGACTGTATCTTCTTTCGCAATCAGCTGTTCTTTCGAGATTTCAATCGTTTCGATTTCATCTTCAATTGAAGTCAGCCGCTCAGAAGCATACTTTTTCTTAATTTCCCTAAGTTCTGCTTTTATAACCTTTTTCAGCTTTTTCTCATCATTTAAAATTTCAGTCAGCTGATTAATCTGATACTCAAGCTCGCTCTGTTCTGTTTCAAGCTCGGCGATATCCGTATTCGTTAGACGGTACAGCTGGAGCATGACAATCGCTTCCGCCTGGCGTTCAGTGAAGTCGTAGCGCTCCACAAGATTTTCCTTGGCATTGCGTTTGTTTTCTGATTCTCTGATTGTGCGGATCACTTCATCGAGGATAGATAAAGCCTTAATCAGCCCTTCGATAATGTGCATGCGTTTTTGTGCATGTTCCAGATCATACTGCGACCGGTTGGTCACCACAATTTTCTGGTGCTTAATATAGGCTTCCAGTATATCTTTCAGCCCCATCTGCTTCGGTGCCCGGTCACTGATTGCGACCATATTGAAGTTATAAGAAATCTGCAGGTCTGTTTTCTTATACAGATAGTTAATAATAGCATCGATATTCGCGTCCTTCCGCGCTTCGATCACAATTCTTAAACCTTCCCTGTCCGTTTCGTCACGAACTTCGATAATACCGTCGACCTGTCTGTCGGCACGGATTTCATCCATCTTTTTAACCATATTCGCCTTGTTGACTTCATATGGTATTTCAGTAATGACGATGTTTATCTTGTTGCCTCTCGTTTCTTCTTTAGACACGAGACTCCGGACAACAACGCGGCCGCGGCCTGTTGTATATGCTTTTTTAAGTTCTTTCTTACCCTGGATAATCCCGCCTGTCGGAAAATCCGGGCCTTTCACTATTTCAAGAAGTTCATCGATGGACACTGTCGGCTTATCGATGACTTTTAAGGTCGCATCGATGACTTCAGCTAAGTTATGCGGCGGAATATCCGTCGCGTAACCCGCAGAAATACCCGTTGCCCCGTTCACCAGCAGGTTCGGGTATTTCGCCGGCAGGACGGAGGGTTCTTTTTCTGTATCATCAAAGTTGTCCATAAACGGCACAGTATTTTTGTTGAGATCTCTTAAGAGCTCGTTGGAGATTTCAGCGAGTTTTGCTTCCGTATAACGCATAGCTGCTGCAGGGTCGCCGTCGACGCTCCCTTTGTTGCCGTGGATTAAAATGAGTTCTTCACGCATTTTCCAGTCCTGCCCGAGGCGGACCATGGCATCGTATATACTGCTTTCACCGTGCGGGTGATAGTTACCGATGACATTACCGACAGTTTTAGCACTTTTACGGTAGTTTTTATCGAAAGTATTACCCTCTTTATACATAGCGTATAAAATACGGCGCTGAACGGGTTTCAGTCCGTCACGCACGTCCGGTATTGCACGGTCCTGAATGACATACTTACTGTATCTCCCAAAGCGGTCTCCGATTACATCTTCTAATTTTAATTGCTGCAAGGGGTTATGCTCGGCCATAATCTTCATCACTCTCTGCTAATTTTTCTACATCCTGATTATCAAGAATGCTGTTGCCTTCTTCCAGTGTAAAGGACACGTTTGAATCGATCCATTTACGCCGGATTTCAACGTTGTCACCCATCAGCGTAGTCACACGTTTCAGCGATAATGCTTCATCTTCAATGCGGACCTGAATCAGCGTCCGCGTCTCCGGATTCATCGTCGTTTCCCACAGCTGTTCGGCCATCATCTCACCGAGACCTTTGTAGCGCTGCAGTTCGGCAGATCCCATTTCTTCCTGGGCTGCCTCAAGTTCATCTTCAGTCCAGACATACTTCACTTCTTTTTTCTTGCCTTTTTTCTCGAGTTTAAAGAGCGGCGGCAGCGCAATATAAATCTTGCCTGCTTCAAAGAGCGGACGCATATAGTTAAAGAAGAACGTTAAGAGCAACACTTGAATGTGCGCCCCGTCCGTATCCGCATCGGTCATAATAATAATTTTATCGTAGTTGGTATCATCGACTTTAAAGTCAGTGCCGACACCGGCGCCAATCGTATGAATAATCGTATTAATTTCTTCGTTTTTAAAAATATCTTCGAATTTCGCTTTTTCAGTATTGATAACCTTGCCCCGGAGCGGCAGGATGGCCTGGAAACGTCTGTCGCGTCCCTGCTTGGCCGAACCGCCGGCGGAGTCCCCTTCGACTAAGAAGAGTTCATTTTTCTTCGCGTTCTTGCTCTGTGCCGGTGTCAGTTTACCTGACAAGAGTGTATCTCTCGATTTATTTTTCTTGCCGTTCCGCGCTTCTTCACGCGCTTTACGGGCAGCTTCCCGCACCTGGCGCGCTTTAATCGCTTTTTTAACGAGCTGGGTCGATAAGGTGCCGTTTTCTTCTAAATAATACGGCAGCTGTTCCGTTAAGAGAGTTTCCATTAAATTGCGGGCTTCGCTTGTACCGAGCTTGCCTTTCGTCTGGCCTTCGAACTGGAGCAGGTGTTCGGGCAGCTTGATGGAAATGACTGCAGTCAGACCTTCCCGGATATCGCTGCCTTCTAAGTTTTTATCTTTTGCTTTCAGTTCGCCGATTTTACGCGCGTACTCGTTGAAGGCGCGGGTGAAGCCGGTTTTAAAGCCGACTTCATGAGTGCCGCCGTCTTTAGTGCGAACGTTGTTGACGAATGAAATAATCGTTTCCGAATACTGGTCGTTAAACTGGAAAGCGACTTCGGCAATCATTTCATTATATGTCCCTTCGAACATGACGATATTGCCGATATCATCCTTGCCCTCATTTAAGAATTCAATGAATGACTTCAGCCCGTCTTCGAACTCGAAAACTTCCTCTTCATCTGTCCGTTTATCGTTAATCGTAATTTTTAAGCCTTTCGTTAAGAAAGCCGACTCGCGCATGCGCTCTGCGATCGTTTCAAAGTTAAAGGCAATCGTCTGTTTAAAGATTTCAGGATCCGGCTTAAAGGTGACTTCTGTCCCCGTCTCTTTCGTCTTACCGGTTTCCTTGAGCGGTGTATCGACCTTGCCGCCGTCCTTAAATGATATTTCGTGAATCTTGCCACTCCGGAAGACTCTTATTTTAAGCGATTCGCTCAGGGCGTTCACGACAGAAGATCCAACGCCGTGGAGTCCGCCTGCGGATTTGTAGTTATCCGAGCTGAACTTGCCGCCCGCGTGCAGCACTGTAAAAATAACTTCCGCTGTCGGACGCCCCGACGAGTGCATGCCTGTCGGCAGCCCGCGGCCGTTATCGCGGATCGTAATACTTTCATCTTTGTTAATCGTAATGTTGATTTCGTTCCCGTGGCCGTTAATAATCTCATCGACCGCATTATCGGTAATTTCATATACGAGGTGATGCAGACCTCTCGTATCCGTCGAACCGATATACATGCCCGGGCGCTTTCTTACAGCATCCAGGCCTTCTAATATTTGAATGGACTCATCAGTATATCCAGTTTGTTTAGCCAAGTCTGTATCCTCCTACAAACAATACAAACGTATGTTCGTTAAATTAATCTACTTATCTATTTTTATATAAAACTTGCATTTTTGCAACAAAATCTATTAAGTTTACATAATATTATTATAGACTACCTTATATAAATATGTGCGAATATAATTTTTTATGGTAAACTATTAGTACCTGATAGCAAAAGGGGATTATTTAGTGTATACAGTTATTTTATTATTAATTTTCAGCTACCTTTTCGGCTCTATTCCATTCAGCCTGATTATCAGCAAAACGTTTTACAATATTGACCTGCGCGAACACGGGAGCGGCAACGTCGGCACGACGAACACCTTTCGTATTCTCGGCAAGAAAGCCGGTATCGTTGTACTGATACTCGACCTGTTAAAAGGAGCGATCCCTGTATGGGTTGCTATGCTGGTCAGTACTGACGTCGATTTCCCTGTCGTTATTTTCGGGGTTGTCGCGGCTATCGGCCACGTCTACTCGATATTTTTAAAATTTAAAGGCGGCAAAGCAGTCGCAACAGGCGGCGGTGCCATTTTAGCCGCTGCGCCAATTATCTTTCTTGTAGTACTGGCGACGTTTTTAATCACTTTGAAATTATCGAAATACGTATCCCTCGGCAGTGTACTTGCAGCAGTTGCCCTCTTAATCAGCGTGCTGTTTACAGGTGATCTGTTTATGATCGGCTTTGGAATTATACTCGGGATTATCGTAATTGTAAAACATATTTCCAATATGAAACGCATTAAGGAAGGCACCGAACCGAAAATTACATTTATGTAATTGGTAACCTAAGAGAAACGGCCTGAAGTCTGGTTTAGACTTTCAGGTCGTTTTTTTTGTTTGAGTTTGGTTGTTTGATTTTGTTGCTTTTCCTTAAAATATAAATCCATCAAAGCAGTGCTTTGATGGATTTTTCAAATCTGTTTTAAATTCTGCTTAAGCAGATGCAATCTTGTTGCGGAGAACCAGCTGCAGGATGCCGCCGTGTCTGTAGTAGTCTGCTTCTACTTCGGAGTCAAAGCGTACTTTAGCCTGGAAAGTTACTTGTTCGCCGTTTTCTTTCGTTGCAAGAACGTCGATGACTTCTCCTGCTGTCACACTTTCATCGATATTGATATCGAAGCTTTCAGAACCGTCAAGACCGTGGTCTTCAGCGTTTTCACCGTTAACAAATTGTAATGGCAGAACACCCATCATTACTAAGTTTGAACGGTGGATACGTTCGTAGCTCGCAGCAAGGACTGCTTTAACGCCAAGGAGGTTCGTTCCTTTGGCTGCCCAGTCACGGCTTGAGCCCATACCGTAGTCGTCGCCGGCAACAATCATCAGACCTGTGCCGTCTTCCTGGTATTTCTGCGATGCTTCGTAAATGCTCATTACGTCGCCTGTCGGCCAGTAAGTTGTATAGCCGCCTTCTGTACCCGGTGCAATCAGGTTGCGGATACGGATGTTGGCAAATGTGCCGCGCACCATGACTTCGTGATTACCACGTCGTGAACCGTAAGAGTTAAAGTCGCGCGGTGATACGCCCTGCTCGATTAACCATTTACCTGCCGGCGTATCTTTACCGATCGCACCTGCTGGTGAAATGTGGTCAGTCGTTACAGAGTCTCCAAATTTACCAAGTACACGGAGACCGTTTAACGGCTCGATTGTACCTGCTTCTTTAGATAAGTTCTGGAAGAATGACGGGTTTTGGATATATGTTGAGCTTTCATCGAAATCGTATAATGGTGCATCTGTAACGTCGATTTTGTTCCAAGTTTCGTTGGAGTCGAATACTGTTTCGTATTCTTTTCTGAATAGCTCAGGTGTTACTGTAGACATTACTGTGTCTCTGACTTCTTTGATTGAAGGCCAGATATCTTTCATGTACACATCGTTGCCGCCTTTATCTTTTCCTAACGGCTCGTTGCGAAGGTCGATATCTACTGTACCTGCAAGTGCGTATGCCACAACAAGCTGAGGTGAAGCTAAGTAGTTCGCTTTCACTAACGGGTGGATACGTCCTTCAAAGTTACGGTTACCTGATAAAACAGATGATACGAGCATATCGTTATCAACGATTGTTTTCGTTACTTCAGGGCGTAATGGACCTGAGTTACCGATACATGTTGTACAGCCGTAACCAACTAAGTTGAAGCCAAGCTGGTCAAGGTACGGCTGAAGACCTGCGTCTTCTAGGTAGCCTGTAACAACTTTAGAACCTGGTGCGAGTGACGTCTTAACGTACTTCGGCACAGTCAGTCCTTTTTCAACTGCTTTTTTAGCGATTAAACCGGCACCGAGCATAACGTACGGGTTAGATGTGTTTGTACATGACGTAATCGCAGCGATTACAAGGTCACCTGTTTTCAGCTCATCTTTGTCGCCGTCATTGTACTCTACAGTAGCTGTTTTATCGAATTCTTCTTCAGTTAAGCCGTGGCCGTGGTTGCCGCTCTCAGCTGTTACTGATTTTCTGTACTCTTCCTTCATATCTGATAAGTTGATTAAGTCCTGAGGACGTTTTGGTCCTGCAAGTGATGATTCAACTGTAGATAAATCAAGCTCAACAACGTCAGTATAAGTCGGCTCAACTGATGGATCGAAGAAGAGATTGTTTTCTTTCAGGTATTCGCGGACAACGTCTACGTGGTTGCTGTCGCGGCCTGTCAGTCTTAAGTAATCGAGAGTTTCATCGTCAACTGCGAAGAATCCGCAAGTCGCACCGTATTCAGGCGCCATGTTTGCGATTGTTGCGCGGTCAGCAAGCGGTAATTCTGTTACCCCTTTACCGAAGAACTCAACAAATTTACCGACAACGCCTTTCTTTCTAAGCTCTTCAGTTACTCTTAGAGCAAGGTCAGTTGCAGTTGTACCTTCAGGTAATGAGTTAGTCATCTTCACACCGATAACTTCAGGAACCGGGAAGTATGAAGGCTGTCCAAGCATACTTGCTTCAGCTTCGATACCGCCGACACCCCAGCCGAGAACACCGAGACCGTTTATCATTGTCGTGTGTGAGTCAGTACCCACTAATGTATCCGGATAAAGCACCTGTTCGCCGTCTTCTTCTCTTGAGTGCACTACATTTGCAAGGTACTCAAGGTTCACCTGGTGAACGATACCTGTCGCTGGCGGAACTGCCTGATAGTTGTCGAAGGCTTTAGTTGCCCAGCGCAGGAACTCATAACGCTCCATGTTGCGTTCGAACTCAAGGTCCATGTTTTTCTGCATGGCATTTAAGCTGCCGTACTCATCAACCTGCACCGAGTGGTCAATTACTAAGTCAACCGGTACTTCCGGGTTAATTTTCTGAACATCGCCTTCTACATCATCCATGGCTTTACGCAGTGATGCAAGGTCAACTACCGCAGGCACCCCTGTAAAGTCCTGCAGAATAACACGGGAAGGTTTAAATGGAACTTCCTTACCTTTAATATCCCCTTTATCCCAGTTTGCCAATGCTTCAATGTGGTCATCATTAATGACTCTGCCATCGTACTGTCTTAATACTGATTCAAGTAATACACGAATTGAATACGGCAGGTTTTCAGATTTGCTCATGCCTTTGTCTGCAAGCGACTGCAGGCTGTAATAAGTATAATCTTTACCATTTACCGATAATGTCTGACGAGAATTGTCTTTCACATTCTTTGACATCATTAAAAGCCCCCTCTAAATTTAGTCATCCTAATTGTATACTTACTCCGAAGCTAAAGTAAATGCTTTCAGAAAAATTAGTGATATGAATAAGCTTGTAATATATATAACATTTATTTATCTTTAATTATAACATTCATAACTAAACATTATTAATAAAATGCTTGAGTCTGCTGTGTTAATATATTAATTAAATGTAAAATAACACTTGAAATCAGTGCTTTTTCATGTAATATAATTAAAGTTAGCAAATCAAACATACAGGAGGTCATATTATGTGGCAGGAATTTAAAGACTTTATGCTGCGCGGCAATGTTTTAGATCTGGCAGTTGCAGTAGTCATCGGGGCCGCGTTCGGTAAAATCGTCCAGGCGCTGGTTGAAAATATCATTATGCCGTCAATCGCTTTGATTTTCGGAGATACGGACTTTGCATCTGACTGGCAGTACATGGGAATTACTTACGGTGTATTCATTCAGGCTATTATCGACTTTATCATCGTTGGTGCAGCAGTATTTGTCTTCGTTAAAGTTGTCAACAAGTTAACCAGAAACCGCTTCGTCGAAGAAGAAGCAGAAGACGAGCAGCTGGTGCTGCTGCGTGAAATGCGGGATTCCTTAAAAGGTATGGAAGACAGCAAAAAAGATGGTACTGGTTTATAATTTTTGAAGAGCACATGGTGTGCTCTTTTTTTGTGGGGTTATTTTTGTGCGGGGCTCATGTATACGTATTTGTTGTTGCGTAGGCGTGAACAGCTGTCATGTATACGTATTTTGTCGATGCATAGTCATGACCGCCTCTCATGTATACGCATTTGTCCATGCGTAGGCGTGAGGCTGCTTCATGTATACGTATTTGTCCATGCATAGACGTGAACGGCTGTCATGTATACGTATTTGTCCTTGCGTAGGCATGAACGGCTGTCATGTATACGCATTTGTCCATGCATAGGCGTGACGCCGTTTCATGTATACGCATTTGTCCTTGCATAGGCGTGAACAGCTGTCATGTATACGTATTTTGTCGATGCATAGTCATGACCGCCTCTCATGTATATCTGCATCTCCCAAAAACCTCCAACAAGAAAAAAAGCAGCAGAGGCCCACGCCCCTGCTGCTTTAAATTCCTATTCTTCTCTTAATCCTTTTTTCACTTCACTGATAAAGTACAGGCTGCCTGTCACCAGCAGCAGATCTCCGTCAAAATGTTTCACATAGTCTACATAGTCTTTAACGAAGTGTTTATCCGGATGATCAATAGCATTAAACAGCACTTCCCCGTCTTCTGCTTTAAAGAAGTCGAATTCTGTTACATTGAAAGTGTCCGCAAGCATGCCGATTTTGTATACCATCGTATCGAGCGGCTTGCCTTTGACTGCGGAGAACAGTACGGTGATTTTCTTGTCGCCGTAATTCGACCGCATCGTATCCACTAAAGCATCTACCGCTTCATTATTATGCGCGCCGTCTAAAATAATAAGCGGGTCTTCGCTGATTCTCTCAATCCGGCCGGTCCAGAAGGTTTTCTCAACACCCTGGATCATCTTGTTGACGTCGAGTTTAACTAAATCGCGTTCCATCATTTCAAGGAGCGCCGCAATCGCAATCGAGGCGTTTTCCTGCTGGTGGCGGCCGAGCATTTCAAGTTTAATATCATCAAAGTCAAATTTGCCGTATTTAAAACTGAATTCCTCACCGTTTTCCGTCAGAATAATGTCCCTTGAGAATTCGATACCTTTGGCGTTCTTCTCATCCAGCACTTTGTAAATATAGTCGCGGCATGTATCGTCTTTGACGTTAAAGACGAGCGGAATATTTTCTTTAATGACACCGGACTTATCTTTAGTAATGTCTAAGAGCGTATCACCGAGAATATCAATATGATCAAGACCGATGCTGGTGAGAAGCGTCATGACCGGATTAAAGACATTGGTCGAGTCATGGGTTGCGCCGAGGCCCGCTTCCACCAGTACGTAATCTACCGGATGCACGTTACCGAAGTAGACGAACATCATCATCGTAATAATCTCAAATTCCGTGGCGTTGCCGAGATCGGTTTCTTCGATCATGCGCTCCGAGACCGGGCGCACGAGGTTAGCTAAGAGCGCGATATCTTCATCTGAAATCGGCTTGCCGTCAATCGAAATACGTTCGTTGAAGACTTCGATATAAGGAGATGTAAAGCTCCCTACTGTATAGCCGTTTTCATTTAAGGCACTCCGCATATACGACAGCGTCGAGCCCTTGCCGTTGGTGCCGACAATGTGAACGCCTGTAATTTTTCTTTCGGGATGGTCTAACTCCCCGAGCATCCATTCCATACGCTTCACACCGGGTTTAATGCCAAATTTCGTCCGTTCGTGTATCCACTTCAGACTGTCCTGATAATCCATCGGCTATTCCACACCTCTCAAGCTCTTAAGGCGCGCCTCAACTTCTTCATACTGCGCCTCGTAGCCCGCTTGTTTTTTACGTTCTTCTTCAACGATTGCATCAGGCGCGTTGCTGACAAATTTCTCATTGTTCAGCTTGCCTGCCACGCGTTTTAACTCAGACTGAAGGCGGTCCAGTTCTTTTTCAAGACGGGCAATTTCTTCTTCTTTGTTGATGAGTCCAGCGAGCGGCAGGACAACTGTTGCCCCTTTTACAACATCTGTCTTATCGTCGTCACCCTTGTCAATTGATGCAGAAATAGTTAAATGTTCCGGGTTTGTAAAGCGCTCGATGTAATGCTTGTTGCGTTCAACCGCAGCCCGTCTCGCATCGTCTTTCACTTCCAGTTTAATATCGATCGGTTTCGATAACGGCGTATTGACTTCGTTGCGTGTCGTTCTGACTGATTTAATAATATTTACGAGCAGTTCCATTTCAGCAGATGCATCGTCGAAACTTAAAGTCTCATCGACAACCGGCCAGTCGCTTACAACAATCGATGTTTCTTTGTTGATTGTCTGATAAATTTCATCCGTTACGAACGGCATGAACGGATGCAGCATTTTCAGGATTTTATCGAGTGTATATAAGAGCACTGAACGCGTCATCTGTTTCTCTTCGTCCGTTCCGTGAGTCATCGGCACCTTAGCCATCTCGATATACCAGTCACAGAAGTCATCCCAGATGAAGTTATAGAGCGCACGGCCGACTTCACCGAACTCGTAGTCTTCAGACAGGCGCGTTACATCTGCGATTGTCTCGTTAAGACGAGTGAGAATCCACTTGTCAGCGAGCGATTTATCGCCCTCTAAATTAATGTCAGCAAGCGTAAAGTCTTCACCGATATTCATCAGGGCGAAGCGCGAAGCATTCCAGATCTTGTTGATAAAGTTCCAGACGCTCTCCACTTTTTCGTCACTGTAGCGAAGGTCCTGCCCCGGCGTTGAACCGGTCGATAAGAAGTAACGGAGCGCATCCGCACCGTACTTGTCGATAACATCCATCGGATCGACCCCGTTGCCGAGCGATTTCGACATCTTGCGATTCTGTTCATCGCGGACCAGGCCGTGCAGGAGCACATCATCAAATGGTTTTTCGCCGGTCTGCTCTAAAGACGAGAAAATCATGCGCGCGACCCAGAAGAAGATGATATCGTAACCTGTTACCAGCACATTGGTCGGGAAGTATTTAGCAAGGTCAGGTGTTTCTTCCGGCCAGCCCATAGTAGAAAACGGCCAGAGCGCGCTTGAGAACCAGGTATCGAGAACATCTTCGTCCTGCGTCCAGTTGTCACTGTCTTCCGGCGCTTCTTCTCCGACATAAATTTCACCTGTTTCGTTGTGATACCAGGCAGGAATCTGATGGCCCCACCATAGCTGGCGGGAAATAACCCAGTCGCGGATGTTTTCCATCCAGCCGTTAAAGGTATGTTCAAAACGGTTCGGCACAAAGTTGATACGGTTGTCTGTGTTCTGGTTGTCGAGACTCTTTTCAGCGAGCGGCTTCATGCTGACGAACCACTGCGTCGACAGATACGGTTCAACGATAGCGTTCGAGCGCTCAGAGTGACCGACAGAGTGCATATGCGCTTCAATTTTCAACATATAGCCCCCGTTTTCAAGGTCACTGACCAGCTGTTTGCGGCAATCGAAACGGTCGAGCCCTTCATATTTGCCGCCGAGTTCGTTAATTACACCGTTCGGGTGCATGACGTTAATGCGTTCAAGATCGTGGCGGTTGCCGATTTCAAAGTCGTTCGGGTCGTGTGCCGGTGTCACTTTCATAGCGCCGGAGCCGAAATCTTTATCGACGTAAGTATCTGCAATAATCGGCAGTTCGCGGCCGACAATCGGCAAAGTAACCGTCTTGCCGATAAGGTCCTGGTAGCGTTCGTCATCCGGATGAACCACAACTGCTGTATCCCCGAGCATGGTCTCAGGACGCGTCGTTGCGATTTCAAGGTAGCCGGAACCGTCAGTCAGCGGATATTTCACGTGATAGAACTTGCCTTCAATATCTTTGTGAATAACTTCGATATCACTGAGTGCCGTCTCGGTTTCCGGGTCCCAGTTAATAATATATTCACCACGGTAAATTAAGTCTTTGTTATACATGTCAACGAATACTTTACGCACTGCTTTTGACAGGCCTGAATCGAGCGTAAAGCGCTCTTTATCGTAATCGAGACCAAGTCCCATTTTTGCCCACTGTTCGCGGATATGAGAAGCATACTCTTCTTTCCAATTCCAGGCGTGCTCTAAAAACTTCTCGCGGCCGATGTCAGATGCTTTAATGCCAGTTTCACGAAGGCGCGCATCTACCTTAGCTTGTGTCGCAATACCCGCATGATCCATACCCGGAAGATACAGTACATCGTAGCCTTGCATGCGCTTCATACGCGTAATAATATCCTGCAGCGTCGTATCCCAGGCGTGGCCGAGGTGCAGCTTCCCTGTCACGTTCGGCGGCGGAATGACGATGGAAAACGGTTCTTTACTGCTTGTGACATCAGATTTAAATAAGCCTGCTTTAACCCAATTCTCATACTTGCCCTCTTCAACTTCAGCCGGATTATACTTTTTCGGCATTTCCATATCGATCACTCCTTATTATTTTAAAAACAAAAAACTCCAGTCCAGTAATAGGACGGGAGTTCCGCGGTGCCACCTAAATTCAGGCTATGAGCCTGCATCTCAACTTGGTGATTAACGCTCACCGCACGTTTTGCGCTACTCACTCCTATTGGAGCGTTCACACAAAACTTATCATAGCTACCTTCACAGTATGCACCGGTAAACTTTCACCACTATCGTTTACTCTCTTTGACGCCTGCATACAGCTACTCTTCTACGTCTCTCATATTTATATAAGTTAATAGTATGCGACTTTTAAAAAACTGTCAAGATTGAAGTCGGTGTCTTTTACTGCGTGCGTTTTCTGTTCAAATATTTTAAATAATAGCCGACAATCGGTACAACGACGATAATGATAAAGAATATCCTGAAGATATGATAACTCGAAATCATCGCGATATTACCGCCTGTTTCAATCGCTATAACGATAATCTGCCCAAGCCCGCCCGGTGCGGCACTTAAGAAGAGGTCGTTAAACTGATGCACTGTAAACAGCTGGAAGATAAAGACGATAAACATCGTACCGAAGATAAGAATCAGATTCTGCAAGAGAATCGAAAATATCAGGCGCTTGTTCAGCTGTGTCATCAGGGATGCGATCTGCAGGCCGATCCGGATACCGAAGAGGATCTGCGCAATATTAATAAAAACAAGATCGAGCGAAAACTCAATGCCCGTCGTTAAATTCCATATAATTAAGACGATAATCGGTCCGAGCATTAAGCTTGCCGGGAAGTTTATCTTCTGAAGAAGGTAAATTAGCCCAAAGGCAGCGACGGGAATAATCAGCATCTCCGGTATAAAGATAGTTGAGATGTAATCGACCGCGGCAGGCTCCGCCCCGATTTCAGAAGACGGCTGGAAGAGCCCTGAAACGAAAGGCACAATCAGCACGATTAAAATAATCCGCGACATCTGAGTGAGCGTGACGAGCAGAATATCCGCCCGCTTCTCCTCCTCCGCCATAATCAGCATCTGGGAGAGAGCTCCGGGCACTGAAGCGAGAATTGCCGTTTCCGGCGTACTGCCGGTCAGGTAGATAAATAGCCGGGACAAGGCGAGACTGAGTAAAAGAACGAGAATGGTCATAAGAAAAATGTTAAATAAATCATCGCGCATGTCCATTAAAGCATCGAGCGTCAGAGTGGAGCCTATTTCGACGGCCATAATCGCGACCCCGAGATCACCGAGCCAGCGCGGGAAAAATAACTCGCGGCGGACCAGCCGAATGTAGAGAATCGTCGCAATCATCGAACCGAAGAGCCACGGCAAAATCATGCCGAGCGCGGATAAGCCTGTTGAAATCAAGGCCGCCACAGCGACGAGCAGCAAGAAACGAAGTACTTTCATAAAATCACCTTATCTATTCAAGTGTCATCTATAATAATAACTTATATTACGCTCGATATAAAGTAAGTTGCTTTTTACACTTATGCGAGGTGCGGGCGGTGATGTACTTGGGATTGGTTGCGGTTGATTCCGAGTACGACGGGGGTTAGGCGTCGTACTTGAAGCTGTTCCCGAGTACGACGGCGATTTCTTGTCGTACTTGAACTTGATTCCGAGTACGACGGCGATTTCGTGTCGTACTTGAACTTACTCCCGAGTACGACGGCAATTCCGTGTCGTACTTGAACTTACTCCCGAGTACGACGGCAATTCCGTGTCGTACTTGAACTTACTCCCGAGTACGACGGCAATTCCGTGTCGTACTTGAAGCTGTTCCTGAGTACGACGGCGATTTCGTTTCGTACTTGAAGCCGCTTATTTTATCAAAAGTCCATGCGGACAAGTATTATAATGACACAATACCCTCATTCTTCGTTTATACTCGCTGTGCTTACGCCCGGTATAGAACGGGGAATCGCCGTCGTCATCCCAAGCCACCCGATTCACAACGGGAAAATGCCGTTGTTATCCCAAGCTGTCCGGTTCACAACGGGAAAATGCCGTTGTTATCCCAGCTCCTCCGATTCACAACGGGAAGTCGCCGTTGTTATCCGCCGCCCCTCACTTTCACAATCTTTATCACACAAACACTAGCTATCCCCGTCTTCTTTATCGCTCACAACTCTTTCCTGCTCTTTTAAGAAGAAGGCGAATATCAAACCGATGACTGCGAGCACTGCCGAGGCGATAAAGGTATAGTTGACGCCGATAATTTCGTCGGCAGGTGACGGGCCGTCAGCGGAGCCGCCGGAGACATTGAACGCAACTCCCGTCATAATCGTAATAAAGAGTGCCGTGAAGAGCGACCCGCCGATCTGGCGCATCGTGTTGTTCAGCGAGGTGCCGTGGGAGATTATGTGATTTTCGAGCGCGTTCATGGCATAAGTTGTTAATGCCATCATGGACAGACCAACGCCGAGCAGGCGCACGGTATAAACAATCGTAATATAGGTAAAGGTTGTTTCAACTGTCAAAAAGGACAGCAGCACAGAGGTCGCTAAAATCAGACCGAGACTGGTAAAGGTAAGAATCCGGATGCCGTAGCGGTCAAACAGCCAGCCGGCGACGAGCGACATAATCCCCATCACAAGAGCACCCGGCAAGAGTGACAGCCCGGATTGAAAAGCAGTGAAGCCGAGCATATCCTGCATTAAGACCGGGACGATATTGTTGGCGCTGACCATCGAGACGAAAACGATAATCCCGATCAGCGAGGCCATGAGAAAGTACGGGTTAGCTAAAACCCGGATTTCAAGTATCGGCTGAACCAAAATAAACTGCCTGCGGACAAAGAGACCGACAATTACTAAACCGCCAAGAATCGGCACAATCACCTCTAAGCTCGTCCAGCCGCTGACTCCCGCGACTGAGAAGCCGTACAGCAAACCGCCAAAGCCTAAAGTGGACATAACAATCGACAGTATGTCGACTTTCGGATTGGTCTGTTCTGTAACGTTCCGCATATAAAAATACGCAAAGACGATATTCAGTGCTGCGAGCGGCGCAATAATAATAAAGAGGGAGCGCCACGGCCAGAATTCTACGATATAGCCCGACAGAGTTGGTCCGATAGCTGGTGCAAAACCGATAATCAACCCGAACAGTCCCATCGCTTTTCCTCTGTTTTCAACATCGAACATCTGCAGGAGAATGACCTGGGACAAGGGCATCATAATACCCGCGCCTCCGGCCTGCAGAATGCGCCCTGTAAGCAGTATAGGAAATACCGTCGACAGTGCTGCAACTACCGTACCTGCTGTAAATAAAATCATCGCGGTCATATACAGTTTCCTCGTCGTAAACTTATTAATTAGAAATGCGGATATCGGAATCATAATTCCGTTCACTAAAAAGAAGCCCGTCGTCAGCCACTGGGCGGTGCTGAACGGAATATTCAAATCTTTCATAATGACAGGCACCGCCGTCACCAGCAGCGTCTGATTTAAAATCGAAATAAAAGCGCCGATAATTAATATGGCAATTACCAGATTGCGCCCTGTTAAACTTCCTCTTTCCCTTGTGTTATTCATAGTTCCAGTCCCCTGCCCTAAGTTTGTTTATATATAGAAAAAGACAAACTCATACAATACGAGTTTGTCTCTTTATCTCAAATATTATTGTTCACCAAAGAACTCATAAAGTGCAGTCAGTTCGTCGTCAGCAATCTGATCTTCACTGAAGGCAGGCATTGAACCCTGGCCTTCGCGGACGATTGATGTAAACTCATCTTCAGCAAGGCTTGTACCTGCTAAAGCTGGACCCATTGCACCTGAGAAGTCCTGACCGTGACATGATGCACAGTTGTCGCGTGCGATTCCTTCAGCATCAACGTCTCCGCTCGATGCAGTTTCTTCGCCGCCTTCTTCAGAAGCTTCTTCGCCTTCACTGCCGCCCGACTCTTCTCCTGAATCCGCTGTTTCTTCAGTTCCGGATTCTTCTTCGGAAGCAGTATCACCGCCGCCGCTGCCTAAGTGGAAAATAAGTAAAGGAACGATTAAGAAAACGATAATCACAGGTACTAACCAGTAAAGGTGTACTGTGCCTTTAGTTTTGTCAGACGGATTTTTTTCGATGTAGCGAGGCTGGCCATCGACTTTTGTTCCGCGTGGACGTTTTTTGTTATCACTCATTATGTCTACCCCCCATTTATACTATCACTCACTATTATACACATAATCTATAAGTCATGAAGTACAAAATTTAAATTATTTACCCGTAACTTTACTTAATGCTTTATCAAACGCATTAATTGTCGTCTCGATGTCTGCTTCAGTATGTTTTGTGGATAAGAACATACCTTCAAACTGAGACGGCGGCAGGTAAACACCTTCGTCTAAGAGGGCCTGGTACATCGCTCTGAATAATTCCAGGTCGCTTGTATTTGCACTGTCGAAGTCAGTCACCGGGCCTTCAGTCAGGAAGAAACCGATCATTGAGCCTGCACGGTTAACCGTAATCGGCTGATCGTGCTTGGCAAATACTTTTTTCAGTCCCGCTTCAAGCTGATCTGCGAGCTTGCCGAAGTAGTCATAGCTTTCTTCAGTCAGCTGGCTGAGCGTTGCAAGTCCCGTACTCATAGCGAGCGGGTTGCCCGAAAGCGTTCCAGCCTGATAAATATCACCGCTTGGTGCGATACGTTCCATAATTTCTTTTTTACCGCCGTAAGCGCCGACCGGCAGACCGCCGCCGATAACTTTACCGAGACATGTTAAGTCCGGTGTAATGCCGAAGTAGCCCTGTGCTGAATTGTAGCCGACACGGAAGCCGGTCATCACTTCATCGAAGATTAACAGCGTATTATTTTTTTCTGTAAGATCGCGCACGAATTGAAGATAGCCTTCAACCGGCGGCACGACACCCATGTTGCCTGCGACAGGCTCCATAATCACAGCTGCGATATCATCGCCGAATTTATCGAATGCTTCTGTTAAGCTTGCTTCATCGTTATAAGGCACAGTAATCGTGTTTTTCGCAGTTCCTTCAGGCACACCCGGAGAATCCGGCAGACCGAGGGTCGCCACACCTGAACCTGCTTTAATTAAGAGTGAGTCACTGTGGCCGTGGTAGCAGCCTTCGAATTTAAGTATTTTGCTTCTGCCTGTATAACCGCGGGCGAGACGCAGGGCTGCGAGCGTCGCTTCTGTCCCTGACGATACCATGCGGACCATTTCTATGGACGGTACGCGTTCCATAACAAGTTCAGCCATAGTCGTTTCAAGCTCTGTTGGGGCCCCGAAAGATGTGCCTTTAACCGCAGCGTCCTGGACGCTTTTCACGACTTTATCGTCTGCATGGCCTAAAATTAAAGGCCCGAAGCTGAGCGAGTAGTCGATAAATTCATTGCCGTCGACGTCGTAGAGACGGGCGCCCTTCGCATGGTCGATAAAGAGCGGGTGGTCGCCGACTGATTTAAAGGCGCGGGCCGGAGAGTTAACACCGCCAGGCATTACTTTAACCGCTTCATCGTAGAGTTCTTTTGACTTGTTATACATTCTAAATCTCTCCCTTATTAATTTTTTCCGCAAGCTCTTTTGCGAAATAAGTAATAATCATATCTGCGCCTGCACGCTTCATGGAAATCATCTGTTCTGCGATCACTTCTTCATCGACGAGACCGAGGTCAATCGCAGTGCGAGTCATCGCATACTCACCGCTCACGTTATAGGCGATAATCGGCAAGTTGGAATTGTTGCGCACATCTCGGATAATATCGAGATACGACAGCGCGGGCTTGACGATCATCATATCCGCACCTTCCAGCGTATCGCTTTCTAATTCGCGGAGCGCTTCAAGACGGTTGGCCGGATCCATCTGGTAAGTGCGGCGGTCGCCGAAGGATGGTGTCGATTCCGCAGCATCTCTGAACGGACCGTAAAATTTAGATGCATATTTAATACCGTAGCTCATAATCGGAATATGAGAGAAACCAGCCTGGTCGAGTCCACGGCGGATTTCCGCGACAAAACCATCCATCATATTGCTTGGTGCAATAATATCAGCGCCCGCTTTTGCCTGAGATACCGCAGTCTGTACAAGGAGCGGCAGTGACTCGTCATTGTCGACATCTTCTGTAACGGGATCGATCAGTCCGCAGTGGCCGTGGTCTGTATATTCACACAGGCACGTATCCAGTATAACGAGCAGTTCCGGATAATGTTCTTTCGACAGCCGGCATGCTTCCTGGACGATGCCGTGATCGTGGTAGGCGCCTGTGCCTTCTGCATCTTTTTCATTCGGAATACCGAAGAAAATAACGCTTTTAATGCCGAGTGCCACCACTTCATCGAGCTCTTCTTTAAGCAGGTTCAATGAAATCTGGTATACACCTTTCATCGATGACACTTCCTGCTTTACGTCCGGTTTTTCAACGACAAAAATCGGATAGATTAAATCATCTTTTGATAGTTTCGTTTCGCGCACCATATCGCGCATAAAACCGCTTTGTCTTAAACGGCGGTGTCTGTCAAAATTCATTATTGAATACTCTCCTTAATAAAATTAATCATATGTCCGAGTGTTTCATGCTCCGGTTTTGAAGCAATTAAGCCGTACTTATTTAAACGCTTTTCGGTCACGTGGCCGATGGCGATAAAATGAATATCTTTAAGTTCCTCTTTAGTAAAGTTGCCCATAAGACTTTCTACTGCAGACGGTGATGACAAGGTTAAATAATCGATGCTGCCGAGATTTTCCCTGATTTTCTCAATTGAACCTTCATGAACTTTCGGGTAATACAGCTCGATTTCAGTAACGTCAGCACCTCTGTCCCGCATATAATCGCGCATCAGCGGCCGTTTTTGGCTGCTCGCGGGATAGAGTATTTTATCGCCGGGATGAATCGTGCATTCCTCGATAAAGCCTTCTTGCGTATACGTCGACGGTTCAAAGTCCACATCGATGCCGTGCATGTTCAAAGCTTCCGTCGTCTTCACGCCGATGCTCGAGATTTTATCCGCCTGCACCTCTTTAAAATACGGCAGAAAATGCTTCACCGTATTTTTACTCGTCATAACGAGCCAGGTATACTGCGTCTTCAGGACGTCAGTATCAAAAGGCAGACTTTCAGTCGTAATGAGCGGGGCATGGACAAGAGTTAAGTCGTCGTCCGGCGCCTCCTCAAAGGTTGACTGGGTGACATAGACCACCGGTTTACTTGCCGGCATTATTCTCATTAATCATATCTATAATCTCTTTGGCACCGACTTTTTCCATTTCGTCCGCCACAAGGTTACCGAGTTTTACAGGATCTTCATGCGATTTTTTAACGACATAGCGTTCGTTGCCGTCTTCAGACATAATTAAGCCTGTTAAATATAATTCTCCATCTTCAAGCGTTGCATAACCGCCGATTGGCACCTGGCAGCTGCCGTCCATGCGTTTTAAGAACGTGCGTTCCGCTGTAGTGCACGTTGCATCTTCTTCAGAGTGCACGGATGCCAGCATATCGATCAGTTCTTTGTCATCCTCGCGCACTTCAATGCCGAGTGCTCCCTGGGCAATAGCCGGAATGAACTCTTCCGGATCAAAGTATTCCGTTACGACGCTGTCGCTCCAGCCCATGCGTTTAAGTCCTGCAGCTGCAAGCAGAATCGCATCGTACTCGCCCGCTTCCATTTTCTTAATGCGCGTGTCGATATTCCCTCTGACCCAGTTGACTGTAATGTCATCGCGCATAGAGAGCAGCTGGGCGCCGCGGCGGAGACTTGACGTGCCGACGATGCTCCCTTTCGGCAGGTCTTTAAATAAGACTTTGTTATTCGATAAAAATGCATCGCGCATATCTTCGCGCTCAGGCACACAGGCAATAGTAAAGCCTTCCGGCAGTTCGCTCGGTACGTCTTTCAGGCTGTGGATTGCCATATCGATTTCTTTATTTTTCAGTGCTTCTTCGATTTCTTTAACAAAGAGCCCCTTGCCGCCGACTTTAGATAATTGAACATCGACGATGCGGTCGCCTTTAGTAACGATTTCTTTTATTTCAATTTCAGCTTCCGGGAAGGCCGCTTCAAGCTTCTTTATAAACTGCTTCGACTGCGTTAAAGCAAGGCCGCTCCGGCGTGAACCAACAATAATTTTTCTCATATTTTATACTCTCCTTAAAGTGACCAGAAATGAAAATTGGATATTTCTGAAAGAATTAAATAATTCAGCATGACCAGCACAAAAATTGCGATGCTGTAGACGGCAAACTTAGCCGTATCGGCTTTAAATTTAACCATTGTTAAAATGATGCTGTACATAATAATAACACACACGGTGCCGATAACTTTCGGGTCGTAGAGAACAGAAGGACCGATAATCTGGAGTCCCCAGACGATTCCTATTATAATACTTATACTCATTAAAATCACACCGATAAAGGTCAGTCTGAGCATTACTTTTTCCGCCGTGCCGATACTGAACAGCGAAAAGAAACTTCTATTGAACTTTTTCTCTTTTAAATTCCGGCGCTGAATTAAGTATATAACGGCGTTCAGCATGCCGATAAAGAAGACGACATAAGCGAGCAGCGCACTGCCCACATGAACGACTAAAAGTTCGTTGACAATTTCAAGCGTCAGCGCCGTCGAGCTGAAGTTCAGCGATGAAAATGTATAAATCGTCATTAAAAATATAGTAATCATTAAGTAAAACAGCAGTATAAATTCCGACTTCGTCCTTATAAAATGAATAATTCCAACGATGATCAGTATCAGGCTTAAGCTGAAGATACTTTCAGCGAGTGTCAGAATCGGAATTCTGCCGAGCTGGACCCCGAGCTGCACTACCGACAAAAAGTGCAGTATAACAGCAGGGGTCAGCACATACAGAGAAACCTTTCTGACTTGTCGATTTCTTAAAAACAAATCATATGACAGTGCAGAAAGGCTGATAAAATATAACAGTAATATAATTTCTTGAATGCGGAACATCATATCCATAAGATATCCACCCTGCTAATTAAGGTTAAGCTGTTCTTTTCTTGCTTGCAGTTTTTCTCTCTGTTTGGAGTTCGAAACTTCGCGCTGAGCCTCGACTTCTTCCTCGATGTGGAACATCGCCATAATATCTTCAAGCTTTTCATCGCGCTTTTTGTCGCCGGCGATTTCTTTCGTAAAGATAATCGGGTCTCTCAGCATCTGGTTAATAATACTCTTCATATGTTTTGAGATCACCGTGCGTTCGCGGTCGGACATATCCGGCAGCTTGCGCTCTAGAGAATCCAGCGTTTCGTCGTGAATGTTAAGTGACTTCGTGCGCATTGCCTGGATAACAGGCACGACACCCTGCACGTTCAGCCACTCTTCGAATTCCGCTGTCGTGCCGTCGATCATTGCCATAATCTTCTCTGCTTCTTCTTCGCGTGAAGCGAGGTTAGCATCGACTAAGCCCTGCAGATCGTCGACATTGTACATATATACATTGCCGCTCGAATCAATGGCAGGATCGATGTCTCTCGGCAGCGCGATATCAATCAGAATCAGCGGTGAAGTGCCTCTTGTTTTATTGACCTCATCGATCATATCTTTTTTAATGACATAATCCGGTGACGATGTGCTTGAAATAACGATATCCGCTTCTTTTAATTCAGACTCCAGGGCGTGCAGGTTCTCTGCACGGCCGTTAAAGCGTGCAGCAAGCTCTTCCGCTTTTTCCAGCGAGCGGTTTAAGACGACAACATCTTCGATGCCGTTTGATGTTAAATTCAAGAGTGATTCTTCCGCCATTTCGCCTGCGCCGATAACGAGCACCCGGCTCTTTTTAACGTTCGCAAAGATGCGTTTAGCAAGTTCCACCGCAGCATAAGAAATCGATACTGCATTTTTCGAAATATCGGTTTCGTTATGACCGCGTTTCGCGACAGTGATCGCTTCTTTAAACAGCTTATTAAAGATGGTCCCTGTCGTATGTTCTTCCTGGGCTGTTAAAAACGCGTCTCTGATTTGTCCGAGAATCTGCGTTTCGCCGAGCACCATAGAATCGAGTCCTGCTGTTACTTTAAAGAGATGAGACACGGCCTCATCTGCCACTTTCATATCCGTCAGCTGCTTAATTTTTTCATAATCAACGTCGAACCAGTCCGCGAGAAATTTTCTGGAATAATACGCCCCCGTATGTTCCTGATCACTCACGACATAAAGTTCCGTGCGGTTGCACGTCGACAGCAATGTCGCTTCCAAAATACTCTTCTGCTCGCGCAGCTTGTGCAGCGCTTCAACGACTTCATCGTCCTGGAAGGTAACCTGCTCACGCTCTTCCACACCGGTATTTTTATAATTTAGACTTAATGCAATAATATGCACTATAATGCCCCCTCAAAACTAATCCGCACATATTTTTTAAAATGCGCGAGTTTACCTATTCCCTATTTATACTAATTATAAATTAGATAGATATCAAGCAATCTAGACAAACTTTTGTAAAGCTGTCATAATTTCAGGCAATTTCACTTTATCTACAGATGAAAATGGAAAAATCTGGTCTTCCGGCTCCATCTCAAGCTCTCTTTTAATCACGCTGATATGCTTTTGTATTTTGCCGCGGGCAATCTTATCCGATTTTGTTGCCACGATAATGACCGGCAGCTCGTAATATTTTAAGAAGTCATACATCGCGATATCATCATTTGTCGGCGGATGGCGGAGATCGATCAGCTGCACGACACACGATAAAGTTTCGCGGTTTTTAAGATAGCCTTCAATCATGCCGCCCCACTTTTCGCGTTCTGATTTCGACTGTTTCGCATACCCGTAACCCGGCACATCGACGAAGACAAACTTGTTGTCCGCATTATAAAAGTTCAGCGTAATCGTTTTACCCGGTTTTGAAGATGTCCGTGCAACACCTTTTCTGCCGCAGATTGCATTTATAAAAGATGACTTGCCGACATTCGAGCGTCCGCTTAAGGCAATCTCTTTCAGACCTGTTTCAGGGTACTGCTCTTTAGATACTGCGGAAATTATAATATCTACATTACTTGGATTAATTTTCATCTTGTCACTTCCTTTAAAAAAGGCTGTCGCAATGACAGCCTCTAGTATTTATGCACTTTTCTGGTCTGCTCTAATTTCGTTGCCTTCTGCATCGTAAATCAGCGGATCTTTTTCATCGATAATCGTTTCCCGTGTAATAACGACTTTCTTAATATCGTCATTTGAAGGAACTTTAAACATAATGTCCACCATGCGTTCTTCAATAATAGAGCGCAGTCCGCGGGCACCTGTCTTACGTTCAATAGCAAGTTCACTGATTGCATCGAGTGAATCCTCTTCAAAGATCAGTTCAACGTCGTCGATTGCCATCATTCTCGTATACTGTTTAACAAGCGCGTTTTTCGGCTCTGTTAAAATAGATTTCAAGGCGTCGACATCGAGTTCTTCAAGATAGCTGATAATCGGCACACGGCCGATAAATTCAGGAATCAGGCCGTAACTCTGAAGGTCATCGGGACGGACTTTCGCCATCAGCGCATCTTTGTCTGAGAAGTCCTCAGTTGCACCGCCGAAGCCGATTACCTTGTCGCCGAGACGGCGTTTAATGATGTCTTCCATACCGTCGAAGGCACCGCCGAGAATAAACAGGATATTCGTCGTATCGATCTGGATAGACTCCTGGTTCGGGTGCTTGCGTCCGCCTTGAGGCGGCACGCTTGCTGTTGTACCTTCTAAGATTTTAAGAAGGGCCTGCTGGACACCTTCACCGGATACGTCTCTTGTAATCGAAGTGTTTTCGCTCTTGCGCGCGATTTTATCGATTTCGTCGACATAAATAATACCTTGTTCCGCACGTTCAACATCGAAGTCCGCTGCCTGGATTAAACGGAGCAGAATGTTCTCAACGTCGTCACCGACGTAACCCGCTTCAGTCAGGCTCGTCGCATCCGCAATTGCAAACGGCACGTTTAATGAGCGTGCAAGTGTTTGTGCAAGCAGTGTTTTACCGCTTCCTGTCGGACCGATTAAAGCGATGTTGCTCTTCGCAATTTCAACTTCATCTTCGCCCATATTGTTAATGCGTTTGTAGTGGTTGTAGACAGCAACGCTGAGTGCGCGTTTAGCATTCAGCTGGCCGATTACATACTCGTCAAGAGACTCTAAAATCTCCTGAGGTTTCGGAATATAATCGAAAACTGCAGTCGTATCCATCTTCAGTTCTTCTTCTATAATTTCATAGCAGAGCTCGATACATTCGTTACAAATGTACACGCCGCTGCCGGCAATAAGTTTTTTGACCTGTTCCTGATCTTTACCGCAGAAAGAGCAGGTTAAATCTGTATCATCTTCGTTAAATTTAAACATTTATATACACCTCATTATATACTTCCAATAAAATATACTAGAAAATCTATCTTAAATCAATTGAGCTGCATATTGATGAAAAGCTCTACACTAGACGTGCAGAGCTTTTCATGTATGTGGTTCAATTTATAGATTACTCAGCTTTTTTACGGTTGTCTACCAATACGTTTAAAGCTTTTTGGATTTTAACATCTTCTTTAATCATCGTTGCATCGCCGAGTGCTTTTTTCACATCGTCAGCAGGCATGCCGAATTGTTCAGCTAAACGGTTAATTTCAGCATCTACATCTTCGTCAGTCACTTCGATGTTTTCCTCTTCAGCGATTTGTCTTAACGTTAAGTTAGTACGTACGCGTTTCAGAGCATCTTCTTTCATCTGTTCGCGGAGGGCGTTTTCGTCCTGACCTGACAGCTGTGTGTAAAGTTCAAGGTTCAGACCCTGCTGTGATAAGTTCTGTTCGAACTCCTGCAGCATGCGTGAAGTTTCTGTATCCACCATTGCATCCGGTACATCGATGTCAGCATTGTCAGCTGCTTTAGCAACAAGGCTTTCTTTTAATGTTACTTCGTAGTTGTTTTCTTTTTGAGCTTTCACTTCATCTTTAAGTGCAGCTTTTAATTCGTCGACAGTTTTAGCGTCGCGGTTTTCAAGTTCTGATACGAACTCATCTGTTAATTCCGGAGTTTCTTTTTGCTTAAGTGAGTTCACTTTAACTTGGAATACAGCTTCCTTACCAGCTAACTCTTCAGCGTGGTACTCTTCAGGGAAAGTCACGTTAACGTCTTTCTCTTCGCCTATTTCCATGCCGACCATCTGCTCTTCAAAGCCCGGGATGAATGAGTTTGAACCGACTTCAATTTCGTAGTCATGAGCGTGTCCGCCTTCGAAAGCTTCGCCGTCAACGAATCCGTGGAAATCGATAGTAGCGATGTCGCCTTCTTCAACAGTGCCTTCTTCTTTAACAACTAAATCAGAGTACTCAGTAAGGATGTGATCGATCTGGTGATCAACTTCTTCGTCAGTCACGTCAGTGTCGATTTCTTCACCTTCAAGGTTTTTGTATTCGCCAAGTTTAACTTCAGGCTCAACTGTAACAGTTGCTTTAAGAATAACATCTTTACCTTTTTCGATCTGTTCAACATCCACGTCAGGCTGAGCAACCGGTGTAATACCAGCTTCATCAACAGCTTTCGCGTAGTTTTCAGGTAACAGAATGTCTAATGCATCCTGGTAAAGAGATTCTACACCGAAACGTTTTTCAAACATTTGACGGGGTACTTTACCTTTTCTGAATCCAGGCATGTTAATGTCCTTAGAAACTTTTTTAAATGCTTCATCTAAAGCAGTGTTTAATTCTTCAGCTGGAATTGTAATTGTTAAAATCCCTTCGTTACCTTCTTGTTTTTCCCATGTTTGAGACATAATACATTTTCCTCCATTAAGTCGTTTTTTCAATTAACCTGTATATTATAACACATACAAATATTGATTCAAATGATTGATTTACAGCGAATTCTCTGCGATCTCGCGTTCGATTTCACCAAGCCAGTGTTTGACTGTAGCGTCCGCATCGTAAGACGCGGGCATGCCGAGCATTTCTTCAATACGTTCACAGTAAGCTTTCACTGCCGCTTCAGCCGTAAAATCAGGCTGCACCGGATACATGTATATCGCGTGCCCCATAAGGAGCTCTGTCGCTGCCTCGGTAAAGGACGGGTTGAACTGTTCAACTTCATCCAGCACCTTCGGCAGGACATCCTTGACGATAAAATACTCTTCCAGACTGCCGAGCTCTGCCGGCTGCACTGTCATCTTCACACCGCATTTCTCAATGGTTAGCGTACCATTAGAACGTACGCTTCGCAAATATAAAAGCATAGCAGTCTTAAGCTCGTTGCGATTTGCCTCGCTGAAAGCTTCTGTTATGAGATTCGTATAGGTTATATCGTGCGCTGCCGTAATCTTTTCCACAAATTCAAGCTGCTGAAACAGGTTGAATTTATCGAATTCCTCTTTAGAGATAACCGGTTCCTGGTCGCTCAGCATTCCGCGGAGCTTGTTGGCTGCATTTTGTCTCAAGGACAAAATATCGATGCGGAAACCTTGAGGAATCGGCTCTTCGAGCAGGTGGCCGGAAAACTCCAGCACCTCTTCGTAATTGCCCATATCGGATAACGCCTGCAGCATATATACCATATGCGTTTCGTAATTGCCGTCGCCGTTGTTCATCTGTTCAAGAGAATAATCAACGAGCTCCCCCGGACGTTTCGACCGGAGCAGTGTTTCATACAGCATCTCTTCAGCGTGCTCTGACGGTTCTGTGAGATTCGTGTACTTAGAAAACGTTGACAGGAAACGCGCGTCATCTCCAGCGTCAAAATAAGCCTTCAGATCGCGTTCGAACTTCTTAATAAATCTGTGGTGCGTCGTAACCTTATTGTCCATAAGCATCACGGATAATCAGTTCACTCCACGATTCGTACGGAGACATCGTTTCGAGGACATCGTTTTTAACCCATTCAAGTGCAATGGTGTCCTCTTCTTTATTAATAATTTTATCTTTTTCAACGTCGATTTTTAAAACGAGACCGATGTGAACTTTGCCGACTTCGTTATCGTCATCGTTGATTAAGCCGTGAATTTCAATATTTCTCACGTCGTCAGCACTTAAGCCGACTTCCTCTTCAAGCTCGCGTGCAGCGTTAACGCGGAGCTTGCCGTTGATATTCTCTTCAGACTCAACATCATTCATATGGCCGCCGACCCCGATCGAAAGAAGACCGTGGAGACGCGCCTCGCCGCCGCCTTCAAGACGTTTGTAGACAAGCGTTTCGTCACTGTTGGTAATAATGCAGTAGCTGATCAGCTGCTTGTAGCCTGGATCCTCTTCCATATCACCGCGGCGCTTCACTTCAAAATCGCCGAATGACTTCACGATTTCCTTGTAGCGGTTGTCGTCTTTAGAAATAAAGCCGTTAAAAGCATGCGCTTCCCCATTAAATAATGTGTCGCGTTTTACTACTAATATCTGTTCATCAAATTTACTCATGTATAATCTCCTCGCAGGGTGAATCTTTTTATTATCCGGTAATTAAAAAACTCTCTAAAATCATTTAGAGAGTTTTAAGATGTCTATATGGTTAAACAGGAGCGGAAACGAACTTTCCACTCCCTTGATTGTACCGCCGGTAAAATCATCACCGGTACAGCACACGTCTGACACGAATAAACAACATTCTCCAAAGTTATTCGATTGTCTCTCGAGAAGTAATTGTAGACGAATCACGGATAATATTCAAGGGGAAGATGAGAATCGGCATTCGTTATTCAGTTTTTAAAACAATATTCAGAAAGAAAATTATATTTATTCGCTTCTAAGGCATCGGCCGGGGGTTCGGATCCCTCCCAGGACGTCAAAGGCTCATTTATATAGAAGAAGCCTCTCAAACCGGCAGTGAGATGCATCTGATACACACATCATCAACCGGTCTGGAGGCTTATATTTAATTATTTATTTTTCTGTCGTTTTTCTTCTTTTCACCAGGAAGCCTAGTCCAAGTGCTGCTAAGATCGCAGCAAATATTGATGTGTTTTGTGCCGGTGTTCCTGTGTCAGGCAGCATTTCTGCTTCTTCAGCTTCTTCAGCTTCTTCAGAGCCATCCTGGCTGACATCATTCGAAGCAGCCGGGGCTGTTTCTTCTGCTGAATCCACATCCTGCTCAGTGTAAACAGTCTGGTGTTCGTTCGCTTTGTCAGCCGTGCCTTCTTCTCCGCCAGTATCATTCTCGCCTGTAAGTACCGGCAATGCTGTATTGTCTTCGTTGTCATTACCGTAAACTACCGCGTACTGACTGAAGCTGTTTACATTAAAAACAGCGTATCCGTCTTCAGTTCTGTAGTTCACCGCTTCCAGCGTTTCACCGATATCACCCAGGTAGTAAACGTTCGACACGTAGCCATTCGCAGGCAGGTACACTGTCACCGGGTTTTGCAGATTGTACAGCAATCCATTCTCGTCAAGAACATGGATGTCGTATAAATCATGTGCTGCATTAATTGCGTTTGACGGGTTCAAGACCGTCACAGCCAATGACTTACCGTCCAGTTCATCAGATTCACTAACTACGCGGATCCCCGTTGCTCCATCTTCTATAGAAGATAAAACTTCTCTTTCTTCCTGAACTTCAAGTTCAGCTGATTCCTCATGGTCTCTTGAAGGCTGGTCCGTGCCTTCAGTATCGTCATCTGAAGCTTCCGGAGTTTCAGATGCTGATTCTTCTTCGGTCTCGTTATCATCGCTCACGGATTCATTGTCTGAATCTTCATCCGGAATATCGTTAGCTTCCTCATCTTCTAAAAATTCATTTGATTCTTCTTCGTTTTGATTTGACTCGTTATCCGTGCTGTTATCTGTGTCCTCTTTTTCTTCAGATATACTTTCTTCTGATTCAGCCGGTTCTTTTGGAGTTTCAGTTTCTGCAGGTTTTTCCTCCTCGAGGTTTTCATCTTCTTCAGCTTCCGGAACATAATCTGATGTCGTTAAATCACCAGCATACATCCAGCCGAGGGAAACGCCGTTCTCGTCTTCAAGAAGGTAATAATCATCATAGTTGTAAGTCGCCGTTCTGACTACACGGAACTGCTGGCCTAAAAGATCGTCAGCATTTTTAGTTCTGACATCAGTCACACTTTCGTATAAGCCGAGGTTATTGGGATTAACTTCAGCGACTAAATCTGTATTTCCTTCCTCAACAGGCATAGAAATCTCAGGCGCAGTAAGTTTATTGTACATGTCGTTGTAGCGCTGGCCGATCAGATTAATTACGTCATTATATTCATAGTCAAAACGTGCAAAGTATTCATAAGGGTCAGGTGAAGCTGTTCCGCCTAAGTGATTCGAAACTGCAACGTGAGAATATAAGGTCCCCTCGCCTGTTTCCTCAGCACTGACTACCGGCAACTTGTGTTTGTATAAGAGGTTCGCAATATAGTCTGCATAGTTGTTAATCGACTTCGCAAAGTCATGCGCATTATCGTAACGCATTAATTCAACGTGCATGTGCATATCATTTGAAACAGGACCCGCACCGTAGGCCAGGTAATCTGTGTCTGCCACCTGAATAATATTATCCGCATCTACAAACGCATGTACAAAAGCGTTCTCCCAGTTACGCGACATATATTCAATTTCACCGTATATAGTTGAGTTCTCGTTACCAACATCGTGAAGTACGACACCCTTAGGCTTTCCGACCTCACCGTTCTCAGGCTCCCAGCCATAATCGGAGTGATATGCGTATTTCGGCAGGTTAGGAATATAATCATATTTAATCTCTGCCACATCAAAATTATTGTCAGCTATATACTGGTTGATGTCAGTAATTGCGTCAGATAATGACATGGTGCTCACGGTGCTCGCTGCAGCGTAGACTTCCTCTCTATTTAACTCTTCATTCTCTAAAGCAAGCGATTCAGTTAAATCAGCTAACATTTGTTCGTCCGCTTCGATATTATCCTCATTCTCTTCTAAGAAAGCAGCTTGTCCCTCTGCAGATAAATTCTCAAGCTCTTCTTTTAGGGAATCAGAATTATATTTGTATGTAGGTGCTTCTTCTGATTCGTCAACTTCAGCAGCTGCTTCTTCAGTTGCTGGTTCAGCTTCGATTTCTGATAGTTGTTCAGCTTCTTCAGTTGCATCAGTTTCTTCAGATTGAACATCTTCAGATTCTTGTGTTTCTTGAACTTGGTCTTCCGCTGGTTCAGTCGGAATGTTTTCGGCTGTTTCTTCAGTTTCTGCTTCTTCTGATGCCACTGCAGCTTCAGTCTCTGCTGATACTTCAGGTTCAACTTCCTGTTCTTGTTCAGCGTCTGGTTCCGCTTCTGTTTCAACTGCAGTGTCTTCTTCAACCACTTCTTCCGCTGCAGTAGTCTCTACAGTTTCTTCAGATACCGCAGGCTTAGCCGCTTCCTCAACTTGTTCTTCAGCTGTCTCAGCATTTTCCTCTTCAACAGTGTTTACTTCTGCTGGTTCTTCCACCGGTGTTTCTGCAGGTTCTTCAGTAGCCTGTTCTTCAATATTACTTTCATCTAATTCATTTTCAGCAACTTCTTCAGCTTCCGCTGTCTCTTCTAATTCGGAACTTTCTTCATCAGCTTCATCTGACGTTTTATCTTCACTGTTCTCATTCGATTCTTCATCTTCAGACTCTTCTTCTGATTCAATAAAGTCGAGCTCTCTTTCCGACTCTTCTTCACTTACCGCGTATTCTTCTGTGTTCGAATTCTGGTACTGCTCATCCTGATCTACTTCTTCTGCATTAGCAACCATTGTTGATGCCAGCAGACTCGTTGAAACGAGTGTCGGTACAATTAAACGATTCTTATATTTCATTTTTGACCTCCATAAAAGTGTATTCTTACCTAGGATACTAAACTTTTTCACAAAATTCTTGAAATTTACAAAATTTTAAGAATTATTATCGAGTATTAGAAAAGCTCCCATTCCACCTTGGAATGAGAGCTGATATTTTAACTAAATGTTTTAACGTCCCAAGCGGGAGTCGAACCCGCGGCCTGCGCCTTAGGAGGGCGCTGCTCTATCCAGCTGAGCTACCGGGACATGGTTTAATATTTATATTATAACAGAACTTTCCCTCCATTTTGGAGGTGAAAATTTTTTAATTAAACGCTTCGGAGTATTGAATGAACTATAACCTATAAAATAGACAATTTAATAAAAGCGTTACGCTGTGAGTAGATGACCCCTGTATTGTGCCGGGGTCATCTTATTTAGTCCCCATTGATAGCGCTCATTATTATACTTATTAATA